>NZ_CP150290.1:5262272-5572500 GCF_038051995.1 Paenibacillus sp. FSL H8-0537 | reverse complement strand
AACGGACAACGGCCGGCTAATCGAGCATGCTGTAGCAAATGGTTAAGCTAATAAGAGCGCACGGAGGATGCCTAGGCACTAGGAGCCGAAGAAGGACGTGGCGAACAACGATACTGCCTCGGGGAGCCGTAAGCAGGCTTTGATCCGGGGATTTCCGAATGGGGAAACCCAGCTGTCGTAATGGACAGTTACTTCTGACTGAATACATAGGTCAGAGTGAGGCATACCAGGGGAACTGAAACATCTAAGTACCCTGAGGAAGAGAAAACAAAAGTGATTCCGTCAGTAGCGGCGAGCGAACGCGGATTAGCCCAAACCAAGGAGCTTGCTCCTTGGGGTTGTAGGACGTCTCACATGGAGTTACAAAGGTGTGTGTTAGGCGAAGAGGTCTGGAAAGGCCCGCTATAAGAGGTAAAAGCCCTGTAGCCAAAAGCACACACTCTCCGAGACGGATCCTGAGTACGGCGGGACACGAGAAACCCCGTCGGAATCCGGCAGGACCATCTGCCAAGGCTAAATACTCCCTAGTGACCGATAGTGAAGCAGTACCGTGAGGGAAAGGTGAAAAGCACCGCGGAAGCGGAGTGAAAAAGAACCTGAAACCGTGCGCTTACAAAAAGTCAGAGCCCTATTCATGGGTGATGGCGTGCCTTTTGTAGAATGAACCGGCGAGTTACGTTCACGTGCAAGGTTAAGTCGGGAAGACGGAGCCGCAGCGAAAGCGAGTCTGAATAGGGCGAATAAGTACGTGGTCGTAGACCCGAAACCGTGTGATCTACCCCTGTCCAGGGTGAAGGTGCGGTAACACGCACTGGAGGCCCGAACCCACGCACGTTGAAAAGTGCGGGGATGAGGTGGGGGTAGCGGAGAAATTCCAATCGAACTCGGAGATAGCTGGTTCTCCCCGAAATAGCTTTAGGGCTAGCCTCGAGGTATGAACGTCGTGGAGGTAGAGCACTGATTGGGTGCGGGGCCCGCCAAGGGTTACCAAGTCTAGTCAAACTCCGAATGCCATAGACGTGCTTCTCGGGAGTCAGACAGTGAGTGCTAAGATCCATTGTCAAGAGGGAAACAGCCCAGATCATCAGCTAAGGTCCCCAAGTGTGTGTTAAGTGGGAAAGGATGTGGAGTTGCAAAGACAACCAGGATGTTGGCTTAGAAGCAGCCACCATTTAAAGAGTGCGTAATAGCTCACTGGTCGAGTGACTCTGCGCCGAAAATGTAACGGGGCTAAACACACCACCGAAGCTATGACATGTACCGTATGGTACTTGGGTAGGGGAGCGTTGAATATAGGTTGAAGGTATACCGTAAGGAGTGCTGGACTGTATTCAAGTGAGAATGCCGGTATGAGTAACGAAAAGACAAGTGAGAATCTTGTCCGCCGAAAGCCTAAGGGTTCCTGAGGAAGGCTCGTCCACTCAGGGTAAGTCGGGACCTAACGCGAGGCCGAAAGGCGTAGTGGAAGGACAACAGGTTCAAATTCCTGTACCACCGTAAACCGTTATGAGCAATGGGATGACGCAGAAGGGCAGTGACGCGGACTGATGGAATAGTCCGTCCAAGCAGTGAGGCTGATGAGTAGGCAAATCCGCTCATCGTGAAGGCTGGGCTGTGATGGGGAGCGAAAATTATAGTAGCGAAGGTCATGCACTCCGGCTGCCGAGAAAAGTCTCTAGCCAGGTGAAGGTGCCCGTACCGCAAACCGACACAGGTAGGCGAGCAGAGCATGCTAAGGCGCGCGGAAGAACTCTCGTTAAGGAACTCGGCAAAATGACCCCGTAACTTCGGGAGAAGGGGTACCTCGGTAGGGTGAATAGCCCGAGGGGGTCGCAGTGAAAAGGCCCAAGCGACTGTTTAGCAAAAACACAGGTCTGTGCGAAGCCGTAAGGCGAAGTATACGGGCTGACGCCTGCCCGGTGCTGGAAGGTTAAGGGGAGCGGTTAGGAGCAATCCGAAGCTGTGAACCGAAGCCCCAGTAAACGGCGGCCGTAACTATAACGGTCCTAAGGTAGCGAAATTCCTTGTCAGGTAAATTCTGACCCGCACGAATGGCGTAACGACTTGGGCGCTGTCTCAACGAGAGATCCGGTGAAATTTTAATACCTGTGAAGATGCAGGTTACCCGCGACAAGACGGAAAGACCCCATGGAGCTTTACTGTAACTTGATATTGAACTTTGGTACGATCTGTACAGGATAGGTGGGAGCCATTGAAGCATGAGCGCCAGCTTGTGTGAAGGCGACGTTGGGATACCACCCTGATCGTATCGGAGTTCTAACCTAGGACCATGAAACTGGTTCGGGGACCGTGTCAGGTGGACAGTTTGACTGGGGCGGTCGCCTCCTAAAATGTAACGGAGGCGCCCAAAGGTTCCCTCAGAATGGTTGGAAATCATTCGGAGAGTGCAAAGGCATAAGGGAGCTTGACTGCGAGACCTACAAGTCGAGCAGGGACGAAAGTCGGGCTTAGTGATCCGGTGGTACCGAATGGAAGGGCCATCGCTCAACGGATAAAAGCTACCCTGGGGATAACAGGCTTATCTCCCCCAAGAGTCCACATCGACGGGGAGGTTTGGCACCTCGATGTCGGCTCATCGCATCCTGGGGCTGAAGTAGGTCCCAAGGGTTGGGCTGTTCGCCCATTAAAGCGGTACGCGAGCTGGGTTCAGAACGTCGTGAGACAGTTCGGTCCCTATCTGTCGCGGGCGCAGGAAATTTGAGAGGAGCTGTCCTTAGTACGAGAGGACCGGGATGGACGTACCGCTGGTGTACCAGTTGTTCCGCCAGGAGCACCGCTGGGTAGCCAAGTACGGACGGGATAAGCGCTGAAAGCATCTAAGCGCGAAGCCCCCCTCAAGATGAGATTTCCCAATTTAGTAAGACCCCTTGAAGACGACGAGGTTGATAGGTTCGGGGTGGAAGCGCAGCAATGCGTGCAGCTGACGAATACTAATCGGTCGAGGGCTTATCCTAACAACACGCTAAAGTTTCAGACTTTGTCTTTCGCATCCAGTTTTCAAGGTAGCAATACCTTGTATGTTACGCTTTATATTCCCTGATAGCTCAGTTGGTAGAGCACTCGACTGTTAATCGAGTTGTCACAGGTTCGAGTCCTGTTCGGGGAGCCATTATAGAGAGGTGTCCGAGTGGTCGAAGGAGCACGATTGGAAATCGTGTAGGCTCTAACCGGGTCTCGAGGGTTCGAATCCCTTCCTCTCTGCCATACTTACTTAAAGTATGTTGGTTGAATTTTAAGATGGCCCGTTGGTCAAGTGGTTAAGACACCTCCCTTTCACGGAGGTAACAGGGGTTCGAGTCCCCTACGGGTCACCAAAAAACTTTTAAAAAGAACTTGCAAAAAGATTAAAAAAGTGTTAAGATATAAAAGTCGCTTAAACAACATGGAGGCTTAGCTCAGCTGGGAGAGCATCTGCCTTACAAGCAGAGGGTCGGGGGTTCGATCCCCTCAGCCTCCACCATATTGCTTTTACGATGACGCGGGGTGGAGCAGCCCGGTAGCTCGTCGGGCTCATAACCCGAAGGCCGCAGGTTCAAATCCTGCCCCCGCAACCAAACTTTACCTTCGGAATGATCCGAGAATATGATGTGGAGCTGTGGTGTAGAGGCCTAACATGCCTGCCTGTCACGCAGGAGACCGCGAGTTCGAATCTCGTCAGCTCCGCCATTTAAAACATCTGGCTCGGTAGCTCAGTCGGTAGAGCAGAGGACTGAAAATCCTCGTGTCGGCGGTTCGATTCCGTCCCGAGCCACCATTAAGATGATAGTTGAATGAAAGAATGTACCATGCCGTTGTAGCTCAACTGGTAGAGCAACTGACTTGTAATCAGTAGGTTGGGGGTTCAAGTCCTCTCGACGGCACCACTTATGGAGGATTAGCGAAGTGGCTAAACGCGGCAGACTGTAAATCTGTTCCTTCGGGTTCGGTGGTTCGAATCCATCATCCTCCACCAGTTTTTAGGGGCATAGTTTAAGGGTAGAACAACGGTCTCCAAAACCGTTGGTGTGGGTTCAATTCCTGCTGCCCCTGCCAATCAAAACAGAACAATATAATATGGCGGTCGTGGCGAAGTGGTTAACGCATCGGTTTGTGGATCCGACATTCGGGGGTTCAATTCCCCTCGATCGCCCCATTATTGTTCAATTTAAAAAATACTTAATTGTTGGGGATTAGCCAAGCGGTAAGGCAACGGACTTTGACTCCGTCATTCTCAGGTTCGATCCCTGAATCCCCAGCCATTCTTTTGCGGACGTGGCTCAGTGGTAGAGCATCGCCTTGCCAAGGCGAGGGTCGCGAGTTCGAATCTCGTCGTCCGCTCCATCTTTATGGCGCCATAGCCAAGTGGTAAGGCAGAGCTCTGCAAAAGCTCTACCCCCAGTTCGAGTCTGGGTGGCGCCTCCACAATTTCATAGTTTGTGCCCTTAGCTCAGCTGGATAGAGCGTTTGACTACGAATCAAAAGGCCAGGAGTTCGAATCTCTTAGGGCACGCCATTATTCTTTAAAACGCCGGCGTGGCGGAATGGCAGACGCGCGCGACTCAAAATCGTGAGGGAAACCGTGGAGGTTCGAGTCCTCTCGCCGGCATATAAGCAAGTTGTTGAAACGCTGATCACATTATATGTGATCAGCGTTTTTCGTTATGAAATTAGAAGGAAGCAGTTTGATTTGTTAACCATTTGACGGTTTATTATTTTAGTGGTAATCTGTAGACACAAAAAGCCAAAAAACTTGTTTGGTAATGTTTCACTATAAGTGGTCAAAACATTTAGGCTAGTGAAGCAGGTTGCCTATTTATTTGTATAGTTTTTTGGTTTTTTGTGTATTTTATAACCTATAAAAGCAAAGGAGCTGTTTGAAGATGAAAGATACAATAAGCAAAGCTATGTCACTGGCAATGGGGATCGCTGTTACCGGCAAGGAGCAGGTGGAAAAAACGATTGATGAATTGGTGCAGAAAGGGCAGGTTAGTAAAGAAGAATCCAAAACTTTAACCGATACACTTGTTAAAAAAGGGGAAGAGCTGCGTGAGCAGATTGAAGCCATGGCGCAGGAACGAGTAAGAGCTATTTTAAGTGAAGGGAAAATAGCTACCCGCGAGGATATCGAGCGACTTGAAAAACGGCTGGATGCACTTGAGCAGAAAGAGCAAAGCGCGGATTGACAGGGGGCTACACGATTGCAGCACGGAAAACGGATTAGGCAGTTACAGCGTTATCGAACAATTGTTACTGCGATAGCACGAAACGGGCTGGGATATGTATCAGATGGTATCGGAGCCAGGGATAGATTGAGGTTTATACGCAAACCGGAGCAAGAAGAGATTCAAACTAAAAGCGTTGGCGAACGCATTCGGACATTGCTGGAGGAATTAGGCCCAACCTTTGTTAAACTGGGACAAATTGCAAGCACGCGTCCAGATTTAATTCCGGCAAATATTTTGGTTGAATTAGAACGTTTGCAAGACCATGTGCCTGCATTCCCATATGAGGAAGTAACCCAAATTATTGAAGCAGAGCTTGGTGATACGATTGAAAATTTGTTTTTGAACTTTTCCATTACACCGATTGCAGCGGCCTCCATTGGCCAAGTTCATCGGGCTACGCTGCGGGATGGAGCAGAGGTTGTCGTTAAGGTTCAGCGTCCTGGCATTCAAAAGCTGGTTGAAACGGATTTGAATATTTTAGCGGATGTGGCTAAATTGGGTGAAGGGGCTTTTGAGTTTGCCCAGCACTATCGTCTAATTGAGATTGTTGAGGAACTGAGCAAAGCGTTCCGTCAGGAAATGGACTATACAATGGAAGCGCATAGTGCAGAGAAATTTATTGCCTATAGCAAGAAGCTGCCGTATATTTTTGTACCTTCGGTACATTGGGAATATAGTACGAAGCGTGTAATGACGACAGACTATGTAAACGGAGTGAAGCTTTCGGATAGGCAGCAGCTTAAACGAATGGGACTAGATAATAAGCGGCTTGCGGAACGGCTGGCAACGGCGATTTTTCATCAGGTTCTAGTCGATGGCTTCTTCCATGGGGATCCGCATCCTGGCAATGTCATGGCGCTTCCTGACGGCCGACTGGCGCTAATTGATTTTGGAATGGTAGGGCGGTTATCTCCCGGTACGAAAAAACATTTTGCTTCGCTTGTAATCGCCCTGCGCAATCAAAGCTCTAAGGGCGTCATTCGAGCCATTTCGTATATGGGAGTTATTCCTGATGAGGTGGATCAGAGCAAATTATATGCTGATGTGGATGAAATGCGGGAGAAGTATTATCAGGTGCCGCTCAATCAGATAAGTCTTGGAACAGCTATTGGAGATTTATTTATGGTTGCCAACCGACATCATATTCGAATTCCATCGGAATTAACGCTGCTCGGCAAATCCTTGCTTACGATGGAAGGGGTGGCGGTTGCGCTTGATCCGGAAATTAAAATTTTTGATATTGCTGAGCCATTCGGTAAAAAGCTATTTGTAGAGCAATTGGACCCAAGGGAGATATGGAGAGGGCTGCTGGAAGAAGCACCAGATTATTTCAAGCTGATCAGCGACATTCCGGTCACTTTGAAGCAGCTTTCTCTCGTCGTACGGAAGGGTAAACTGCGGATGGAAGTGGAATCACCTCAGCTTGACACACTCATGAAAAAAATGGATCGGATCAGCAACCAGCTGTCATTCAGTATTGTCTTGCTTGCGCTTAGTTTAGTGATGGTTGGCTTAATTGTGGGTGCTGCCTTAAACCACTCCCAAACGCTGTTTTGGGGACTACCTGTTATAGAAATCGGCTTTGGTGTTACCTTGGCTATGTTTATTTGGCTGATCTATGCGATTATCCGCTCTGGGCGTTTCTGACAACAGGATGTCCCGAATAACGGCAAGCTGTTGCCTTGGAACGCTTGTTGACGGAACGATGAGGGGATGTTAACATTAAGCCGCAAACCAGCCAAAGCTAGACAGACAAGATGCAACCAGCTGCTGGCTGAAAATAGGGGTGGATTTATGGGGCTTACGAAACGCCGATTACAATTTCTGGACCAGCTGATGGAATTGTATCAACGCACTTCATTACCGATACATTATGAGACGTTAGCGAAAGCTTTAGGCGTAAGCAAATGGACAGCCTATGACATGCTGAAGGAAATAGAGAAGCTGGGTTTTGTATCGCGCAGCTACGAGGTTAATGATAAAGAAACAGGAAGGTCACAGGTTGTGTTTGCGCCAACAGTCAAGGCGGCGGAGCTTTTTCGCCAGGAACGTTCTGACTTGGTTAATCCTGGAGACTGGGAGGCAACTGCAAGTTCGATTAAGCAATTGCTCAGCGGCAAGAACCATTTGAACATCAATGAGCTGCTTAGAAAAATATTGGATGGCATTCCTAGCAAAGCGATCCATATTGAATTTTGCGGCTACATCATTGGGCTGCTGCTAGCCTATTTGAAGAAGCTTGGAGGCAAGTCGGAGAGTGTCATTCACCTGCTTGTTAATAAAACGCCGAATGACCATTCCGGGCTGCTCGTATTTGTTGGAACGGTTTTGGGTACGGTCATCCAAACCGTTCAAGAGGAGCTAGGCAAAGAGATTACGGAGCTGGTATCGGAGTTCGTAAATATGATCCAGAATCTTTCTAATAAAGAACAAAAGTTGTTGTCCGAGTTCGTCAAGGAGGCACTGGCTTAATGCAAGCAGCTTCATCTTTGATCGAGAGCTACGGTTACGATATTTCGCTAGAGATTATCGGCTTGCAGCTCTTATCCCTTTAGCTCAGAAATGCCGCCTGATGCGGAGCAAGATGGCGTGTTGGAGTGCCATACTGCCCGCATCAGGCGGCATTTGCTGGGCTATTTTTGCATAGAAGTTAATTGGCTATAAGACCATGTTTGAAGCAGCTAATACCATGCTCTAAACAGACGTTAGCCTAGACCGCCCATAACGGGATGGGGAACGTAAGGCTCCTCCAAAGTGGCGATTTCCTCGGCTGTTAATTTAACATCCAAGGCGGCTACAGCATCCGTCAAATGATGGGGCTTCGTTGCACCGACGATTGGCGCGGTAATCGAGTCTTTTTGCAGCACCCAGGCAAGCGCGACCTGCGCTCTAGGGATTTCACGTTTTTCAGCGATATCAGCTACTTTAAGGGCGATTTTTCGATCGGCTTCCGCCATTTGGGCATACAAGGTTTTACCGAACTCATCTGTCTTTGAGCGTTCGCTTTCTTGCTCCCAATCCCGGGTCAGGCGGCCGCGGGCAAGCGGACTCCAAGGAATGACACCGATGCCGTCCGATTTGCAAAGGGGTAGCATCTCCCGTTCTTCTTCGCGGTAAAGCAGGTTTACATAGTTTTGCATCGAGACGAAGCGGGTCCAGCCGTTCCGCTCCGCAGCCTGCTGCATTTTCATAAACTGCCAGGCATACATGGAGGACGCACCGATATAGCGGGCTTTTCCGGCTTTTACAACGTCGTGGAGCGCTTCCATCGTTTCTTCAATCGGCGTACCATTGTCAAAGCGATGAATTTGATACAAATCAATGTAGTCAGTGCCGAGCCGCTGTAAGCTGTGATCAACCTCCGCCATAATCGCTTTACGCGAGAGGCCTGCACCATTAGCGCCGGGGCGCATGCGGCCGTGAACCTTGGTTGCGATGACGACGTCGTCGCGGCTCGCGAAATCTTTTAACGCCCGGCCGACGATTTCTTCGCTTGTCCCATCAGAATAAACGTTTGCCGTATCAAAAAAATTAAAACCGAGCTCAAGCGCCTGCTTAATATACGTCCTGCTCGTATCCTTGCCTAGCGACCATGGATGCGTTCCACGATCAGGAGCCCCATAGGTCATGCAGCCAAGCACAAGCCGGGATACTTCCAGGCCTGTTCGTCCAAGTTTAGTAAATTCCATGTTCCATTTAGCTCCTCTCGGATTAGAAAATCGTTTCCTTTGAAAAAAGACCATTTTCCAAAGGAGGCATCGCTAGGCAGCTCCAGTGGAAAACGGTCTTATGTTGGTTCGTTTAGAAATGATTCCAGAACGTAACGTCATTAACATCCAGACGGGTAGTCGGATGACCAGCCTCTGAAGCTTTGCCAAGGGCAATCAGCATGACATTCGTATAGTTTTCAGGCACATTCATGAGCTCGCGGAATTGCGCTACATTGTAACCAGCCATTGGTACGGTATCGAAGCCTTTGGCACGCGCAGCCAGCATCAGCTGCATCGACACAAGTCCGCCGTCAACGAGCACAGAGGAGAGCAGGCGTTCAGCAGGAGCACTCGCGTAGAAGCCCGTCATATTCGTTCTGAGCTTATCTGCTGCTTCGCGGGTCATATAACCAGCTTCAATCGATTTTTCATAAATGCGCTCGGCATGTTTATAAAACTCCAAATCGGCCATAACGGCAATGACAGCAGACGAAGTCACAACCTGCTCTTGGTTAAAAGCAATAGGAAGCAGCTTTTGCTTCGTTTCCTGATCGGTAATGACTAGAAAACGCCAAGGCTGAAGATTGCTTCCAGACGGTGCAAGAACCGCATCAGCAATAATAGCTTGAATTTCTTCCTGCGTCATTTTAAAAGCCCGATCGTATTTGCGAACCGAACGGCGCTCGCGGATAACCGTGCTGAATGAACTTTCGGAATTAGACAAAAATGACACTCCTCTTTGCAGATCTGTTGCGTTCAGCATTCGGCAAACCATGCCAAAAAAGAACGATGAACTGTACTATTTTTATGTACAGTATAATTGTCGGCAGAGCCGATTGTCAATTGTTATTCCAAACCGTTCTCTGCACGGATTTTGTACAGGCCATGAACGAGCGGATCTGCTGGATCGCGATTCATTAAATGAAGCGTGAGCAAGTAGGCGAAAGGCATCGCACATACATTGTTGCCTTCCGTAATTGCAGGGAATCCGGCTTCGATAACCGGCCCAATTTGCTCATTCATGTCCAAATCTACATAAACCTGCTCAGGACTAAATTCTTCCCGAACCGACTTAGCGCAATGCGGCACGATATATTCATCGATCAGCTTCTTGGCTTCGTCTTCGGACTGTGGAGGTGTCTGAAGCGGCTTGCTGACACCGCTATCAATCATATCGATATAGAAGGAAGCGAGCCACTGGCTTGCCCTCTCAGCATCCTTATGCTTCTCAAGCAATTCATTAATAAAGAAGCCGCAAGCATACTCCTTATCGCTATCCGCCTCTTTCAAGCGGTAGGCAAACAGGGGCCCGTAGTTGGGATTGTTAGTAATCTGTCCCTCAACCTGATAGGCTTCAAACTCGGCTTGAAGCATTTGGAGCGTGTGAGTATATACCGCCAAAATAATTTGTTTCGCTTCTTGTTCTTGTGGGTTCTCGCTTTGTTGTTCCTCTTCGCTTACTTCGTTTTCCGTGGTCATAGTTGACCTCCTTCCCTGTTCCTATTTTACCATCTCTGTCCGTTTTGTTTCCACTTATTGTTGTGCCAAACCATCAGCCGTTTGTTTCCAGCTGCGGTAAGAGCGGGGGGAAAGGCCATAAACCTTGCTAAATTGCACCGCAAAGTGGTTATAGTTTTGATAACCTACGTCAAAAGCGATTTCAGAAGCGCTCCGTTTCGTATGCTCCAGCAGCAGGGCAGCTTGGCGAATACGCATCCGGTTGTGCATATCAATGATGGAATACCCCGTTGAAATCTTGAATAAATGGGATAATCTGGATGAGGAAAGTCCGATCGTATGAGCCAGCTCCCCAATAGAAAGCGGCTGAGTCATGTGAACGGCGAGCAAATGCATCGCTTCTTCAATGCGGGCATCCGCTTTGCTGTTAATCTGCTGGGCAAGCAGCAGCAAAATTTCGCGCAGCGAGTTTTCACACAACGATTCACTATACAGGCTGCTCGCCAGCGAGTCGGTCAATATCCGTCGAAAAGCCCGATAAATTCGTTTGCCCGCTGAGGGCTGACGAATCAATTGCGAGATCAGATCAGAGTTGGGAAGCAGCCCAGTTTCAGCCATTACATCGGGAAAATGAACCCAGACAAACTGCCACGTTTTGCCCGCCGCCGTGCCATATTCATGCATGCAGCCTGGCCGAATAAGCGTCAGCTCACCCGGCAGGCAGCGCTTGTGTGAATCGCCGCTCTGAGCGTAGCCTTCACCCTGCAGCGTATAAAACATCAGCCAGTCGCTTCTGCCGTGTGGCCGCACCGTATGGTAAAGATCATTTTCCGTAAAATGGCCAGCAAAAATAACGGACTGCTCGGTAGCGGCCTTGCCCTGGTGATTGTCCAAATCATTTCGTTTCATGGCAGCGCCACCCTTCTCATGACGGACTTGCAGAATACAATTAGTCTACCTTATTGCTGCCGTCTTGGCTATTGATCTGAAAACTAGCTGTTTGAGCGTAAGTAACCCGAAAAAAGAAGGGGTTCTTACACGCTGTTATTTTTGATATAGCAGTATTGATGTAGTTTTCAGTATGATTGTTCATTCCTACCCACAGGGGATTCGCACTATACTTGATTTATCAAGCCACACAAATTAAACCTTAAATATCAGGCACGACAAAGTGCCGCTATATGAAAAAGGAGCGAAAACGTATGACATCAAGTGCCCTAACTTTAACAGCTGAACAAATGGAGCAGTATCGTCGCGACGGATATGTAATCGTTAAAAATTTATTCAGCGAGCAAGATCTCGCCGAAATCGATTCGACCTTTGAAGGGATTAGCCAGCAGATTATTCCCGGTTATTTTGAGCCTGATTTGAGTGCGGAGACGAATGATCCGCTCAAGCGTTATCCTCGGGTCATGCATCCTCATCGTATTAATGAAACGGCGAAGCGTTACATGCTGCACGAGCCTGTGCTCAATGTGCTGAGAGATTTATATGAAGAGGAGCCGATCGCCGCGCAAAGCATGTTCTACTACAAGCCGCCGGGCTCGCGGGGACAGGCGCTGCATCAGGACAATTTTTATTTGAAGGTGGAGCCGGGCAATTGCATTGCAGCATGGACTGCCATTGATGCGGCCGATGAGGAAAATGGAGGGATGCTGGTTGTGCCAAAGACGCATGATTATGAACTGTCCTGTCCGGAGGAGGCGGATGTGACGGAGTCGTTTACGAAGCATTTCGTCAAGCCGCCGAAAGACAATAAGCCGGTTCCGGCGCGAATGGAGCGGGGAGATACGTTGTTTTTTAACGGCAATCTCATTCATGGCTCTTACCGCAACAAAACGAAGGATCGATTCCGGCGCGCCTTTATCTGCCATTATGCCAATGAATCTGCGACGCATATTAGCCATTTTTACCACCCGCTGTTTCGTGCAGACGGCAGTGTCATAGAACTTGAGAACAATCCAGACGGGGGGCCATGCGGCATTGAATATGAAGCCAATTACCCGCATTGACCGTAAGCTCAGCGTTCATATGTCCTGGTGGGGCATGGAGCAGGTGCCTGATTTTGCTGCCGATACGACAGCGGAAAAAATAAAGCAGATCGCGGTCGCAGGATTTGATGGTATTAATGGCTTTATTCCTCAGCCGAAGCATGAAGCGGAGTGGAAGGAACAGCTGGCGCAGCATCAGCTTGAGCTGAGTGTCAATGCGTATCCTGCAAGCGCAGCGGATATGGCAGCCTTTTTGGAAAAAGCGGTACGCTTCGGCGGCATTCCTTTCATTAATGCACAGGTTATGACGCCATTCGTAACAGGAACAGAAGCCGAGAGCTTGCTTGGAGCGATTAAGGAGCTGTCCCGCCAAGCGGGTATTCCGGTTTATGTCGAGACTCATCGGGGAACGATTACACAGGATTTAATACGGACTGCCCGCTATGTGCGAAATTTGGAGCAGCTGGATCTGACGATCGATTTTTCCCATTATGTGCTGGCTGGAGAAATGCGGAGTATTCGGCCTGAGGCCGAGGAGCTGCTCCAGCAGCTGCTCGTGCATACGAGCAGTATTCATGCCCGCGTATCAAACGGGGAGCAAATTCAGATTGGCATGGAGTATGAAGAGGCCAAGGCGATGCTGCCGCATTTTGAACGCTGGTGGCGCAAGGGGATGGAGCATTGGCTTCTGCGTTCGCAGCCAGAGGACAGCTTTCCATTCGTCTGCGAGCTGGGACCACCTCCTTATGCGATGACCCGCGTTACAGTTGAGGACACAGGTGAGGGGACAATGGTTGAGTTAAGCGACCGCTGGCGTGAGTCGCTGCTGTATGCCGAGCGGGCACGTAGGTTGTGGGATTGTTTAGATTGAGTCTAGAATGCAGCGTGTTGATGAAATAGTGGAGTGAAAAAACGAGCGTCGGTACAAGTAGAGATACTTGCTGTACTGACGCTTGTTTGTGTGCTTATTCGGGGGATTTCCTGAATGGATAGATAGGTTTCCAAAAGCAGATTTTCGCTTCGGCGATGCGCAGCTGCGTAATATACTCAAGGGGTGGATCAATTTTTTGTTAATGTGTCACTCTGAAATGTGTTCGAGGACTGTAGAGGCGCTATTTCAGCGATTTTGATCATTTGAGCGCGCAAGCGGACAGGAAAGCCGTTATTGCCTTAATAATCAAGTCAATGCAGGTATCTTGCATCTATTAACGTCATCTGAGTCCGCAGGCACCCTAATAAACCGTCGATTGTAATAATTAACGCCTCCTGAGTCCGCCAAGTCAAGATGATATTGCTTCCTAGTTATTTTGTAATTCATATCGAAGTCTATAGGTACGGGCGCGCAGTTGCCCGCTCGCTATTTCTATTATTTGAAGCTCAACTAGTTCATGCAATATACGTCTGGCCTGTCGGTCACTTACCCTAAGATGGCTCGTGAGTTCCAAGGGGGATATTGGACGCAAAAGGCGGCGGGCAAACCGAACGGTTTCAGCTTCAAGCCAGGATAATGAGTAAGATACGTCAGATGCAATAAATTTTCCGATAAATGCTAGAACGAGCTGCTGACACTGCTTTGGCTCGTCGACGATTGAAGGATAGGCAATGGGGAGAAATGTCCATCCATCTAGTGACAATAAGCAATGGCGTCGACATAAATCCTTAAAGCGCCTTACATCAAGATCTCTGGCATGAGGGCCATACCCTTGGATTTCTATCCCGCCCTTTGCTCCGCCTGGAGGCATATAGGCAAGATCCAGATAACGGTAGCCATTACTGAAATCACGCACCTCCCACTCAGGCAGCAGGTGGTTAAAATGACCGACGGCGGGAAACCACACGGACCTAAGGAATTCTTCCGTTCCATGGCCGAGTCCTTTATGAAGGAGCTCCAGCCTGCGAGGATTCTTTTCATTAATAAGATTGTTCTGCATCCATTCATGATATTGCTGCTCAAAGCGTGACATTGTGCTTCTCCTCCTTCTGCAATTGATTAGATTTGTCTACTTGTAACCCATAACACCGCATTAAAAACAAAAGCCGCTTCCGCACATTGACACCCTAATTACTCGATCAGGATGTTCAATATGTGGAAGCGGCGTGTTCTTCACGACCTTTATGCTGTTATTATAGCTTGTATATTTCAAATGAACAATAAATCATTTCTTCTCAATGGATACACCTGGCGCAGCACGATTCCATCGCGCTCAAACTCGCGCAGCTTATATTCTACATTCCAAAATGCTGCTTCAGCAGCCTTTCGTAACTCCCCATATCGATTTGCTCTTTTGTTAAGACGCCATCCTTCCATACCGTAAGGGATGTATTTGTTAAAGTTACGCTCCCACCATCAGTTATTTGTGTAATCAACGGATGCTTATTAAATCGGGATTCCGGATGCTCGAATACGATTTTGCGAATGGCATTGCATTCCGTTAGGTCGGTCAGCTGCTTTTGAGAATCGAAGGCGTAGCCGATTTTCCAATCGCTATCCTTATGCATGAGCTTCATCTCAAAAAGGTAGTCTCCATGCTCGCTGTCTTCTTTTTTAATGCGAAATTGTCCATTGCTCGACGTTACCGTTTCGCCTGATAAAGGAACAGGCTTTAAGGGCAAATTTCCTCCAAAGCCCGAATCCAGCAGATAGATTTGCCCTTCGTGAGTGAGCAGAATCGTTAAATGCGTTCTTCCCAGCGTGAAATACGCTTTTGTATCATGATTGTAGACAACCCCACGCGTTAGAACAGCGTTAAAGCCATTTTCGATTAAAAAAAGGTAAAGAAGCGCGTTTATTTCATAGCAAAGCCCGCCTTCTTGATCCCTCAATATTTTTTGAACGATATATTCTTTAGTAATGACAGCGGCGGTCTTGCTAATGATATTAAAATTTTCAAAAGGCACGGCTTTTGCCGTTCTCTCGAGTACATCGGCTAAGCGATCGAAAGGGATAGCTTCGCTTTCCGCGAGTCCTACTCTTTTGCGAAATAAAGCGTTAAGTGCATTCATCGTCCATGCCTCCAAAAGATTTCTCAAGCGCTGGCGCAGCTTGGAAGTGGGGGATTATGTTCACGAGTCTTAATCCGTTATTTGAAGGATAAACCTAAATCGCGGCCAGAACAATATGGAATGCTGCAAACTGTATGAATACAGTTTTTCTGGATTCGCATTGTGCCGGGAATGTCCCTATACTTATAGATTAATAGACGGGTTAGAGCAGAGGAGGGAAAGCAGATGAATATTCGTAAACTGCAATACTTTATTGCAGTAGCGGAGGAGCTTCATTTCAGTCGTGCCGCACAAAAGTTGAATATGACGCAGCCGCCGCTAAGTCAGCAAATGAAGGAGCTGGAAGAGGAAATAGGCGTAAAGCTGCTGGAACGCAATAAGAGACAGGTCCGACTTACGCCAGCGGGAGCTGTCTTTCTAGAGGAAGCCAAAATGATTTTAGCCCAATTGGAGCAGTCTATTAAAACGACCCAGCTGACCAGCCAAGGCATTATCGGACAGCTAGTCATTGGCTTTGTGGATTCAGCAGCGGGAGATAGCTTGGTGCATATATTGAAAGTGTTCAGGAGCCAATACCCGAGAATCAAGCTTACTTTACGCGAAATGACGTCCGCTGAGCAATGGCTGGCACTGCGTGACGGAACGATTCATATCGGCTTTCTTCGTTTTATCGAACCGGCTCAGCATATAAGCTATCGTACGCTAGCAAGCGAGTCGCTTGTTGCCGTATTGCCCGAAGAGCATCCATTAGCGAAGCTTCCGGAAATGACTATCCACGCCTTGGAATTAGAGCCATTTATTTTGTTTCCGCGACAGCTCGGCGCTGCTTTTTATGATTTGATTCATGAATTTTGTGCAAAGCATGGCGTTTATCCGAATGTTGTACAGGAAGCTACTCAGATGTACACGATCGTCAATTTAGTGGCTGCGAATTTGGGTATTTCCATCGTTCCGTCTTCTGTTTCTGTCTTTCAGCGCAGTGGTGTCGTATACCGCTCCTTCAAGGAAAGTGTGCCGCCGATTCCCCTCTATACCGCTTGGAGAACCGACGTGAACAAGGCTGCCTTATCGGCCTTTCATCGAACAATGGAAGAAGTGGCCCCGATAGAAAATGAATCGATATAAGTGGAACAAAAGGTTGGAAAACGGTAGCAAGGATCTCGTTTTAAGGATGCTCACTCCACCAAAAGAAACCTATCTGAGCTAATGGCTAAATATGATTAAAGGAAGTCAACCCGTTTTTGACGGATCGCGCTCAATTAGCCCCTCTAGTATCTCGTCGATTTGCTTGAGTAAATCAGGGGCTAGACGGATGCCGGCGGCCTTGACGTTTTCTTTGATCTGTCCCGGATTCGATGCTCCAATAATCGCGGCGGATACTTGCGGATTTTGCAGCACCCAAGCGATGGCAAGCTGCGGCAATGTCAGTCCGGCCTCTTGTGCAGTAGTGGAGAGCTTGGAAACTGCCTGTAATACTTCGGTGCGCAGCCATTGACCTGCTAATTTATCGAAAAAGGGAGCACCCGCCGATGTCGCTGCACGCGACCCTTGCGGCAATGGCTCACCCGGTGAATATTTCCCCGTAAGAATGCCTTGGGCAAGAGGAGACCAGACGACCTGTCCAATACCTTCCCGTTCGCAGGCTTGAACGACTTCCGCTTCGATAACGCGCCATAACATGGAATATTGGGGCTGGCTGGCCACCAATGGAACGCGCAGCTCCCTAGCGAGTGCAGCACCTTTGCTAATCTGCTCGGCTGTCCACTCGCTGACGCCTACATATAACACTTTGCCTTGGCGCACCAAGTCCGAAAAAGCAAGAAACGTTTCTTCAAGAGATACTTCCGAATCAAAGCGATGGGCGTAATAGACATCGATGTAATCCGTCTGCAAACGGTTTAGAGAAGCGTTACAAGCCTCCATCATATGTTTACGGGACAGTCCTCTGTCGTTAGGGCCCGTTCCTGTCGGATGGTACACCTTGGTGCATAGCTCGATGCTTTCTCGGCGAATGCCTTTCAGAGCTTGCCCGAGTACCGTTTCCGCCCTCGTCTCCGAATAAACATCCGCTGTGTCAAACGTCGTAATTCCCGCATCCCATGCGGCATGAACACAGGCGCTAGCCGTCTCATTATCTACTTGCGCTCCATGAGTGATCCAGTTTCCTAAAGCCATTTCACTTACGACTAGGCCGCTTGCGCCTAATTTTCGATAGTTCATTTTTCATGCCTCCTTTACATCATGCTGCAATCGTAGCAGACCTGAATAAATAGGTGAAATATGACTTTCCCTTGCTTTTGATTCGAAAAAAATATAACAGGATCGTTGCGTTCCAGCAGGAGCAGCTTACGGGATAGACACAGCAAACATCCATCATCTAATGGATTGACGACGCAGGAAGGTGATTATTATAATTGAGCTATGATAACCCCAATAATAGCTACAAAATTATATATTCCTGCGCTGCGCTCCAATGCCGTGCTGCGCCCCCGCCTCATTAAATGGTTGAATCAAGGCCTGCACCGCAAGCTGACGGTCATCTCAGCCGCTGCCGGCTTTGGCAAAACAACGCTGGCTAGCGAATGGATTAGAAGCTGCGGAAGGCCTTCATGCTGGCTATCGTTGGATGAAGGCGACGACGATCCGGCCGCTTTTATGATTTATTTGCATGCTGCTCTAATGACGGCTGCGCCAAATGCTGGCGTCGGCATGCTAAAGCTGCTCCAAGCTCCCAAGCCTCCGCCAATTGAAACGCTGATTAAGGCACTGCTGAGTGAAATCGCCTCGATTACTCACCCCTTCCTTGTTGTACTTGATGATTTTCACGTGATAGAAAATAAATCGATTCATCAGGCTATTACTCTTCTTATTGAACATTTGCCGCCACAGATGCATCTTGTCATCGTTGCTCGTGAGCTTCAGCAGCTGCCCTTGGCCCAGCTTCGTGTCCGGGATCAATTAACCGAGGTGCGAGCCGCAGATTTGCGTTTTACGCTATCGGAGGCAGCTGAGTTTTTTGAACAGGTTATGAGTCTGAGCCTGACGACTGAGCATGTTGCCATGCTGGAGGAACGAACAGAAGGCTGGATTGCAGGGATGCAGCTCGCGGGGCTGTCCATGCAGGGACACGGCGATACAGCCAGCTTTATCCGCTCATTTACAGGTAGCCATATATTTGTACTGGATTATTTGGTAGAAGAAGTGCTGCAGAAGCAGTCCGCTGACATTCAGGCTTTTTTGCTGAGAACCTCTATGCTCGACCGTTTTTGCGGTCCGCTTTGTGATGCCGTGCTTCACTCAGAAAACGGGCAAGCGACTTTAGAATATTTGGAACGGGCGAATTTGTTTATTGTTCCGCTCGACAATGAGCGTCGGTGGTATCGCTACCATCATCTGTTTGGCGATTTGCTGCGGCAGCGGCTTGCCCAAAAGCAGCAAGTGAGCTCTTCCTTGGATACGGCAGGCGAGGGCTTAAATGAATGGCATCGGCGTGCGAGCCAGTGGTATGAGCAGCATGGCTTTGTGCTGGAAGCCTTTCACCATGCAGCAGCCGCGCAGGATATTGAAGGTGCCGCCAGACTGCTGGAGGGAGAAGATGTCTCCCTTATTTTTCGAGGGATGGTAGCACCTGCGCTGAAATGGCTGAATTCGCTGCCGGAAAAGGAGCTTAAGGCACGTCCTTCGCTATTCGTGCTCCATGCTTCGGCGCTGCTGATGACAGGACAATTAAGCGGTGTTGAGCAGAAGCTGCTAGCTGCAGAACAACTTCTACAAGCGGATGCTTGCCAAGATATAAAGACTCGGGATTTAATCGGCCATACAGCATCGATCCGCGCTACGCTAGCGTTGAGTAAGCATCAGCCAGACATCATTTTGGCTCAGTCGCGGCGTGCGCTGGAGTATTTGCACCCAGATAACCATCCTGTTCGCACAGCTACCATTTGGACGCTCGGATATGCGTATCAGCTTCAGGGAGACAATGGCGCTGCGGGCAAAGCTTATGCCGAAGCTTTGGCAAGCAGCGAGCGAATCGGGCATGTCATCATTTCGTTTATGGCGGCTATAGGTCTTGCTAGCATACAAGAAGCGGATAACCTGCTTGTTACAGCGGCCGAAACTTATCGTTACGCACTAAAGCTTGCAGGGGAGCCGCCGCTGCCCGCAGCAGGTGTTGCCTATTTGGGCTTGGCCCGCATTTATTACCAACGAAATGAGCTGAATGCCGCTGAGCAGTATGCTCAAATAGCTCTCCCCCTTTCGCAGCAGTTGGAACAGACAGACCGTGCCATTGAGGTGGAGGTATTTCTTGCACGCTTAATGCTGGCGAGAGGAGACATAAGCGGCGCGGCCGTGCTGCTGGCAAAGGCGGAGCATGTCGCACGCCAGCAGCAGCATGTTTTGCAAATGCCGACCATTGCAGAAGCACAGGTGCTATTGCTGCTTCGCCAAGGCAGCACTGAAGCGGCCGCGCGGCTAGCGGCAAAAAATGAGCTTGCGATCAGCGGGGCGAAATGTGAATTAGCGCAAGGAAATCCAGCCGCTGCGCTTGTGATTTTGGAGCAATGGCGGGAGCGCGCGGAAGCAAAAGGGTTGCCTTATGAACGGCTTCAGGCATGTGTGGCACAAGCCGTCGCATGGTATGAATACGGCGATAAGGACAAAGCCACGGTCATGTTAACCGAAGCGCTGGTGCTTGCCGAGTCTGGCGGCATCATTCGCATTTTTGTAGATGAAGGGCTGCCGATACGCAAGCTGCTGCGGGAAATCGTTGCCCGAGGAGCAGGGTCGGGCTATCGAGCACAGGTGCTGGCTGCATGTGAAGCCGCGGAGCAAGCGAAGCCTCGGCTTCATCAAGCCAATGAACCGCTTATTGAGCCATTAACTGGAAGAGAGCTTGAGGTGCTGCAGTTGATTGAGCAAGGGCTCTCGAACCGTCAAATTAGCGAGCAGTTACATCTCGCCCTAAGCTCAGTCAAAGGCCATAACCGAAACATATTCGACAAGCTGCAGGTCAAGCGGCGAACTGAAGCAGTAGCCCGCGCCCGCGAGTTAGGACTATTTGAGGTAGAATAGCTGTAATCATTTTACTAGAAAAGAGGTAAACGATGTCTCATGCAACGAGCAAAGCCAAAACACTCGGTCATTATTTGAAGTCGCGGCGCGACCGGATTTTGCCCGAGCAGGCGGGCTTTAGCGAAACACATAATCGGCGCAGAACGCAGGGGCTTCGGCGGGAGGAAGTGGCGATGCTCGCTGGTGTCAGCACCACTTATTATACGTGGCTGGAGCAAGGACGGGACGTTACAGCGTCCAAGGAAATCATCGAAAGTATAGGCAGAGCACTTCAGCTTACCTCGGACGAGGAAACCTATTTGATGGAGCTGTGGAATCCCCATATGCCGGAAGCCGTTTCCTCGCTGACTACGACGCTTAATCCGCAGTGGCAGGATATTATTGGACAGCTGTCGTATCCGTCCTTTATTAGCAATGAGAAAACGCAGGTGCTTGCTTGGAATGAGGCGGCAAGCGTTACGATTGCGGATTTTGCATCATGGCCAGACTCGGAGCGTATTATGCTCCGCTTGATGTTCTTGGATGAAGGCTTTCGACGCCGCTTGGTCAACTGGGAGGAGTTCGCACGCTTCTCTGTGGCTGTGTTTCGAACCTATTATGACAAACATCAAGGCGACCCTTGGTTTAAACAGCTAATAGCGGAGTTGCTGGAGGAGAGTAAGCTGTTTGAGGAGATGTGGGAGGAACACCATATACAGCTCAAAAAAGCAAAACGTGTTACGATCCAGACGCCGGGCGCAAAGTCTCCGATAACCTATGATATCCTTTCGATTGCCAGCATTGCTGATCAGCCTGGACTATTCATGTGTATTTATGCGCCGAATGTGCCAGCTTCCCTTACGTCAACCTAGTATTAATCTTACTAGCATAATCCTACTGTGGTTGCCTCGACTCAGGTTAATTACAATGAGAGCATGTCAAGTCACTCATGCTGTTCATTATGACGAAGAAAAGAGGTTATCGACCGATTATGCAAACAAGAAAACTGGGAAGCGAAGGGCTTGAGGTATCCGCCCTGGGCCTTGGTACGATGATGATGCCGGATAATGAGGAATCTGTAAATACGATTTTGGGAGCACTGGAGCTTGGGGTAACTCTTTTTGACACAGCGGATATTTACGGGCAGTTCGAGCAGCAGCGCTTCGGCGGCAATGAGAAGCTGGTTGGCCGGGCGCTCAAAGGGCGGCGTGATGAGGCTATCATTGCAACCAAGTTTGGGATTACCCATACGCATGGTCCCAAGGGAGATCCGGCTTATATAAAAAAATCCGTGGATGCGAGTCTGTATCAGCTCGGCATTGATTATATCGATCTCTATTATCAGCATCGCGTAGATCCAAATACCCCAATTGAAGAGACGGTGGGTACGATGTCTGAGCTGGTCAAGGAGGGCAAAATCCGTTATATTGGCTTGTCGGAAGCGCCGCCTGAGCTCATTGCCCGTGCCCATGCTGTACATCCGATTACGGCAGTGGAAACGGAATATTCGCTTTGGAGCAGAGAGGTAGAAGGCGAAATACTGCCGCTCGTTAAGGAGCTCGGCATTGGATTTGTTCCGTATAGTCCGCTCGGCCGCGGCTTTCTGACCGGACAAATAAAAAGCCTGGCCGACTTGCCTGCAGGCGATTATCGCCACCACTATCCACGCTTTCAGGGCGACAATTTCGCCAAAAATGTGGAGGTGGTTGCGCTGATTGAGAAGCTGGCTGCGGAAAAAGGCTGCGCTCCGTCCCAACTCGCGCTTGCCTGGCTTCTAGCGCAAGGGGAGCATATTGTGCCGATACCGGGCACGAAGCGGCTCGATCGCGTGAAGGAGAACCAAGGTGCCCTTCATGTTTCCTTGTCGGCCGCTGAGCTTGCGGAAATTGAACGCATTTCGCCAAAAGACATTGCCGCTGGCGGCCGTTTTCCCGGTCAAACGTAACGCTGACTCAGTCGCACCGCAGTACGTGAGCAAGCCCGCGAGAGCCCTCGAATGAAATCGAGGGCTTTTTGTCTTTTGGCGATAAGGCGTTCAAGTCACCCAGCGTTATTTTCACAACCATACTTAAGTAGCTACCTGTCAGGCTCCGCGGCACCTATACTTATGGCAAAAGAATGCGCGGGAGGATGTCTATATGGAACCATTAAACGCTAAGAAAACGATGAAAGCTGTATTTTGCACAAAGTATGGAGCACCGGAGGTTTTACAAGTCAAGGAAGTGAATAAGCCGGCTCCGCAGGACGATGAAATTTTAATCAAGGTGTATGCGACCTCTGTGACATCAGGGGATTGCCGAGTTCGCGGCTTTAAAAGTCCGTTTTTATATCGGCTCCCCATGCGGCTCTTCCTTGGAATAACGCGACCAAGACAGCCGATTTTAGGCGTGGAGCTTGCCGGAGAGGTTGAAGCGGTCGGCAAGCACGTGACAAAATTCAATATCGGCGATACCGTGTACGCGTTCACAGGTATGCGTTTTGGCGCCCATGCGCAATATGTCTGTCTCTCGGAAATGGACCTGGTTACGCATAAGCCAGCCAACATTTCTTATGAGGAAGCTGCTGCTGTCCTATTTGGCGGGTCGACGGCGCTGCATTTTTTTCGCAAGGGGCATTTGCAAAGCGGTCAAAAGGTGCTGATTTATGGTGCTTCCGGAGCGGTAGGTACGTCCGCAGTCCAGCTTGCCAAGCATTTTGGAGCCGAAGTGACAGCAGTATGCAGCACCTCTAATGTGGAATGGGTGCGGGTACTCGGCGCAGATTACGTCATTGATTATGCGTTGCAGGATTTTACAAAAACAGGCGAGCGTTACGATATCATCCTTGATGCGGTGGGCAAAACCTCGAAGACGCATGCCAGAAAAGCGCTGGCGCCGAATGGCAAATTCGTATCGGTAGAAGGTCAGGGAGTTGCGAGGGTGCGTGTGGAGGATTTGCTGTTTCTGAAGGAATTAATTGAAGACGGCGAGCTCAAAGGCGTAGTCGACCGGAGCTACCCGCTGGAGCAAATCGCCGAGGCGCATCGCTATGTGGATCAAGGACATAAAAAAGGCAATGTGGTCATCGCTATGCAGTAGGCGGAGAAAATGGACTAAGTGAGCTAAGCGCAGCAAGGCAGTTGTTTTACTTCCCTATTCCTTGTACATTGGTTAAAAAGGAAGGGGAGGGCTATGGCTATGGAATCCGAGCAAAATGTGCTATATGCGTTTAAATCCATTCAACAGCTGGCTTGTGGTCCGAGCCAGCCCGAGCACTTATTCCAAACCCATTTTCATTGGATGCTGATTGGCATGGCAGGGGCTGGAGCTGTGAGCATGGAGCATGGCCGAATGGAGCTGGCCCCAGGCACGGCTATTTTAGGCAATCCGGGGGATTGCCTTTTGCAAGCCGAAACTAAAAATGGAGACTGCCGTGTCTTTTTTATAGAGTTTATGCCCCTTTCTATTAGGATGTCGGTGCAGGATGGCAGCTTAGTGGAGGCCGGGGCCGTTTATTTGCAGATGTGCAAGCATGCTTCCAATGCAAGCGAGCTTATCGCACTGGCAGAGCAGCTGTTTTCGACTGCAATCACGCATCCTGAAGTGGCACAGCGCAGCTTAACGGCACACACGCTCATTCAGCAGATGATGCTTTGGTGGGAAAGAGATCATCAAGTGGGCCTTGATCGGCGCTGGACAACCGAGCAGTCGGTTTTGGCTGCTTTGCGTTTTATGGAGTCGCATTACACCGAAGCGCTGACGAGAGAGCAATTAGCTGAAAAAGCCGGAATTGCCAGCACCTATTTCTCTGTATTATGCAAAAAAGTGTCGGGACTCAGCCCTTCTGATTATTTGGAGCGGCTTCGCGTGCATCGCGTGTCTGAGCTGCTGCTGCAAGAGCACGGGCATAAAAGCAAGCTTGATGAATTGGCGCATCGTTCCGGCTTTCGTGATGCCTGGTATATGAGCAAGCGGTTTCGCAAGGTGCAAGGGATGAGCCCGACAATGTACAAGCAAGCTTTTGTTCCAGAGCGTATAGCTTCCCTTGAGTATCCCTATACCTACCATTTCATTGCCCTCGGGGTTATGCCCTGCATCGCCCGTTTCAGCAGCAGCAGCCATGAGGTTATCCCGCCTGACGTTCGCGTTAAGGTGACGGAGCTGCCTATACTTGCCTCGATCGAAAGCCAGAAAAAATGGCTGGAACTAAGCAAGCCCCAGCTCATTGTGACCAGCAGCATGGAGAGCGTACAGGAGAGATTTCGCTCGCTGGCCCCAGTTGTTCATATTCCTTGGCTAACGTTGAGCTGGCGGGAGCATTTGAAATGGATTGCACGTCTGGTTGCAAAGGAAGCCGCAGCAATTCGTTATATCGAGTCATTGGATCAGCAGGCCGAGCAGCTTCGCGAAAAGCTGCTCGGCAGGGTTGCTCCAGGTATGACGGTCAGCCTGTTTAAGATCGAAAATAACCGCTGCTACTTATATGGCATAAGGGATGCCGGATGCATTTTTTATGAATTTCTCCGCCTGCTGCCGCATCCGGCCATTCAGCAGCGTTTGGCCCAAAATCCTAACTTTCATAGCATGGAAATTTCGATGCGGCAAATGGCCGATTTTGCTGGCGATATCAATTTTATTATTTTGGTGCCCGATGTGGGCGAGCAAAATGATTTGCTGCGAATGAATGAGCATTGGCGGCAGTTTGAACTGAAAAATGAGAGACCGGTTATTTATTTGGATTACCGCGAGTGGCTGCACTATGATCCCGTTCATATCGCCGATCAACTCACGAAAGTGATGCCATTGTTTCAATGAGCAGCATACTCGTTAACAATATGACCAACAGCTTTTAATAATCGGATATAGCGATGCTCCTTATTCCTCCTTATAATTAATAATGATTATCGATATCACAAGCATAGAGGGGAATATGAGAGATGCGCACAAAAATGATTTTCATCGCCAGCCTGCTGGTGATTATGATGGCAGTATCGGCATGTGGACAGAGCGGGGCGGCTAATCAGAGCAAACCTGTACAAACGGCGGAGACGGCGGCTCCAGTAGAAGAAGCGCAAACCCGCAAGGTGGCCACCGTAAATGGCGAGGTGGAAATACCCGTTAACCCGCAGCGGGTTGTAGCAACCTATTATCTTGGCGAATTGGCAGCACTCGGCATTAAGCCCGTTGGTGCAGTGGAACGCCAGCTTGGGGAAGCAAGTCCCAATCTGGCTCCGTATTCGGAAGGAATTACGGGCATAGGCGATTTTCCGCCGAATTTGGAAGCCATTGCCGCGTTGGAGCCAGATTTAATTATCGCAACGGATTTTGACAATATTGCATATGCGGATTATTCCAAAATCGCTCCTACTATCGTCATCCCATGGAGTACCGATGATGTGGCAACGAAGCTGCGCGTGATTGCCTCATTTTTGGACAAGGATGCCGAGGCAGAGGCCTATATTCAGGAAATGGACGCCAAGGCGGCTAAAGCAAGAGAGGCGATAAAGGATGATATTTCTAAAGAGGAAACAGTAGCCATTGTCCGCTTTTTTGGCAAATCCATTCGAGTATATGGTGGACGCGATATTGGTTATGCTCTGTATCACAGCTTGGAATTGACGCCAACGCCACTAATCAAACAAGCGATGGAACAAAATCCAAACTTCACGAGCACGGAGGATGTATCACTGGAGAAAATCCCGGAATATGCAGCAGATCGTATTTTTGTACTAGTGTCCGATGAAGAGGCCGACAGCCAGTATAATGAATTGCAGAAATCAGCCATCTGGGCTAATCTTCCGGCAGTGAAAAATAACAAAGTATACAAAATTCAAGCTGACAAATGGTTTGCTTATGACCCTATCTCAATAAACGTCGCAGTTGAGGATGCTGTTCGCATATTGACTGGGGAAGGCGATAAAAAATGACAAAGGAACTGGAGTTATATGATGTCACGATTATCGGCGGCGGGCCGGCAGGCTTGTATGCCTCATTTTATAGTGGAATGCGGGATATGAAGACGAAGCTGATTGAGGCGAAGGGGGAGCTTGGCGGAAGGCTGCTGATTTACCCGGAAAAAATGATTTGGGATGTCGGCGGGCTGAAGCCTACCCGTTGCGAGCAATTGATTGCTCAGCTTATCGAGCAAGCACAAACCTTTGATCCAACCATTGTGCTCGGCCAGCAAATTACGAATCTCGAGCGGCTGGAAGACGGGACGATGAGCGTTACTTCGGACACGGGGGAACAGCATCATACGCGTACGCTTATTTTGGCGCTTGGGTATGGAGTAGCGAAAGTGGCAAAGCTGGAACTGGAAGGCGTGAGTCGCTTCGAGGTGACGAATTTGCACTATACGGTGACGGATTTACAAAGCTTTCAAGGCAAACGCGTGCTGCTCTCTGGTGGCGGCGATACAGCGGTGGATTGGGCGATGGAGCTTGAGTCTATCGCTGCCAGCGTTACAGTGGTACATCGGCGCGAGCGTCTCGGCGGACATGAGAAAAATGCGAGATACGTAGAGGAGTCCTCCATTCATGTATTCAAGCCATTTGCTATTGCACAGCTGCATGGCCATGGGGATGCGATTGAAGCGGTCACTATCGCACGTACAGATGCAAATGGCGAGCTGACGGAGGATACGCAGCGCTTAGAAGTCGATGCTGTCATCGTCAATCATGGCCAGCTCAGCGATTTTGGACCAATTGTAGACTGGGGCCTGGATATGGGGCAATGGAGCATTGCGGTCGACGAGAAAATGGGGACGAATTTGCCCGGCATTTTTGCAGCGGGAGATACTGCGAGCTTTCCCAATAAGCTGTATTTAATTGCTGGAGCTTTTAATGATGCGGCGATTGCAGTCAATGGAGCCAAGCTTTATTTGGAGCCGAAAGCGCCTTCTATGGCCTATGTTTCTTCGCATAACGCAAAGTTTAATGAGCGGAATAAAGCGCTTCTGAATAAAGAGTGCGATTAGAAAATAAGGAACGAATCTAAAAAATCGTATGCTCACAGGGGGAGGAACACATCCCTTTTGTGAGCATACGATTTTTTTGAATAAAAGCCGATGATAAGTTTCACCGCTATAATCGGCTTATATTTCACCCTCGAAACGGAAGCTTTGCCACCAAAGGACGGCTACAGCCGTTTACGCTTGGTGCAGACTCTGTTCCGCTGCTAGTAGCTCAACGCACGATCTTTTTTGCCACTCAAAGCAACAAAAGCTGCAAAAAGCAGCAGGACGGCTCCTGTGAACATAAATCCTTGAAGGGTACCAAAGGGCAGCCAGCCCAGCAAGGAAGATCCGACCACGACTCCTAAGGAGAAGCAGGCGTAGAAGTAGCCGTACGCTTTTCCGCGCAGCTCAGCTGGTGTGGCTCTAATAAGCATTGTGTTTATCGATGGAAACAGGAAGGCGAAGCCTACTCCGTATAGGCCGAGCACGCTATAAAGCGTTAGTGTCGTCGTTGATTGGCTAATGAGCAGCTGGCTTATTCCCATTAAGCCAATGCCTAGCGCCATCGTGATGGACGGGGCAACGCGGTCAAAAATACGGTTGGTCGGAAGCACAAAGATAAGTACAGCAATGATGCCAAATGTGCTCATTAATGTGCCGCTTAATCTTGAATCATAGCCTAAGGACTGCACATGCAAAGGCAGCAAGTAAGCGATA
The DNA here is from genome assembly GCF_038051995.1 of Paenibacillus sp. FSL H8-0537. Taxonomy (NCBI): domain Bacteria; kingdom Bacillati; phylum Bacillota; class Bacilli; order Caryophanales; family Paenibacillaceae; genus Paenibacillus; species Paenibacillus sp. FSL H8-0537. The sequence goes on along the minus strand of NZ_CP150290.1, from coordinate 5,544,411 downwards.
ACGCCTTGAGAGAACATGAGGAAAAAGGCGCCCCCATACGCTTTGATCACTCCAGCATTCCAAACCGAGCCTGATAACGGAACCGCAGCCTCGCCCTTCTCTTTCTTCGAAATTTTATATTTGCTAAGAAAAATGGCCGACAAAATCGCAAGAGCAAAGCCCAGTACAGCTACGCATGTAAAAACGAAGGGCACGGACGTTTTGCTAGCCATGATGCCGCTGAAAGCAGGGCCGATAATAGCAGCTAGTCCAACAAAGGTACCGGTAAAGGCGACCTTTTTGCCTTGTTGATTGTTGATCGTCGTATTGGCCGAGAAGGTGAAGGCAGCAGGGACGATTAATCCGGCGACAAAGCCGTGAATAATTCGAACGATGATCAGGAATAAGGGTTCTTCTACAAAATGATAAAGCAGCAGTGCACAGCTGGATAACACGAGCCCGGCCATTAATAGCTTGAAGGGCCCAATCCGATCCGTCAAAATGCCCGATAAAATGTTGCCGAGCGTATTGGATAACGAATACAGCCCAATGACGAAGCCTACAATAAACGAGCTGGCTCCGACGGAGGCCGCAAATGTGCTCATGACTGGAAGCTGGGAAAATAAATCGAAGAAGGAAAAAAACACAATGCTGTATACGAGCACAGCGTAGTTAAACGTCCGTAAGCTGTAATTAGCCTGGACCTTCTTCAGTTTCCAGTCGAGCACAAAGTTGCCGAATGGCACAAAAGCGGCGATGACGGCAGCGGCAGACCATAGCAGGCTCCACTTCACCCGAATGGCGGCATAAAGGATAGCTGCTGCATATAAACAGAAAATCCCCCCGTGAATGCTTCCCACTATCGTGACGGCTTTATCGAACCCCCAAATATATTTCAAGGGCATGGCGATGCCTAGCAATACTAATAAAGAAATACCATCTAACAAACCTGTCATACGTAAAAAATAGATTGGATGTGACCGCACTTGTCATACTCCTCATTTATATATTGAACGGAATACTCTATTCTACCACTTTAGGAGGGCAGTAAAATAGGATAGACACTAAAGATTCAAAATTTGGAAAAGAGGAGACGAAGCTGGAAATGAAGCGGATCAATATTGCCTCCTCTCCAAATCATCGACGTAATCTTTGGCTTCCTTGAGGCCGACATTGTGTACTTCCCGATATTCCTTGATTGCCTGAATTCTTTTTCCTGCGGAAATCAGCATAAGCAAGCGTTCATCTATATTTGCAGCGGGACTAACAGGGGGCATAGACGGAGATAATGGGGGCCTTGTCAGGTTTGGCCGCGGTAAATCTGCCATTCCCTCCCGGCTGTTCGACCATTGAAGCTCTAATTTGATTTCATTAAGCTGCCTTTGCAGGCTGACTATTTTTAGTAGAAGCAAGAGTGACAGGATTAAGGCGCTGACAGCGATTATTTCCACAGTCTCCACTTGAAATCCCTCCTTCTCATATGATTATTCATTATAGCACAACATCTGAATGCTCTTTTTAGCAGCAGGATATGACGCAAGGACAGCGACATGACTGGGAGGAGCGCTTCAGTCAAATTCCCGTTTCTATTGAGGGGGAAGTCGATATTCAGGAGTTTGGCACGAGAGGAACGAAGCGAAATTAGAACGTGTTGAAGACTAGGAGAATATAGTCGACAGCGCGGTATTTACATTGCAAGGAATAAAATGAAAAAATATAATTACCCCTCTTACTTTATGGTAGAATTGTCGATAATAATATAATATAGCTTGGTATAATGGTACATAAAGAGCATTAGAATCTATCATTATTTTGAGTGATAAGCTATAGCGATATAATCGAGGGGGATTTTTGTGAAAAGATGGCTTGCTGCAATGATGGTTTTCATTTTATTTGTATATCCGATGCTGCTGCCTCCAAAGGCATATGCAGCCGGCACGATGTTCACATCCGTTGCTTCACAACTGAGCACGACGATGGCACTGGATGCAAACGGCCAAATCTGGGCGTGGGGCAGCAACATTTCTGGTCAATTTGGAGACGGGACAAACGTTTCCACGCGTACTCCCAAAAAGATTACGGTCATGGATAATGGGGCACCTGTGACGTTCAAGGAAGTGAAGCCAGGCTTTAACTCTGCCCTTGCCTTGGACACGGGCGGCCAGTTGTGGTCAACAGGAGATAATGGAAATGGTCAATTGGGACTTGGCGCTGGGACTGCGAGTACGATGGTCTGGACAAAGGTTGAAGTGATGGACGGCGGTACGGCTGTCACCTTTAAGAAAATCGCCTCCTTGCGCTTTACTTCGCTTGCTTTGGACAGCGATGGAACGCTTTGGATATGGGGCTTTAGAACGTCGACGCCTGATCCTTATGTCCCTACTAAAAAGGAATTGACGGACGGCAACGGAGACCCTGTCGTATTTGAAACGCTGGAGGGAAATGAGGAGAACGGAATCGCAATCGATTCGACGCAGCATATTTGGGAGATTTTCCATGTCCAGTACATGCCCGCGAGATTATCGGTGATGGATGGCGCGGTGGAAGCCGAATTTCAATCCATCGCAGCTGGAGCAGGCTTTGGTACGGGTACGTTTCTGATGCTTGCTATCGACAGCATCGGCAGCGTATGGACCTGGGGAGGAAACGATCAAGGGCAGCTTGGTGATGGACAAATCTCCGGCGATAGATGGTTCCCAGAGAAAAATCCGGTGCTAGACAACGGGACCCCGGTCAAGTTCGCACAAGTTTCAGGAGGCAACAAGCATGTTTTGGCACTCGATGAAAACGGTGATATGTGGACATGGGGAATGAATGTAGCAGGGCAGCTTGGAGACGGCACGACAATCAATTCTGCTCCGCAAAAGGTAGCTGTGTCGGATAACGGAACGTCTATTCAATTTGTCTCTCTAACTGCTGGCTTTGATGTATCATATGGTCTTGATCAGGACGGCCGCTTATGGTCGTGGGGAAACCAAAATATGCTTGGTGATGGGGGAAATGGCACCGGGTCGCAAGCAACGCCTAAAAAAATATTTTTGCAGCCTACGGTAACGCTGCAAACGTCGGTAGCATCGTCTACCTATCTCCAGCCCATTACTTTGACCGCTTCCCTTACCGGTGATCTCGACATTCCGACAGGGAACGTTGAGTTCAGAGACGGGGGCTTGCCGCTCGGCTCCTCTTCACTTGCTGCGAACGGAACGGCAACCTTAACGGTTTCGTCACTGCAGCCGAGAACTCATAATTACACTGTACATTATGCAGGTGATGACTATTATCTAGCGAGAACAACGAATAATTTTGCCTTTCAGGTGACGATGCCAGATGCGCCGGTTATTTCTATAATTCCATCAACGACCGCACAGACGAATGATCCGGTAACGCTGAACGTGACCACTTCTACCTACGGCATTGGAAATTCGCTGTACAGCTTGAAATGGCTGCCGGGCGATCATAATGCTTCCGCATTTGCGGGTGCTGGAACCGACATATTGGCTTCCGGAAGCTTTGATGTAGCCATCAATGGCAGCTATACGGTGTATGCCAAGGATTTAGCGGGCAATGAAACGGTGAAAAAAATAGAAGTAGTGAACATTGTTCCACTACCAAATGACAGCCTCATCAGTCCAGTGGTTGCCAGCTTCGATAAATATACGGGAGCGGCGGCGAATGCTGATGTATCAACGGGGCTGACACTGAACGGCAACACGCTTAGCAGCGTTGCTAACGGCGCAGCGGCGCTCGCTCAAGGAACGGATTATACCGTAACAGGCAGCACTGTAACGATTTTGAAATCATACATGATGACGCAGCCAGTTGGTACAACGAGCCTGACGTTTGCGTTCAGTGGAGGAGCAGATCAGACGCTGGCGATAACGGTAGGTGATTCTACTCCAAGCCCGACGCCGACGCCGACACCGACACCGACACCGAGTGCAACACCAAGTCCTACTCCTACGGCAACACCGATTTCGTCACCAAATCCAGCTTCGACTTCTTCTAATGTACAGCCTAACTATCAAATTATAACGGATTCGTCAGGCAGAGTTGTGGTCATCGTTGATCCTACTTTACTGGTAACCGAGAAGAAACCGGATGGAACGAATGTTCAAAAGCTAATGGTCCCGGAAAGTATTTTGAATCAGGCTGCTGGCCAGTTAAAGGACACAGCAAGACCGATTATTATATTTAGAATCGACAATAAGGAAAGCGCCGTTCAGGTGCAGCTTCCGGCTTCATCGCTTGCGGCTATTGGGAAGTCTTTCCCGAATGCTGTCATCGAGGTCGAATTAAAAGGCTCCAGCATGCAGCTTACGGCTAGCGTACTTGATTTGGAGAAGCTGGCGAAGCGGCTTGGCGTTTCCGTATCCGATTTGAAAATCAATTCGACGATGGAGCAAGTCAGCGATACTGTGCGCAATGAGCTTGTACGGGTAGGAAATGACAAAGGGTTCAGTCTGCTAGGCAGTGTCGTTGATTTCAAAGTAACGGCTGAGGCGAACGGGCAAACTATTGATATTGGCGATTTTGGTGGGACGTATATGGTTCAAGCCATTGTGATTGATCAGGCAGTTGCGGGAGATTTGGTTTTTGCCGTTCATTATGATCCTGCGACTAAACAGGTTTCATATATTCCAACCCAATTGGGCGCAAGAAACGATGGCAGCAAGCAGGCCGTCATGAGAACTCCTCATCATAGCATTTATGCTGTAATCAGGAAGGATAATCCTTCTTTTGTCGATATGCAAGAGCACTGGGCGAAAGCAGAGGTTGAGCAGCTTGCTGCGAGGTTCATTGTAATCGGTATTTCCGATGAGCGTTTTGCACCGAATGACAGCATTACGCGGGCTGAATTTGCTTCCTTGCTAGTGCGTTCAATGGGGGTATCTTTAGAGCATGACTCCGCGTATCAAGGTTTTACAGATATAGCCTCGACTGCATGGTACGCTTCTGCGGTAGAAGCAGCAGTGAGAGCGGGGCTTGTTCAGGGACTAACCTCAGAACGCTTTGGACCTAATGAGCAGATCAGCCGGGAACAGATGGCGGTTATGCTTGCCAGAGCATTGACGATTGTCTCCAAAGACAGAACTGAGCCAGTAGATAGCGGGACTGAGGTTGCATTTACCGATCAGGATCAGATATCTCCATGGGCCGAGGCCGCAGTTGCCGAGACAGCTAAAGCTGGAATTATTACCGGAATGGCAGGCCAAACATTCGCGCCTAAAGACTTTGCAACTAGAGCGCAGGCGGCAGTGATGCTGAATCGTTTTTTGCAAGCAGTAGGATTTATTGGCTAGGACCATTCTAAAACGTTTCAGAATAACGACTAGGCAAAGGCACCTGTAACTTACAGGTGTTTTTTGTTGTTTTTTGACTTTTCATAGCTGCCTGGAAAGCGAAATAACGAACTGAAACACCAAATAGGGCAGGAAACAAGCCGAATTATGTCGAACTTTTTAAAATATAAGCATGTATAAGTTTTCCACTCATTACTCCGCTTATATTTAACCGCTAAACGTTAGCTTTACCGCCAGAGAACGGCTTTCGGCCGTTTACGCTTGTGTAGATGGTTTTGTCAAACAAGTATCCTAGTTTCATAGAGGGGCCAATAAACATATGGGAGAAACATCATTATTGGAGTTTAAAAGGCATTTGTCGAATTTGATGCGGGCACGATTTCCGTTTATATACATACCGACATGGGAAGAGGAACGGGCGCTTTCCGTCATAGATTCCGCAGTGAAAAATGAAGCTTTAATTAAAACGGTTCGTAAAGTATTTATATGGAGCATGACCGATGGCCTGGCTGAGGAGGGGCAACGTGGCAGGGAGGAATCCAAATCCCCACTCCGGTGTTTGGAAATGATCGAGGCCTCCGAGGAAGCAGCTGTATTTGTACTTAAAGATTTTCATGTCTTTCTTGGAGGCGGGGGTAAGCCGGCAGATCATCAGATCATCCGTAAAATTCGCGATCTCATTCCGGCATTGAAGAGAAGTATAAATCCGAAAAATGTCATTATCCTTAGCCCAACACTCACCCTGCCTTCGGATTTGCAAAAGGAAATAACGATTGTCGATTTTGAATTGCCAACCTTTGTGGAAATGAAAAGCATGCTGATCGAAATGGTCGAGGCTAATCAGGCCAGCGGACGCATCGTCATCGATTTAACGCCGGAAGACTTGGAACGGCTGGCGAAGGCGGCGCTTGGTTTAACGCTGCATGAGGCGGAAAATGCTTTTGCTCTGGCCATGGTTGAGGATGGCAAGCTCGATAAGCATGATGTGGAAATTATTTTGGAAGAGAAACGCCAAATTATTAAAAAGTCCGAGATATTGGAATTTATCAAATCGGATTTGAAAATCGAGGACGTTGGCGGGCTGGAAAATTTAAAGCGCTGGCTGCTGAAGCGCAATAAATCCTGGCTGGATTCGGCCGCAGAATATGGACTGCCTGCACCGAAGGGCGTGCTCATCACAGGCGTGCCTGGCTGTGGAAAAAGCTTGATTGCCAAAGCCATCAGCGCCATGTGGAAGCTGCCGCTGCTGCGTCTGGATGTAGGTCAAATATTTAGCGGAATTGTTGGCAGCAGTGAGGAAAACATGCGCAAAGCGATCAAAACGGTCGAGGCGATTTCTCCGTCTATTCTATGGATTGATGAAATTGAAAAGGGTTTTAGCGGCATGACTGGAAGCGGCGACAGCGGGACATCGAATCGAGTATTTGGCACCTTTCTAACCTGGATGCAGGAGAAAACAAAGCCGGTGTTCGTCATTGCCACCGCTAACAATATTCACGCACTGCCCGCAGAAATGCTGCGGAAGGGCCGTTTTGACGAAATTTTTTTCGTGGATATTCCGACTTATAAAGAACGGAAAGATATTTTCAGGCTGCATATTGTGAAGAGACTTAAATCTCCTAAATCGGTGGGCGACTTTCAGCTAACGGATGAGCATCTTGACCTTTTAGCCAGCATGACCGAGGGGTATGTCGGTGCGGAAGTGGAGCAGATCGTCATTAGCGCCATGTTTGAGGCTTTTTCAGAGGATCGAAGCATTCAGTTTGAAGATTTCAGGAAATCGATTCAAACGATGGTGCCGTTATCGGTTACGCAAGCAGAACAAATTCAAGGCATACGCGAATGGGCGAACGTCCGCGCTGTTGCTGCAACACCGCAAGAGGATCGGGAGGAATACAGGCTGGAGCTGGACAAGCCGGAAGCGCCTGCACCGAAGGAAGAGGATGTAAAGCTGAAGCGAGGCGGAAGAGCGATAGATTTTTAAGATTAATACGAGAAGGAGGCTGACCGAATGTCATCCAAACAAATTCGCGTTCGCATTTACCCCGACGGTAAAATCGAGGCAGACGTATTGGGAATCAAGGGAAAGGGATGCACCGACTACATTAGCATTCTTGAACAGCTGCTCGATGCGGAAACGGTAGATTCCGAATATACAGCCGAATATTATGAATCGGAGCAGACGATCACTGCGCAAAAGCAAATCCACTCGACAAAGCAAAATAATACGAAATAAGGGGGGAAATAGATGTCAGTTTCTATTGCGCTTATTCCCGTTGCATTAACATTGCGGATTGTCATGGGGAAGAAAAATTTTGAGAATTTTGCAAATTCAATGAAGGTGAAGGAGCCGACCAATTTTCAAAATGAATTGGAAATTGTACGGACTGTACGGAAAGCAGGCTATGATGCGGAGAAGTGGCTTGGTGTCATTAAAACCCATATCGCCGGGGACAAGCAATTTATGACCTGGGAGCATGAGGCTGGAAAATGGACGGCCATATTTTCAAAATTGGATTCAACAGAATTGGTGAAGTCGTTTATGCACAGCATTAACGATGCTGCTGGACGTAACGTGTTTGATTCTACTGATGTTGGTAACACCGCGGGGTCCGTCAAGCAATTGGCTTCAGCAGCACAGCTGCTCTCCTATCCAACGAATTTTCGTGACGGCGAGCTATTGTTTCGTACCCTTAAAGAGTTTGGAGTCAATCCGCTTCGTCAAGGCGGCGCTATTATTTGCAAGGTGGAGCAATCCGTACTAACCTTTCGCCAGTTCGATGACCATCCATTCTTCGTAGAGATTCAAAACGCCCCAGACTTAAAAAAGATATATGAATATTTATCGGATGTGGATGAGGATTACAAGCGCTGTGTGCAGGATATGGTATATCAAAAGCTCATGCAGCGCGCAGCTGAAAAAAAGATGACGGTTGAAAGTGAACAGGTGCTGGAGGACAACTCGATTGTGATCATGCTGAATGTTAGGGGGGAATAGCATGGAGGTAATTAGCATTGAAGATTTGATCGATATTTGTGCAGAATACTCAGGGCCGTACTATTATGTAACGGAAATGATCCCTCCAAAAAAATTGAGAAATGCCCGAGTATATTTTCGGATTCCGGCTAATGAGACTGTGATTGCGCTTGCGGATACGACTATTTTTGGAAGCTGTAAAACAGGCTTTGCTATCGGAGTTAGTGGGGTATACTGGAAAAATGAGTGGCTCGTAAAATCTAGTCAATCGAGTTTAAGCTGGGAAGAGCTTATTCATAGCGATATTAAAAGAATAAGCACGGATGAATTGGAATTTCGCAAGGGAGTTAGTCTAGGTATATATGGCGTTGCAATAAATCTTCTTGCTCCTCTTTTGCAACAATTACAATCGTACTTTAGTGATGAATACGAAGATGAGAACGGGAACGAAAACGAGGTCGAGTCTTATTCCTTGCCAGGTAACGACGTGAATCACTCAACACACTTTGATCAAGAGGAGGTGTGGATGGTTGCTGTCGCTAATCAGCAGTACGGACCCTATAGCGCTCTCGAACTGAAAAATATAATAGAAGAAAAGCAGCTGCGGCTGTCTGAAACGTTTGTATGGAAGCAAGGGATGGAGCAGTGGGTGCCCGTATTGAAACATAAGGAGCTAGTTCATCTATTCGTCCCTGCTCGGATTGCTCCAATGACAAAAACGTTAACTCAAGCTCGAGCTTTGGATGTAGACAAAGAAGTAGCACAGGCGCTGGATACAGGTTCATTGTTAAATGGAAACGATGCCTCAGAATGTATCGATATCAATAGAGCGTCGATGGAGCAACTGCTTAATCTTCCAGCCATTGGCGTTGTAGGTGCGAAACGTATTATACAGGAACGAGAACGGAATGGCGGCTTTGAGAATGTAGAGCAATTAGGCCAACTGCTTGATTTAAAACCGCATCATGTTGAACATATACGTCCAATGGTCCTATTTCGCCCTTTGCAGCAACATACAAGCACAGGTGCGGGACGAATCGTGGATTATTAAAGGGAGGAGCAAGTGAAATGGCGAAGCTTGATTTGATGCAAAAGAAGCCTATCGCCGTTAGCCGCTTGGAGCAGCGCTAATGGTGCTGCGCGTGCATCGTTTTCTTCCCTCGACCGCTGTTGAAGGGCCCGGCATTCGTTCCTGCCTTCAAGTGCAAGGTTGCCCGATTCATTGCCCTGGCTGCGCCGTACCGTTCACATGGCCGGAAGACGGCGGTATGACGATGGAGGTTGAACAGCTGGCGGAGCAAATTTTAAATGGACCCGAAGTCGAGGGAATTACTTTTCTGGGTGGAGAGCCGTTCGAGCAGGCGGGCGATTTAGCGCGGCTTGCCCGTATTTTGCGGGCTTCCGGCTTGTCGGTGATGACGTTTACTGGTTATTTAGTGGAAAACTTACGGAGTGCAGGCAGGGCGGATTGGCTGGAGCTGCTTGCCGTTACCGACTTGCTCATTGACGGACCTTTCGTGCGGGAGCGTCTCGATACGAGCAGGCCGTGGGTTGGCTCGGCCAATCAACGCTACCATTTTCTCACTGATCGCTACAGCGACCTCAAAGAAAAATTAACGGACATTCCAAACCGTCTGGAAGTACGCATTACACCGGATGGCAGAGTGATGATTAACGGCTTGGCCGAGCTGAAGGATTTAAGGGCTTTATTGGATTTGTGAGCGACTTTGCAGCTGGCAAATGACAGTCGCTATTAATATGTGCAACCTCTTAACGCTTGGGCTCCCAAGCGTCTATTTGTGTTCAAAGGCATAAAAGCGGCTCCATGCAGCAACTCTTTTTCATCGTATTAATAAATTTTCAATGCTATAGCTATATTTTTATAATATCGGGATAATAGTGGTTAGCATAGGAAATATACAAATCGATCACATCGGGGGCTGCAAGGATGAATCATGTTGAGTCGGAATGGGCGGAGTCCCATTTTCCACTATATACGGCTGCCAGCATTCATTCGCTGTACAGCACTTCAAATATGCCTGTGTATAAAATACACGAGAACGCAGCCTCGCTTCTGGCGATTGCCAGCGGCAAAGGCACGCTCACAATGAATGATCAGACATATGAGCTGACGGAAGGCAGCATAATATTACTCCCTTCACAGAGCCATGCGGCTTTAGTTACTAGCGCGATGCAGCCGCTGCATGCATATAAGCTGGTAATTGGCACAATGGAGCAGCCGCGCTCTTTGCCTACAGGTGCCATCGTACGAAAAAGCGAGGTGGCTGGAGGCGGAAATAGCCTATTTATTCCTCATGCGCCGGCCATTGTCTCGCAAATGGAGGAGCTGTATGTCCATCGGCTGCCTGCACATGAGGCACGCCATATGCAAAATCAAATTCTTTTTCACCAAATATTGCTCTATCTGCTGGAGCAGCAGGACGCCAAATATATAGCGAGCGATAAACCGTCAATGGAGCGGAGCATCACTTATTTGGAAACCCATTTTAATGAAAAAATAACGCGGGAGCAGCTGGCCGCAATGGCTGGCGTCAGTCCGTCCCATTATTCGACCTTGTTTAAGCAGCTTAACGGCTTTTCTCCTAATGAATATTTGTCGCGGCTGCGAGTTCATCGTGCGAAGGAGCTGCTAATTAGCGGATCGGGCACGCTGCGGGAAATTGCGCTTAAGGTAGGCTACCATGATGAGTTTTATTTGAGCCGACGCTTCAAGCAGCAGACGGGCGCTGCTCCTTCAGGATACAGCCGCGGTTCCTTGCAGCATGTGGCGGTGCTGCTCCATCCCTACGCCAGCCATTTAATGCTGCTTGGGCTGGAGCCTGCTGTTACGATTACGGAAAGCAGCGAATATGTGAGCACCGCAAATATCCAGCCTCCGCAAACGATGCGGTTCATCCATGCCGAGAGCTCGCCTGAACAGGTAAAGTCGGTGCTGCTGGATGCCAATGTTGAGCTGATCATTGCAGCGAAGCAGCATTTGCAGCAGTACGGGTTGAGACCTGAACAGCTGCGGGCGATAGCTCCTGTTATAGAAATTTCGTGGATGGATATCGGGTGGAAGGAGCATTTGCGGCTTATTGCCCAAGCGGTGCAGCGGGAAAGTGTGGCCGAGCAGTGGCTGGAGACGTTTGAGCAGGAGGAGCGGGAAGCGCGTGCTCTCGTTCAGCAAAGCCCTGTCGCGAGCGAGATAGTCACGATATTGGTCATTAAGCCAGAGAGGCTGCTTGTTTATGGCGCACGGAATGTAGGATATGTCATCTATCAATCGCTCGGCCTGCGCCCACCAGCAAGAATAATGGAGGAAATGGATAAGCTGGGAGAGCAATTTCATTCCGTACCAATTGAGCTGACAGAGCTTGCGGATTATGCGGGTGATCGAATCGTAGTCATCGTGTTTCCAGATGAGAAGGGCTCGACGCTCCATGCACAGAGAACCTTCGAATCACCGTATTGGCTGGACCTTCCCGCAGTGAAGCAGAGGAAAGTACATATGCTCGGCAAGGACGAATGGGTGCCGTACAATCCGATTTCCATTCAGCTGCAGCTTGGACGTGCCGTAGCCCTATTTACGGGCAGCGAATAATCCAAGCGATTTTTCAAACAAAAAGGCATGGCTTGGTGCATAGGTGACCTCTATAATGATGAAAGCGAATGCGAATGATTTTCATAATCATAAGGTGAAACGGTCGTCGCCTCCTCAGGCGGAGCGGCGCGTTTCAGTCCGAGAAATATAGAGAAAGGATAGAAAATCATATACATTCCTATATTTTAAAAAGGGAGAGAGTCATCTTATGAAAAAGCTTTTTATACCGCTCATGCTTCTTATGGCGGTTGCACTTAGCGCCTGCGGCGGAAATCAAGCGGGCAATGCCGGGGCTGCCGGAAATGCCAGCAGCAACAGCACCAATACGAGTAATAGCAGTGCGTCAGCTGCCCCTTCTGCAGAGGCGGAGTCCGCCACCTTTACGTATCAATCCGAAAACGGTCCAGTTGAGGTGCCGACAAATCCGCAGCGCGTCGTCGTGCTGACGAGATTTTTGACGGGCAATGTGATGGCTCTGGGCGTGCCTTTGGTTGGTGCGGATGAAATGTCTAAGGCCAACCCGCGGTTTCAAGAACAGCTCAAGGACGTCGAAGCGGTATCCGAAGCAAGCGTAGAAAAAATTCTTGAGCTGCAGCCTGATTTGATTATCGGACTTTCGGATATTAAGAACATTGATAAGTTCAAGCAAATTGCACCTACGGTCACTTATACGTACAACAAGGTCGATTTCTTAACACAGCAGTTGGAAGTTGGGAAGCTGTTGAACAAAGAAAAGGAAGCGCATGCATGGGTCGATGATTTCTCGGCAAGAACGAAAAAAGCCGGCGAGCAGATTAGAGCGAAAATCGGCGACGATACGACGGTATCGGTTATCGAAACGTTCAATAAGCAGCTGTATGTGTATGGCTACAACTTTGGACGCGGCACGGAGCTACTCTATGGTGATCTGAAGCTCGGCATGCCGGAGAAGGTGAAGGAAGGTACGAAAACGGACGGTTATTTCGCCGTGTCGACAGAGGTGTTGAATGACTTTATGGGCGACTATGTCATTTTCAGCAAAGATGCGGATGAAGACAATTCGTTCCAGGATACGGCTGTATACAAAAGCGTCCCTGCTGTGGTCAACAACCGTGTTTATGAGGTGGATGCGAAAAGCTTTTATTTCAACGATCCGCTGAGCTTGGAATATCAGCTGGAATTTTTCCTGCAAAGCTTTCTCGGACAATAACGAGATCCTGTTGATGAGAGACCCTTTAGAAAAATAGAATAGCTTTAGCGCGAAAAGCCCTGCTTCATGTGGAAGTTGTCCACTGGAGCGGGGCTTTTGCTGCATTAATTTAAAGCCAAGCCAAATCCTTATAGCTTCATCCTCAGCACTTCCTCCACGATGATTGCGGGATCGGTGAACATGACCAGATGACCAGACTGAGGCGCTTCGACAAATCTGCCGCCCGGCAAGGAAGCTGCGGTTTCGCGATGGGCAGCTATAATAGCTGTCCTTATTTTTTGTTCCGATCGTATCGGCTTCGTTCCCGAAATGACGCAAACCTCCAAATCTCCAAGCGCTAAGGGCTTGGTTCGAAGTCTGGCCAAATCGTCCAAAAATGGCGTCAGCTCAGCAACCAGCGTGCTCGCAGCCGCAATCGTAAAGTCCTCCTTGCGATGATCCGCTGCTACATCGGCAGGCTGGACGCTGCCGGGGCGGCTGCCAAGCAGACGATATAGACCGAGCCGCGCCAATAGCGGAAAAAGCACCCGGCTCATCGCAAACCGTTTAGCCGCAGATTTGTCAAAATACATCGCACAATTTTCATCCGACTGGTCAACCAAAACAACCCCGCGTATGCGTGATGGGTTTGCCGCAGCTGCGGTGCGAACAATAAGGCCGCCCCAGCTGTGGCCCACGAGAATGAAGGGACCAGGGCCCAGCGCATCGAGCAACAGACCGAGATCCTCAGCAAGTCTGGATAACGTTCATGAAGACCTCCATATAGTGAATCGATTAGTTTGCTTATATTAGCTTGGATAAGCAGCATTAACTGAGCAGCTTCATCTCCTTCGCCTGAGCGACTGCTTTTGTACGCCGGTTGACCTTGAGCTTGGCGAAAATATTTTTCACATGTACCTTTACTGTGCTCAGGGCGATGATGAGATGATCGGCAATCTCTTTATTGGATAAGCCTGCGGCAAGCAGGGCGAGCACCTCCAGTTCGCGTTCCGTAAGCGGCTCAGCGATCATGTCCGGCAGCCCCGTTTAGTCTATGAATTCGGCAGGCTTGTCATTAAATTTATAGCCGACGCCGCGGATCGTGCGGATATAATGCGGCTTTGCCGGATTCTTCTCCAATTTTTTTCGCAAATTATAAATATGTACCATGACCGTATGGGTATCTCCCATATGGACATCATCCCAAAGCAGCGAAAAAAGCTGCTCGTTTTTGTATACCCGGTTTGGATTTTTAGCGAGATGAAACAGCAGCTTGAACTCCTTGGCCGATAGGGAAACGGGTTTGTTGTCCACAAGCACAAGGTGGGTGGCGGGATCAATAAGCAATTGATCAAATTTTAACGTTTTATCGGTTACCTCTTCGTGTTTATGCAGCAAATTGCTTCTTCGGATATGCGCCTTCACTCTGGCAATCAGCTCAATCGGACTAAACGGCTTCGAAATGAAGTCATCCCCTCCAAGGCCAAGCCCCAGCACTTTATCAATATCCTCGTCCTTGCAGCTGACGAACAAAATTGGCACATTGCTCGTTTTGCGAATTTCGCTGCAAATTTGAAAACCGTCCATGCCCGGCAGCAGCACATCCAGCAGCACCAGATCAGGAGCATGCTCCTGCGCCGCTTTAAGTGCATCGACGCCATTGTAGGCCGACAGCGTATGAAACCCTTCCCTTTTCAGAGACATAGTCAGCAATTCATTGATTTCTTGGTCATCATCCACTATTAAAATCGTATTTTTAGAAGACATAGGATAGCCATTCTCCTCTTGTATAGCTTGCTGTAAGAGAGCGAGTAGATTTCCCTTGTCTAGCAGCGGAATACCGTGCCGAAAGTCTCAAAAACGCTCTGCCTTAAGTATCGCATGTTCGCCAAAATAAGTCGATTGGATAAATCAGATTTTAAATGAAATTGAGGTTATCTTGACTTTGAATTGATGGTTTAACATTTTGGGCTATTTTATAATGTAGGGGCAGTAGGACTTGATAGGTATAAAGGTTTAGTAAGGTTTAGTTCTGAAGGGAGATAGCCTAGTGAATGTTATTGGGGGAATACGCCGGAAGGGGCTGCTATGGAAAATCGCACTGCTCGGAATCGCGCTGACGATAAGCGGATGCGCTTCGGCCTCGGGACCCGAGCAGGCTCGGGAACGGGCGCTTAGCAGCTCATCTGGCGAGGTGGTCATTGGAGCGGTATGGCCATTTGAGCAGCAGAACGATCAATTCCATGAAGGTCTTCAATTGGCGCTTGAGCAAATCAATCAGAAAGGCGTTCTGGGCGGGAAGAAAATCCAGCTGATGGAAATGGATGATGAAGCCTCTACGACCAAAGGCATGGCGATAGCACAGCAATTTGCCGATAATCCTGCTGTCAGTGCAGTCATCGGCCATCGTGGTTCTTCCGTCACGGTACCGGCATCACGCATTTATGCGCATGCGGGCATTGTGCTGCTGACGCCGGCATCGACATCACCGAAGCTGACTGATGTGAACAGCTCTTATATTTTCCGCAATATTCCTAATGATAATCAGCTTGGACAGGCGCTTGCCATGTATGCAGGAGGAACGAAGCACCGGAATATAGCGATTTATTATACGGATGACGAGTACGGAAGAGGACTGGCGAATGCGTTTGAAGATCAGGCATCCCAGTCGGGACTTCGCGTCATTGATCGTCTATCAGGCTATAAGGATACGGCTGATATTATGCGTATTGTTGATAAATGGAAAACGCTAGATAGCGATCTTATCATGGTAGCCACGAGGGCAAGCGAAGGAATCGCCTTCGTAAAAGCCATTCGCGCCGCTGGCATGACGATTCCCGTTATTGGCGGAGATGCTCTGGATTCAGCGGAATTTGCTCAAGCGGGCGAAGCGGTAGAAGGAACGATAGTCGCTTCGGTTTACCATGAGCTTGGAGCTTCCGAGGTTAATCAAAGCTTCCGGCAGCAGTATATCGACAAATATGGGAAGGAGCCGGGCAAATGGGCTGCGCAGGCTTACGATTCGCTGAGGCTGCTCGCTGACGGCATCGAGAAAGCAGGCTCCCGCAGTCCGCAAGCAATAGCTTCCGCATTGTCCGAGCTGAAGAACTGGGAAGGGGTTACGGGCCAGCATTCTTTCGATGCTCAGGGCGACGTCCAGGGAATGAGCATTGTCATGAAAAAGCTGGAGGCAGGAACCTTCAAGCGTCTGGATGAGGTGCTTATTCCGAATCCGTTGTAAGGTATGTGGCAACGTTAGGCTTCAACACTTGGGAGGTAGCGATGAATAATCATGTTTTTCGTAAAGTGGCGGTTGAGCGGCTGTCTTCTCCGGAGCAGCTCGACAATTTGGTTAGGGTAACCTCGCCTCGCGGCTGGCTTATGCTCACGGGTGTAGGCTTGCTCATTGTCGCCGCCTTGTATTGGGGGATCTTCGGCACGATGACCGTCAAAGCGGATGGACCGGGTGTACTCATTCGCCCAGGCGGACTGAAGACGGTTCATGCCTCCGCAGCAGGAGCGATATCCGATATTCGCGTTGTCGAAAATGATACGGTGACGCAGGGTGAGGTCATTGGCCGGATGGAGCAGCCTGAGCTGCTGGAGCAGATCAAGCAGACTAAGCTCGCCATAACGAACCTTGAAGGAGCGGCGGCTGAAGACAGGGCGGGCCGCGTAGCGGAGCTTAAAAGCCTGAAGCAGCAGCTCGAGCAGCAGCAGCTTGGCTATGAATACAGTACAAGAGTGATAAGCCAGTACACGGGCAAAGTGAAAGAGGTTTTGGTGAAAACTGGCAATTACATTGGGGATGGCTCCGATATTATCCGGCTGGAAACGTATGGCGTGCAGACGGATGAATTGATTGCTGTGCTGTATGTGCCGGTCAGTCAGGGCAGGCAGCTGCTTCCGGGCATGGAGGTACGCGTTTCGCCAGGCTCCATTAACCGCGAAGAGTTTGGCTCGCTGATTGGCCAGGTCGTCTCGGTATCCGAGTTTCCAGTAACGGTGCAAGGAATGATGTCTACGCTTGGTAATGAAGGTCTTGTACAGCAAATGGCATCGCAGGGCGTATCGCTGGAAATTCGCGTCAATCTCTCCCCTAACTCCGAGATGGCAAGTGGCTACAGTTGGACGACGGAGCAAGGTCCGCCCGTTCGGCTCAACAGCGGCATGATGGTCGATGGTTCCATCACTGTCAGCTCGCAGCGCCCGATCGCAACCGTTATTCCATATTTTAAATAATTAAGAAGGGCGCGGTGAAAAAGGCGTAGCGGAATGAAAAGGTTGAGCTGGAGAAACGCAAGTGCTCGCTTTTAGCCTTGAATTTACCCGTACAACACGGGTTTATTCATAGAAATTCAAGGCTAATGGCGATCGGAAGCTCTATCTTTTCATGCAGCGCAGCCCTTCTTCACCAAGCCTAGCGGAGGAGAGCGGATTCGTGGCCTCAAAAAGAGTAAAGACGCCAACCGTATTGCAAATGGAGGCCGTAGAATGCGGAGCGGCATCACTTGCTATCGTGCTCGGCTATTATAAAAGCTTCATTCCGCTTGAGGAGCTGCGGATTGCCTGCGGTGTCTCCCGGGATGGAAGCAAGGCCAGCAATGTGCTCAAGGCAGCACGCCAATACGGCATGGAAGCGAAAGGTTATCGCAAAAATCCGGAAGATCTAAAAACGATGGAATGGCCGCTGATCATCCATTGGAATTTCAATCATTTCCTTGTGCTGGAGGGCATCCATAACGATCGTGTTTTTTTGAATGATCCGGTCACGGGTCCCCGTGAAATCACATTCGAGGAGTTTGACCAATCCTTTACCGGCGTTGCCATTGCGATTAAGCCATCCCCTACGTATGTTCGTCAAGGGAAAGCGCCAAGTGTGCTTAGCTCGCTGTCCAGTCGCATTAAAGGGTCGGAAAAAGCGCTCATCTTCGCCATTCTGGCTGGATTGTTTCTCGTGCTGCCGGGATTGGTTATTCCGGTGTTCAGTAAAGTGTTTATCGATCAGGTGCTGCTGGGCAACTTGGAAAATTGGCTGTTTCCGCTGCTTATCGGAATGGGGCTGACCGCTTTGCTTCGGGCGTTTCTGACGTGGCTGCAGCGTTATTACTTGCTCAGGCTGGAAATGAAGCTTGCTCTAAGCTCATCCAGCCGTTTTTTCTGGCATGTGCTGCGGCTGCCGATAGAGTTTTTCTCCCAGCGGTTTAGCGGAGATATTGCCGCAAGGGTCGCCATTAACGACCGTGTCGCCCAATTGCTTTCCGGGCAGCTTGCTGTAGCAGCGCTCAACTGCGTCATGATCGTGTTTTATTTGCTGCTGATGCTGCAATACAGCATAGCGTTGACGGGCATCGCGGTTGGGGCCTCGCTGCTCAATCTTGTATTCATGCGGTTTATTACGCGCAAACGCAACGATCAAAATTTGCGTCTGCTGCAGGAGGCCGGCAAGATGCAGGGCGTGTCCATGAATGGGCTTCAAGTGATTGAGACGTTGAAATCGAACAGCTCCGAGGCGGATTTTTTTGTCAAATGGTCGGGCTATCAGGCGAAGCTGCTCAATTCTACCCAGCAATTCGGCGTATCGAACCAGTTTCTAATGGCCGTTCCCGCTTTGCTGACGAGTTTGAGCGCCGTTGCGATTTTATTTCTCGGCGGTTTTCAGGTTATGGATGGAGCGCTGACCATCGGCTCGCTGGTCGCCTTCCAAAGCCTTGCCGCAAGCTTCAGCCAGCCGGTCAACGAGATGGTTGCACTGGCCGGCTCTATTCAGGAAGCGGGAGGAAGCATGAAGCGGCTGGACGATGTGCTGCAATATCCGATTGATAGACAAATGCAGCAAAACCCAGAGCAGGCATCCGAATCAGAGGGCACGGCGAAGCTTTCGGGGCAAATTGAAATTAACAATTTGACGTATGGCTACAGCAAGCTGGAAGGCCCGCTGATTGACCGTTTTAATTTATCCATTCAGCCGGGCATGAAGGTCGCTCTCGTCGGAGGCTCCGGCAGTGGAAAATCGACGATTGCGAAGCTGATTGCCGGCATTTACGAGCCATGGGATGGTGATATCCGCTTCGACGGCTTGAAGCGCGATGAAATTTCCCGCAATCGGATGGGCAATTCGCTTGCCGTTGTCGATCAGGACATTGTGCTGCTGGAAGGAACGATCAAAGAAAATATTACATTTTGGGATTCTACGATACCAGAGACCGATGTTGTCAGGGCTGCGAAGGATGCGGTGATCCATGATCATATTGCGGAGCGCAGCGGCGGCTATGAGCATATGATTTCGGAAAATGGCGGCAATTTCAGCGGGGGTCAGCGCCAGCGTCTGGAAATTGCACGGGCGCTGGCTGGCAATCCATCGATTGTTATTTTGGATGAGGCGACAAGCGCGCTGGACCCGGCAACGGAGAAAAAGGTAGATGATAGTCTAAGACGCCGAGGCTTGACCTGTATTACGGTAGCCCACCGACTTAGCACCATTCGGGATGCGGATGAAATCGTTGTGCTGGAGCGTGGGAAAATCATTGAACGGGGCACGCATACTTCTCTCATGGAACGAAATGGCTATTATACCCGTCTCATTCAAAATCAGTAGACATGGTGCGAAAAGGAGGTGGAAAAGTGGCTGAAGCGGTACAATTCAACCTGCATTCATTTTTTGAAGGTTACGGTAGTTGTCATGAGGTGGAAGGCAACAGGCCGATTCTAGTAACCAATCAAAATGATGTATGGTATGTCGATTCCGGTTATGTGGATGTTTTCGCCGTGACCCTTGAGCTTGACAATGGCGTGGCAAAAAACAAGCGGCGCTATTTATTCAGTTTGGAGGAAGGGGCTCTCCTATTCGGCTTTGAGGATTATGCAGGAGTGGAGAGAGCAGGCTTGCTGCTGACGGCATCCGTGGGCACGAAGGTATCCCAATTGAACCGGGATGTATTTTTTAGCCGCAGGGAGGAATACGGGCTGAGCGACGAGAAGCTTGCCCCTCTGATTGATCAATGGGTAGGCTGCTGGTCTGCGGCGCTGAGTGTGCGAAATGCCCCGCCGGAGTTTGAGCTGCTGGAACAAAGCGAGCACCTTGAGCTGGCAGAAGGTCAAACCTGGCGGTCTCTGCAAACGCTCTGGGTGAAAATACGTGACGGCGTCGTCTACTGGGTATCCGAGCATCCGATTACAGCGGAGGAGCCCTATTACATACCGGTAACCTCCTCCAGTTGGCTGGAAACGAAGCAGGCTGCCGAGCTCGAATTGCGCAGCACGCTCCATTGGCTGCAAAATGATCAGCAGCTGCAAGGTTTATATGCATTTCATCAATTAATCGCCAGCCGATTGGCTGCCTTATTGACCAAGGAGCGGCTGCAGGAGCATGAACGCCTGCTCCGGCGGACGGAGCATGACGATTCGCTAATGGATCATGCGCTCAAGCGATTGCTTGCCGTTACAGGGCCGGAAGATCAGCGAGCTGCTGTTTTCCATTCAGCCGATCCGCTGTTTATGGCCTGCCGTGTCGTCGGCGAATATGCCAGCATCGTCATTAAGCCTGTAGGCAGAAAGCTTAAAAAGCATTCGCAGCGTTCGCCAATTCAGGAAATTGCCGAAGCTTCTGGCGTCCGCTCCCGCAAGGTTGTGCTCAAAGGGGAATGGTGGAAGGCGGACAATGGGCCGCTGGTCGCATTCATGGAGCTATCCCGCGAGCCTGTTGCCCTGATACCGGCTTCTGCTGGCTCCTACACATGGGAAAATCCGTTTAGCGGCGAAAAAGGTATCGTAAATGCCGAAATGGCGGCGGGCATTGAGCCGATGGCTCATATGTTTTATCGGACCTTTCCGGCTCGAGCGCTTGGCGTAAAGGATATTTTGCAGTTTGGCACGCATCATTCGATTCGGCGGGATCTCATCATGGTTCTGCTCATGGGAGCGGTAGCGGGCTTGCTCGGCATTATGCTGCCGGTTGCTACCGGTATTTTGGTAGATACGATTATTCCTGAATCGTATCGTGGGCCGCTCGTCCAGATGGCGCTGATTCTCGTCTCCGCCGTCGTGTCGATTGCCTTGTTCCGCCTAGCGGGATCGCTCGCCTCCATGCGAATGGAGGGCCGGGTAGAAAGCTCCGTTCAGGCGGCGATTTGGGATCGGCTGCTGAATTTGCCGGTGTCCTTTTTCCGCAACTATACGGCGGGCGATTTGGCTTCCAGAGCGAGCAGCATTAATACGATTAGGCAGCTATTATCAGGTGCGGTTCTAGGCTCGCTGCTGACGGGCGTATTTTCCATTTTTCAATATGCTTTGCTGTTCCGTTACAGTCCAAGTCTTGCTTTAGTGGCCGGAGGTCTTGTGCTCATTTCCATGTCGTTTACAGTCGGCATTGGCCTGCTGCAAATTCGTTACCAGCGCAGGCTGCTGGATATTCAGGGACGTATTTCCGGTACGGTGCTCCAGCTGCTGAACGGCATTAGCAAATTTCGCATGGCGGCGGCGGAAAACCGCGCTTTCTTCTTATGGGCAAGAGCATTTGCCGAGCAGAAGAAGTTGTCCTTCAAGGTCAGAATGCTGGATAACTACTCCAGCGTGTTTCAATCCTTTTTTCCCTTGGTCGCTTCCATGGTGCTGTTTTACTTGGTCGTTTCCAGCAATTCCGCGCTGTCAGCGGGACAATTTATCGCTTTCTTCTCCGCCTTCTCCAGCTTTCTAATGGCGATGCTGGCGATGGCTTCCGCGCTGCTGTCGGTCGTGCATATCGTGCCGCTGTATGAGCGGGCGAAACCGATTTTAAAGACGCTGCCTGAAATGCATGACCAGCTCGAAGATCCGGGCGAAGTGAGCGGGGCGATCGAAATTCGGCATATCCAGTTTCGCTACGCTGAGGATCAGCCGCTCGTGCTGAATGATCTGTCGATGAACATTAAAGCAGGGCAGTATGTCGCCTTCGTCGGCGCTTCTGGCTGCGGCAAGTCCACGCTTATGCGGCTATTGCTTGGTTTTGAGCAGCCTCAGAGCGGCTCGGTTTATTTTGATGGGCAGGATTTGCGCTCGCTTGATGTGGGGCTGCTGAGGAGCCAGTTTGGCGTCGTGTTGCAAAACAGCAAGCTGATGTCTGGCGATATTTTCACCAATATTATCGGCACCTCCGATTTGACGCTTCAGGATGCCTGGGAAGCAGCGGAGATGGCAGGCTTTGATGAGGATATCCGCAGCATGCCGATGGCGATGCATACGGTGATATCCGAAGGCGGCGGCACGCTTTCCGGCGGGCAGCGCCAGCGCCTAATGATTGCGAGAGCGATTGCCAAGCGGCCGAAAATTCTCTTTTTTGACGAAGCTACAAGCGCTCTGGATAACCGGACGCAAAGCATCGTCAGCCAAAGCTTGACCAAATTGCAGGTGACGAGGATTGTCATTGCCCATCGTTTAAGTACGATTACGCAGGCTGATCACATTTATGTGTTTGATAAGGGGCGGATTATTCAATCCGGCACCTATGAGGAGCTGCTGCAGCAGCATGGTCTGTTCGCGGAGCTTGCCAGCCGCCAATTGGCGTAACAATTGAACTAAAATTGACTGAAAGTTGAAGGCAGCTTGAAGCTAGGCTTTTATTCTAAAAGGTGTAAGTAGAAACGGAGAATTGGGGAGGAATTGAAACATGAGTTGGACGCAGGAGCAGTTTAATGAAACGGTGCACGCCGTCATTGCAAAAGCGAATTCGGATGCGGAGTTTCGCGCACTTGCAATAAGCGACATTTATGCAGCCATCAAAGCAGCCACCGGGCATGAGGTACCGCAGCAATTTAAAATCAATATCGTTGACGCAACAGGCTACCACAGCACAATCGTATTGCCAGAAGTGCGTAGAGCGGCAGACGAACTGACAGAAACGGAGCTTGAAGCTGTTGCCGGCGGCAGCAAAACAGGGTTCCCAGAGGGTGTTACGCCATTCATTGAACCATCCTTTCATAACGATACAATGCCGGTTGGACCAATCACTTCATTTCCTGTGAATGGTGGCATCATCACAAAATAAGGGCTGCAACATTTGAACTAAAATTGAACGAGAGTTGAGAGCAGATTGAAGCTGGGCTGTTATTCTAATACCTGTAAGAAACAACACTACATTATTGGAGGAATTAAATCATGAGTTGGAATGAACAGCAAGTTACGGATACGGTAAACGCAGTAATTACGAAAGCGAATTCGGATGCAGAGTTCCGCGCGCTTGCAGTAAGCGACATCTACGCAGCAATCAAAGCAGCAACAGGACATGAAGTTCCACAAGAATTTAAAATCAACATCGTTGATGCAACTGGCTACCACGCGACTATCGTATTGCCAGAAGTGCGCGGCGCGGCTGATGAGCTGACAGAAACAGAGCTAGAATCCGTTGCTGGCGGCAGCAAATCGGGAGCTAACGATTTCTTTAATGGCGTAGGCTCTATTGCCGAAAACGCAGCTAACACGGCTATCCGCGTTGGCGAAAATATCGGTAATGCAACAGCTGACCAAATCAGAAATTCCTAATTCCTTTCATACTTAAATAGAGCTTGCATTGGAGTGATATCCGCCGCTGAGGCACGATGTCGCTCCAAATTTATAGAGAAGCGATGAGAGGGACAGCTGCTTGCTAGCCATTGCCCGCTTTTTCCAGCGGAAGCTGCTTCGTCCCAATGCCTAACAAGAGGGTGCTTGTGTGTCGGTTGTGTCTGTTTTGTCATTCAAATGGGTCAAATCTTTCTGGATGATTATGCTGTGCATGTTGTCAGGTATTGCTACTGGCCTGTATGCGCCGGGAATCGCTCATTCGGTAGCGGATTTCGGCGATCTCTATTTATCCTTTTTGAAAATGTGTGTCATTCCGATTATGATGACCGCCATTATTTCCAGCATCGGCAGCTTATTCATCAATAGCGGCGCCATGAAAACAATTGGACGCATGTGCCTCGTCTATGCCGCTGCACTTATCATTTCCGGCATGTTCGGGCTGATTTTTGGAGAGGTGGGCCATCCGGGGGCAGGCTTGCCTGAGCAATCGAAGCAGGTGCTGGGTGCGATTGTCAATGACTCCAGTTCCAATGGATCGCCAGTGGAAGAGGAGAAATCGCAAGGCATTTTGTTGTTTTTGCTCGACATGATCCCGTCCAATATTTTTACAGCCCTGATGGAAAATAATACGCTGCAAATTTTATTTTTCTCCGTCATCGTTGGCGTAGCCGTCGGCATGATGCGAACGAGACAAGGGGAAGATGTGCTGCAGCTTGCAGACGTTTTGTTCCGTGCTTTTCAGAAGGCGATTTCCTGGTCGATGTACGCGCTGCCGTTTGCTTTATTCTGCATGATGGCCGGACAGTTTGCTACTTTGAACTTGGACATTTTGCCTGCCATGCTGAAGCTGATTATGATGTTTTATCTCGTTAGCATCGTACTAATTATCGTTTCCGTCGCCGTACTGTCCCTACAATTGCGCCAGCCTGTCAGGGTGGTCATCGGCGCTTTAAAGGAGTCGCTCATTTTAGCATTTGGCACGAGAAACAGCATTGCTACCGTTCCATCCTGTATGCACGCTTTAAGCAAAGAGCTTAATTTGCAGTCGCACGCGATTCAACTGGTTGTACCGATTGGCATGATTATGTGCCGTTACAGCATGGTGCTTATCTATACGCTGGGCATTGCATTTACCGCTCAATTGTATGAATACGATTTTACGATCATGCAGTGGATGCTGGTGCTGGTGGGGGCTGTATTGACTTCTATCGCAGGTGCCGGTTCTCCGGGCGTCGTATCGATTGGCATGATTGCCATTATAGCAGGGATGCTGAAGCTTCCGGCCGAAGTAACGATCATTTTATTGCTGGCGATCAACCCGATTATCGATCCCATTATTACGGCGGCTAATGTATCCATTAACTGCGCTACGGCTTCACTTCTGTCAGCCAGAAAGGAAACACATGTACAAGATCAAGAGATTAGCGCCTGATGACAGGTTGAAATACAAGCCGCTCATGTTTCAGTGGCTTTATTTGCAATTGGAGCAGAGTATCAGGAACGGCCAAGGGCAAAGCCGCTTTATGCTGATTGGAGCAGAAGTGGGGGATGCTCCGGTAGGTTTGGCTGTGCTGGAGCTGCGGGAAGGGGCAGGAGCACAGTGTGCGATGCTGCAATGCCTGTTCGTTGACAAACGTTGGCGCAGGAAGGGAATCGCCTCCTCCATCATGGGAGAAGTACGGAGCTTATGCCTCGAGAAGCAAGCCCAAAGCCTTGAGGTTTATTATTATTCCGGAAAGTCCTCTACGGAGACGATAGAAGCGTGGCTGAAAAAAGAAGGCTGGACACAGCCGTTATGCGATGCGGTTGTTTTCCATATCAATAGCGATATTGCCCGCGCAAGCTGGCTGCGGGAACGTCCTTTGCCAAGCGGCTTGGAGCTGTTTCTATGGGCGGAAAAGAAGGAACACGAGCTTAAACAATCGATTGAAGCAGCAGACGCTGTTTTTCCGGATTTTCTGTCGCCGTTCAAAACCTTTGCGCCTCTGGAGCCGGGCAACAGTCTTGGACTAATGTCGGAGCAGGGAATTAAGGGCTGGTCGATGACGTATCGGCTGACCGAGGATACGATTTTGTACGATGCGGTCTACATTGCACCTGAATATCAGCAGGTAGGCTTAGCTTTCCACATGCTGGCGAGGTCGATTCGGCTTCAATTGGAAGCGGGTATTCCTTACGGCATTTTTACGGTCAACCGGGGGACACCTGTTATGATGAAGCTCGCGCGGCAATGGCTTGGGCCTTATTCATGGAAGACGAGCGAGAAGCGTATTTGTTATTTGCCATTGAAGTAGGGATTCGGGGGAAAAAGCATGAAGGAAAATGAACAGGCTCATCGTATAGCAGTAACGGGCATAGGGGTATTGTGTGCGCTGGGCAATGAGCCGCAGGCCGTTTTTGAGCGGATGTTTGCGTCAGAGACAGGGATTGGGAAAGTCACTCGCTTCAATACGGATGCGTTGTTAAGCTCGCTTGCCGGACAATTGGACGAATCGTGGCGGGAAGCGGCCTTCGCGGATACCGCAGAACAGTCGATGGACTGGTGTGCGCGATATGCGATTGCGGCTGCCAAGCAGGCACTGCATAGCAGCGGGCTTGCTATAGCGCAAGGAGATGCTGCTGGGCACCAGATCCCAGCCGCAAGAATTGGGCTGTCGCTTGGTACGTGCAACGGCGGCATATTATCGCTGGAGAAGCAATGGGATTTGTCGGCGCTGGATGAGGAGAATACAGCGAACTATCCTTTTTATCAGCAAGGGGATGATACTGCACGGCAGCTCGGCGTGCAGGGACCGGTGGCGACGTTAAATACGGCATGTGCCGCTAGTGGCAATGCAATCGGCTATGCCAGCGACATGATTCGCTGGGGATATGCTGATGTCATGCTCGCAGGCGGTTCAGATCCGCTGTCGCATAGTGTATATGCCGGATTTAATGTACTCCGGGCGCTTAATCCGCTGCCATCCTCGCCGTTTGGCAGCCGCTTTGGCCTGAATCTGGGCGAAGGCGCGGCATTTGTCGTGCTGGAGCGGCTGGACGCCGCAGCTGCGCGCGGGGCGACTATTTATGCGGAGCTGTGCGCATATGGGCTGAGTAATGATGCCCATCATATGACAGCGCCGCACCCGGAGGGCGCTGGGATGCAGCGGGCGGTAGATATGGCTCTGAGCCTGGCGCAGGTTGCCAAACAGGATATTGAATACGTGAATGCGCATGGCACCGGAACGCAGGCGAATGACCGCGCTGAAATTAGCGGTTTGAAACGCAGCTTTGGCGAGCAGCTGACCGTTCCGGTCAGCTCAAGCAAAGCGTATTTCGGGCACAGCCTAGGTACTGCTGCTGCACTAGAGCTTGTGACCTCGCTTTATGCGATCAAGCAAGGCTATGTGCCAGCAACGCTGCATTTTGACACAGCGCGCGAAGGCTGCGAAGAGGCAGATATCATTCAGCACAGCATGCGCCCCATGCGTCCAAAGTATATCGTCAGCAATAATGCTGCCTTTGGTGGACACAACGTGTCATTAGTGCTGCGTACTGACTTGAGCGAAGCCGCGGCGCCGCATACGGAAAGCCCGGCGCAGCTCGCCAAGCGGCGGGTTGTCATTACCGGGCTTGGTGCTGTTGGAGGCGGTCATATCCATCAGGGAAGCATCGTGAGTTGGCTTGCAGAGGACGCCTCCTCAGAAGCATCAGGCGCTTCCTCCTTTTCCTTGAAGGAATATGACAAAAGCAAATATGAGCGCAGAATGAATCAGCTGTCGCAAAATACGATTGGCGCGGCCCTTGCTGCACTGGAGGACGCACAAATAACCGAGGTGGAGAAGGAAGAGCTCGGCTTTATTTTTGGCACAGCCAGGGGCAGTACGGACAGCATTTCGCAATATTTGGAATCGGTGTTTGTGAAAGGGCCGGAATATGCGAGCAGCATCTATTTCCCCCATACCGTCATTAATTCAATTGCCGGGCAGACAGCGGAGAAGCTGAAGCTTCTGGGCTTCAACAGCTCCTTCAGCACGGGAGGCAATGAGGGCCTGACCGCTGCGCTGTATGCAGCAGGCAAAATCCGCGAGAGCACGCTATCCTCCTGCCTTATTGGAGCGGGAGATGAATGCTCGGCGCTGTCGAGCAATATTGACCGTGCGAAAGGCTTGCAGGCGAGCCGCTTCCGCATGGTGGAGGGCAGTGTATGTATGGTGCTTTGTGATGCGGAGCAAGCCGTGCAAAGGCAGTCCGGCATTTATGCCGAACTAAGCGGCTTTGGCACTGCTTATGGAGCAGTGCCAGCTGGTCCCCAACTTGAAGCGACGCTTTGCAGGGCGGTAGCGGAAGCATTAAATGAAGCGGGAATTGGTATAGCGCAGCTGGACCTGATTTTGCTGAATACGGTCGGCAGGCCTGGCGAAACGGAGGGCGAGCGTCAAGCGCTATCCTCATTAAGCGCAGCTGATCAGTCGCCGCCCATCATTAGCTTCAATGAATACGCCGGCTTTGGCGAATCCTACAGCTCGATGCTGCATTTGGCGGCGGCCGCGGAGCTTGTGAGCCGTGCAGCTCCCGCAAGTGGAGCAGCCAGCGGCGCATATGCCCGCCTTAGTGTGCCGCAGCAAACGGCCCAGCTTCAGCATATTTTAACGGTAAGCTCGACGGTCAACGGCAGTTATTCGGCGGCAGTTGTAAGCGCATGGAACGATTGACAGGCGCCTGCACCTAGCACTATTTTCAAAATTAAAAAAGGTTAATATCCAAGGAGGCGCATACGTATGAGCGTAGAGCAGATTTTAGACATGGACACCATTAAGCAGACGATTAAGCAAAAACTGCTAATTGACAGGCTTAAGCTTGAGGATATTACGGCGGAGGAAATCACGGACGATATGATTTTATTCGGTGAAGGGCTGGGCCTGGATTCGGTAGAAGCGTTCGAGGTAATGGTGGGCATGGAGGAATTGTACGGGGTAATGGTGGAGCAAATTCCGGCAGATGAATTAAAAATTCATTTGAAAAATGTCCAGTCCATTGCCGAGTTGATTATGGCAAGCCAGCAGAAGGGAACGCAGGGCCCATGACCTTTCGTGATCACGTCATACTGATTACGGGCGTAACACGAGGCATTGGCCGGGCCATCGCCCTGCGATTCCTTGCGGAGGGAGCTGTCGTTGCCGGCATTTATGTGCGGGATGATGAAGCAGCGGAGCAGCTGCAAGGCGACGCTGAGAAAGCTGGCGGACGAATTAGCTTGTACAAAGGCTCTGTCAGCGATCAAGCTTTTGTAGCTAATGTGATGAAGCAGGTATTCGAAACGTATGGACGTCTCGATGTGCTGGTCAACAATGCAGGACGCACGAATGATCAAATGGCGCTATTTATGGAAGAGCAGCAGTGGAATGAGGTGCTGGCTACGAATTTTATCGGCACCTGCTACTGTTCTCAGGAAGCGGTCAGCTATATGCTGCGCCTTGGGAAGGGTGCCATTATTAATATGGTGTCCGTCAGCGGCATCTACGGCCGGGAAGCCCAGACGAATTATGCGGCTTCTAAAGGCGCAATTATGGGCTTGACGAAACTGTATGCCCGGCTTTATGCCTCAAAAAATATTCAAGTGAGCGCCATTGCGCCCGGCATGATTGAAACCGAAATGGCTCAAGGCGTTCCCCCAGAGAAACTGGCGGATTTTTTAAAGCATACGGCAGCCGGCAGACTCGGATCAGCCGAGGAGGTAGCGGATGCGGTTATGTATTTGGCGAGGCCTCTGGCTAGTTATCACGCAGGCCAAACGTTGAAAATAGATGGCGGTTTTTTGCGTTAAGCTTGGTTGTAATAGAAGGGGGAACGAAGATGAAAAGCGCATTTTTGCATCATGCTGAAAGTGCCTCGGGCACAGCGATGGCGCTATATTTGCTGCAGCGGGGCATCCGGGTCATGGCGAGCTTCCAGCTAGCTGAGCAGGCGGAGCAGTTCAGGGTAGATGTGCCGCCGCAGTGGCAGGAACAAATTCAAACGATCGTTGCGCCAGACGTACAAATGAAAGCAGTGGAGTCTGTGATAGCGGGCATGGCCGAGCAGATGGAAGGGTTTGACCTATATATTCATGGCCATGATTGGGTGGACGAGCTGGAGGCACTGCAGCATGATCCTGGCGAGTTCGCTTTGAGAAGCTACAGCCTTCTAAGCGAGCTGTTTGTATACAGCCGGGCGGCAGGGAGCGTGATGGCGCGCAAGCAGCGGGGGCAGATCATCGTGCCGATGTTGGCCGATTCGCTGCATTATGATGGCTTCCCTTCATCTCCAGTATATAACCAAGGAGCGCTGGCCTTTGTCAAAAGCTTCGCTAAGGAGCTGTCCCCGTTCCGCGTCAGTGTAAATGCGCTGACATTTGGGTATTTTCGATTGGAGAAAAAAGTGGCTGTTGGCCGAAATAACCGCAAGCCGTTTGATATTTATGCATTAAAGCCGCCAGTGCCGGAATTGGAAGAGCTCGCCCACGGGCTCGGTCTGCTTCTTGATTACGGTCATGGCATGAGCGGTCAAAATACGACATGGGGTTACGGTATTCAGTCTGTTCTCTAGCCGAACATGAGGACGCGGCTTAAGGCTTAAGGTAACCTTTGAAAGAGGCGGGGCATATGGGATACCAGCAGGCTGATAACGATCAGAAAAAGGAAAATGGGCAAGCCGGTGAGCTCTTGGAAGAAGAGCTGGAAGAGGTTGTTGGAGGCTTGGCAACCGTCTCTATTCCGCGCTGCAAGCTATGCTATGTTCGTATCGCTGTGTATGACATGACCGTATGCGCAGTATGCTTTCGCAAAACTCAAGTTTCGCATGGAGGGGAGGATGGCCAGCAATGATCGGCAAATACGATCGTTTGGCCTTCTGCTTGCTTTTGGTGTTGGTAATAGGCATTTTTACGACATCATGTGCAAGCATGACACAACAGGCACATCAATTGGCACCAGAAAAGCAAGCTCATGCGGCAAGCCCAGCCGTCACTAGTCCAATTCCCGCAAGCTCTGCCGCTCCGGCTGATAAAGCGGAGCTACCCGTTTATACAGAGGAGCAATTAAAGACTTATCCGGAGGATATTCGGGACATTTTGAGCAGAGGCAAGCTGCGGGTAGCCCTCTATCAGGAGGATCGCTATCCGTTTTTCTATGCAGATGATCAGGGAGTGCTCCGCGGAAGCGATGTTGATCTTGCAAATGACATCGCTCTTAAGCTTGGCGTACAAGCTGAATTTATCCGTACAGCAGCTTCTTTTAATGAAGTGATTAATCAAGTATCTACTGGAGAGGTGGATATCGGGGTTTCCAAGCTGAGCATGACCTTGGAACGGGCGAAGCGGGTTTTATTTTCCGATGCGTATTTGAATTTGAAACAAGCGCTATTGATTAACCGATTGCAGCTTGCAGCCATTGGCGAAAAAGGGGATGACGTTGATCCGCTAGCGCTCATCCAAGGGCGAGGAGAACGGATTGGCATTGTAGCGGGCACCTCCTATGCGGGCTTTGCGCGTGAGCTGTTCCCGAATCAAAATCAGGTGGGCTATCCAAACTCGGCTCAGCTGTTTGATGGCGTGCGGCAGGGGGATGTGCTGGCCGCCGTTTATGATGCTTTTGAAATTTCGCGTTATTTGAAAAAATATCCGTCGTATTCGCTTCAGCTGCAATTCGTGCAATTGGACGATCACGATGATGACATCGCCATTGCCGTCGATCCGAAGCGCTATCATCTCCAACAGTGGATGAATACCTATCTCCATATGGAGAAGAAGGAAATTCAAAAAAGGCTTGAAAACTATGATATTTAAGCGTAAACGGCCGAAAGCCGTCCTCTGACGGCAAAGCTATCTTTTCGCGTAGAAATATAAGCCCATTATAAGTATGAAACTTATAGATTCTTATATTTTAAAAAAAGCTATGTTATGATGCAGAGGCGGGTGCTATTGCTCCGGCAATTTTATTGTGAAAAAAGGGGTAATCAGCGGTGAAGCTTCCATGAAGAAACGTGTGCCTTTCCTCTACTATTTCGTTCCGATAGCACTAGCTTCATTTATATTCATTATACTAATGACGTTTAATTCTGCACTAGATAAGGATAAACCTGAAGCGAGCAGGGGGAAGCTGTCAATCACAGCCCAGGATCAAATTGCTGGCACTGGCAGCTCGCTGGACGGCGAATGGGAATTTTACTGGAATCAGCTGCTGGAGCCTGATGATTTTACAGCGGGGAGCGCTGGCCAGGCTGGCTACATAAAAGTGCCAAGCTCATGGAGCCAGCATGAGGCTGATGGACAAAAGCATTCAAGCAAGGGCTACGCCACCTATCATCTTATCGTACAATTGCCAGAGGCGGAAACCGAGCTGGGCCTTGTAGCAAAAGGGATAACAACCGCCCACCGCATGTGGATCAATGGGAAGCTCGTTTCTGAAAGCGGGGTTGTAGGCCGCAGCGAGACGGAGGCAGTGCCGTATATGGTGCCGTCCCTGATTCGCTTGGAAGCAGGTCAGACACAGGCAGACATTGTCATTCAAGTGTCCAACTACACCCAGCGAAAAGCAGGCTTGTTTGCTTCTTTAACTTTAGGGGAATACGACAGTCTGGATCATTATATGAAAAAGAAGCTCGTATTCGAGAGTATGTTGATTGGCTGCATGCTCATTATGGGGCTTTACCACATCGTTTTATTTATCCTCTTGCGTAAAAATTGGGAATCTTTATTTTTTGGCCTTATTTGTGTAGTCCTGGCTATGAAAAACAGCTCCCAATCCCAATACACGCTATCGGTCTTAATTCAAAGCCTAAACGATAATGTCTTAGTGAAAATCGAATATTTGGGCTTTCTCGGGAGCGCCCCGCTATTTGTGCTGTTTTTCTATTTCAGCTTTCCGGGCCAAGTGTCAAAACGGATGCGAAATATACTGTGGATTCCAGGCGGACTGCTGACCTTGTTCATTGTTGTGACGCCGGTTCAAGTGTTTACGAAGCTGGCCTTGGTGATGCAGGCCTATGCGATTGTGATTGGTTTTGTGCTCATTCAATATGTATTCAAGGCTGCCATTAGACGGCTGTCAGGCGCAAATTTAATGCTGATGGGCACCGTTGTTTTTTTCATAACGGTCGTCAATGATATTTTGATGAGCAATGACACGATTCGAACGGGCATCTATTTTCCATATGGGCTGCTGTTTTTAATTATTTGCTTATCCATTATTGTGTCGATCAAATTTTCCAATGCCATTAAAACGAATGAGCGCTTATCTGCGCGCCTGCTTGATTTGGATAAGGTTAAGGATGAGTTTTTGGCCAACACCTCTCACGAGCTGCGTACGCCGCTGAACGGCATTATTGGGCTGGCGCAGTCGCTGCTTCACAGCATGTATGATCGGATAGAAGACAGCCAGCGTGTGCATTTGAACATGATTGTATCGAGCGGTCAGCGCATGTCCTATTTAATTAATGATATATTGGACTATGCTCTATTAAAAAATAATGATATGCGCCTTCATCTAACGAAAATCGATTTGTACCAGCTGGCACAGGTGGTGCTTACGGTCGTCAAGCCGCTCGTAACCGGCAGAAATTTAGAGCTGCGCAATCATATCCGCTCCGATTTTCCACCTATTTTTGCCGATGAGAATCGGCTGCAGCAAATTTTGTTTAATTTAATAGGCAATGCGATCAAATATACGCCTTCCGGGCATGTGACGATAACCGCGCAGCATTTCCGCGACTATGTGGAAATACATGTGGAGGATACGGGAATTGGCATAGCTGAGGACAAGTTCGAAGTCATTTTCAACCCGTTTGAGAAGCTCGAATCGATTGATGATACGGGCACGGGGCTGGGCCTGAAAATTACCAAGCAGCTTGTAGAATTGCACGGTGGAGAAATTACGGTATGGTCAAAGGTCGGTCAAGGCTCATTATTTAGCTTTACCATCCGTCATATGGGGGTTAAGGGCCTGCCGATATCGCTGCTTGAACAGCAACAGGAGCGGTTGAATGGGCATGCGCTCATCGCTGTTGAAAAAGAACGGACAGCAGTGGCCGCCCACGCAGGTACAGGGAATAGAGGCGGTTCAGAGCTGCCCGCATCTTCACAGCGGCCGTATCGCGTGCTCATTGTGGACGATGAACCCGTGAATTTGCAGGTCGTTATTCAACAGCTGGCGCCGTTGAACTGTGTATTCGAGTCTGCTACAAGTGGTTCTGAGGTGCTGGAGCGTATGGAAGAGCTGCATGAAATGGATTTGGTTATTGCCGATTTGATGATGGTCGGCATGTCCGGCTATGAGCTATGCGGCCTGATTAGAGAAAAATACAACTTAATCGAGCTGCCCATATTGATTATGACCGCAAGCAGCAGGGATCATACGATTAAGGCCTGCTTTAGCGCTGGAGCGAATGATTATATCTCGAAGCCGATTGGCCGCAATGAGCTCGTAAGCCGTGTCCGAACGCTGCTGCTGTTAAAAAGGTCCGTTCAGGAAGTAAGCTTCAATGCGCAGCAGCTTGCCGAGTTAAACGAGCAGCTTTCCGAGCTGAATACGAATCTGGAACATCGCATTCATGAGCGAACGGTGGAATTGGAGCGGAAAAACAAAGATTTAAGCCGGCTGGAGCTGTCCCGCAGGCGTCTGCTCAGCGATATTTCCCATGAGCTGCGTACGCCGATGACGGCGATTCAAGGCTATGTAGAAGCGATTGTATCCGGGCTTGTGGAGCAGGAAGCGGATAAAAAAAGGTACTTGCAAATGGTGCTCGTCAAAGCGCTTGGCCTAAACCGTTTAATCCATGATTTATTTGAGCTGTCGCGGCTGGAATCGGGCAAATCCGAAATGATCTTTCTCATGATGACGCTTCAGGAGCTGGTCGCCAAAATTGAGGATAAATTCATGCTCGATGTTGTGCGCGCCGGACTGCATTATGATTTTCAGCTGGCATTTGATTCAGCTAAGCTGGCCGAATACCATGTCGTTGTGGATATGGACCGAATTACGCAGGTGCTGACCAACCTCGTGTTTAATGCGATTCAGCACACGGGGGCCGAAGGGCAGATTCGCATTCATTGTGCAATCGAAGAATGGGAAGGAGATGACGATTCCGTCGGTCAGCTCACGATACGTGTTCAGGATAATGGGGCAGGCATGCAGAAGGAGTCGCTGCCATTTGTATTTGACCGCTTCTTTAGAGAAAGGCATGATCGGCAGGCGGTTCAGGGGAGTGGAATCGGCCTTGCGATTGCCAAAGAAATCATCCATTATCATGAGGGAGAAATTCATGTGGAGAGCACGCTGGGGGTAGGAAGCACCTTCTATTTCACGCTTCCGCTGTACGTTTTAGAGTAGTGGGTGGAACAAGCTTCTTATTAATTCTGTGAAAATGTTAATCCTACAGACCTATTTAGCTGTGTTATAATTTTGCCCAGAGAAAGAATGCTGGGAGATTGCTCCAGCTAGGGCGTGTTTTGTGGTGAGGTGCTGCAGCGGTTTGCTGTTATTGCTTCAAGTGAAATACGACCATAATATTCTGGGAGGTACGTATGATTAGAGAAAGCAGGCCGGTTAAACGGCTAATATTCGCTATGGTTTTGGGAATGCTTCTGCTATGCATCGGGCCCTTGGCAAGCGCTGCGGATGACGCGAAGATTAAACTCGACGGCAAGCAAGTAGTGCTGAATGATTCTACGTTTATACTGGATGGAAGATTGTATGTGCCTGTAGCTCGCATCGCTGAACTGTTCAGTGCCAAGTCGAGCTGGGATAGTGACAATGAGGAAGTAACGATACATACGGCAGTGAATGATAAAATCGTCCTCGGAAACGGAGTGCCCGTTGTCTATTTCAACGATGAGCGGTATGTAATGGATGCGGCTCCCGTGTTCAAGGAAGGCAGACTGTATGCGTCCCTGCGACAATTAGCAGAAATGCTGCATGCCGATTTGCAAGTAAATGCGGGATCAGGCGATATTGAGCTCGCTACAGTGAAGCCCGCAGTAATATCGGATAAATACGGAATAGACGAGATTAGCAAGGAAACGAGCAGCAGCAAGTCGGAGCTGCTTAAGCGCAACGGGCTGGATAGCAAGGCGAAGCTTAAAGCGGGTACGAAGCTTAAAGTGATCATTCCTTCGATCTTTGATCATGCTGCTGACCCGTTCACAGAAGCGGACTTGACGCTGCTTGCCAAGATTACAATGGTTGAATCGGGTTATGAGTCATACCAAGGACAGCTTGCCTTGGCGAACGTTATATTGAACAGAGTGAAGGACTCCCGTTTTCCAAGCACGATTCGTGAAGTGATTTATTCGGGCAGACAGTTCCCGCCAGCTCACAATGGACTCCTTGA
Organism: Paenibacillus sp. FSL H8-0537; assembly: GCF_038051995.1. NCBI lineage: Bacteria > Bacillati > Bacillota > Bacilli > Caryophanales > Paenibacillaceae > Paenibacillus > Paenibacillus sp. FSL H8-0537. The sequence goes on along the minus strand of NZ_CP150290.1, from coordinate 5,508,502 downwards.
TAAAAGCAAGCCAAATGAAGGCTCCCTGCGCGCAGCTAAGGAAGCGCTGAATGGCAAAAACAACGTGCAAAATGCAATCTACTTCTTTAATCCCAATGTGTCCAAAGGCGCCTTCTGGGACAGCCTGGAAGTCATTACGACGATTGGCAATCATAGCTTTGCAAAATAGGAACGACACATATAGAGAAGTCCGTTATGGCTTATTAGCCGTAACGGACTTTTTTTGAAATATAGGAAGGGATATGCTTTTTCCATCCTTTCCTATATTTATCGGACTGAAACGCGCCGCGCCGCCAAAGGACAGCGACAGCCGTTTCAGCTTGCTGTATGGACCTAAGCTGATTGGAAACATGATTATGTTAGTTGAGTTTACCGCATCAAAGTGGAAAAGGCTGGATTGTTATGGGGAATAGCGTTAAAATAGATTTATAAAATGAAACTATGTTTCACTATATGAAACAGGAGGCGAAATATATGGCTTATCATTTTTATGGCATTGACCATATTCAGCTTGCAGCCCCGGAAGGCTGCGAAACAGAGGCAAGGAGCTTTTTTAACGGTATATTAGGTTGGACGGAAATTCCAAAGCCGGAAATGCTGAAAAAACGCGGCGGGGTCTGGTTTCAGTGCGGCACCCATCAAGTACACATTGGCGTACAGCAGGATTTTGTCCCAGCAACGAAAGCCCATCCTGCCTTCCACGTACAGAGCCTAGAGGAATTGCGCGATCATTTGCTTCAGCACCACATCCAAGTGATCGACGACGAGGCTAGGGCAGATGAAGGCGTTAAACGCTTCTACTTAAACGATCCTTTTGGAAACCGCCTTGAGTTTCTAGAGTGGCTCTCCTAATCATTTAATAAGCCGAAGGCAGACGTTATACGCAAAAGCCCCTATCCGGTTATAAAGCCGGACAGGGGCTTAGCAACAATAAGATTCAGTTTATGCTATGGACAGCCTTACGATTGGAGAGATGCGATATGCAGCTGTTTATTACGTTCCTTGAAGCGTACATTATGGGAGGAAACGTAGGCGTAATGATCCGCTTCCGGCTCCATGTATAGCTTAGCGCTGTTCAGGGCAAGCACGGCATCGGTAAACGTTCCGGCAATCAGTCTCACCTTGCTGTCATAGTGCACGCAGTCGCCAGCGGCGAAAATGCCCGGTACATTCGTTGCCAGACGGTTGCTGACGTTGATTGCCCACTCGCCCAGCTCAATGCCCCATTCTGCAATCGGGCCGTAGTCGCTCGTATAGCCATGGTTGACGACTACCGCATCCACATCGAGCACCTCCGTTTCGCCCGTCTCGGCATTAGTAATCGTAACGCTGTGAATCGTCTCGCCTTGTCCGTTCAGCTGGCTGACGAAATAAGGCGTACGCACATCGGCGGTTGCCATCATATCCGCGACATGCTTCTCCATCGCTTTGAACTGATCGCGGCGGTGAATAACGATAACCTCTGCCCCGATGCCCGTAAGCTCATTCGCCCAATCGACTGCGGAATTGCCGCCGCCGGAGATCAGCACTCTTTTACCGCGGAACGATATCAGCTCTTGAATGGTGTAATGCAGATTCGTTACCTCGTAGCGGTCAGCGCCCTGAATATCAAGCTTCTGAATTTGCGTAATGCCTCGGCCTACGGTCACGATGACCGTACGCGATAGATGCTGCTCGCCAGTTGTCGAGGTAAGCAGGAAATTCCCGTCCTCTTGTTTTACCACTCCTACGATTTTTTGGTTGAACACGAGAGTGGGGTCAAATGTGCGCGCCTGCTGCTCCAGCCAGGCAATCAGCTTGTCACAGCGCATCGGTGGAATGCCGCCGACGTCCCATATCATTTTCTCCGGGTATGTGTGCAGAAAGCCGCCAAGCTCATTTTGAGCTTCAATCAGCTTAGTTTTCAAATCGCGCATTCCGCTATAGAAAGCAGTGTACATGCCCGCAGGGCCTCCACCAATAATCGTTACATCAAATAATTCCAAGGATTCTGACATTTGAACAAGCCTCCAATTATAATGAAAATCATTATCAATCCACTATTTTCTATAGTAAAGGAGAATAAGGGAAGCGTCAACAACAGGTACGCTGGTAAAAGAAACTTTTTCCTATTGAAGTGCTCCGGTCAGAATCCGTTCAGAGCTATTTGTTATGATGCATGTAGGATGCTGATATCAATAAAGCGGAGGGGAATTTATGGCACTGCAATATTCCTTAATGTTTGAGGAGCGGTTGTTGACACAGTCGATGGTAACAAAGGTTTTAAAGCAATTGGGCTTTGTAGCCGAGCAACTGGTTCCGCTAACCAATGGATTTCGAATCGATGAGTTTAATGAAAGAATCGGATTTTCGGTGACCATAGTCGATACGCTCGATATGTCATTTGGATGGGACTCTGACTATTTGGAGGATGAATTCGTATACAAGCAGCATGTGAGCTTTAAGCTTTACAATTCGTACGATACAGAGCCGGAGGCTTGCGAACTGATGCTCCAAATGGTGTTCAGCCTTCTCGAAACGGTGGGCTCGGATGCCCTTTTGACGTTTAGCGACTCAGAAATTTTTTATCGTAAAAATAACGCCCTTTATGTCAATAATGATTTTGGCTTCTGGGAGCATGACAGCGTGAAAGCTCTAATCGGCACGATGGAGTACCAGCCTTTTAGAGCTTTTGCCCATATATAAGCGGCTCAGATAAGATTTGCAGCATATAAGCAGAAAAAAGACGATCCCGCCCCTTTAAAAAAGGAGAGGGAATCGTCTTTTTATATGGATTAAAGACTTTGAACCTACAACGTCTTCGCAATATCGACCAGCGACTGCGACATGTCATTAATTTCATCCATCGAGGCGTTGACCTGCTCGGTCAGGGCAGCCTGCGTCTGCGTTAAGCTAGCCATATTATGAATGTGCTGGAGAATTTCCTCGATATAATCCTTCATCGTGTTCAAGCTGTTTTCAATGTTGACGGTTGCATCGGCGCTGTGGACGGCCAGCTTGCGCACTTCATTGGCCACGACCGAAAAGCCTTGGCCCAGCTCGCCAGCACGTGCTGCCTCGATCGCAGCATTGAGGCCCAATAGATTCGTTTGATTGGCGATTTCTTTAATGAAATTAGAAATATTTTTTGTCTCGTCGGCACTGTTTTTGGCGTGATTGGCGGCTTCGGTCGATTGCTCTTGGGCAACGGCGAGCTCCTGCGCCTGGGTTGTGACATTGTTAATCCCTTTGACCATATCCAAAATCGATTGTGAAAGCTGCTGGGTTTTCTCATTCATCAGCTTGACGATATCATCTTTATTTTTCTCATAGGTAACATCCCGAATCGTGCCGGCAACCCGAAGTGGAACGCCTCTCGAATCCCGGACTGTTTCTCCACCTGCATGGAACCAGCGATACTCGCCACTTTTTAACTTTAAGCGATAGTCCAGGTCATATGGCGTTTTACCGCTGTAATCGTTCATATGGTCCGCAAATCCTTTAATCGTCCGTTCCGCATCATCGGGATGAAGCCGGCTGCTCCAGCTGCTGAAGACGTTAGGGAAGTCGCTCTCGTCTTGAAAGCCAAGCGTTTTGCGGAATTGGGGCGACCACCAAAATTCATTATTTGGATTGACCACATCGCCAGCGACGACCGTCATATCCCAAGGAGCTTCGATTAAAGCGCGGCTGATCAGATCGTAGCGCGTAACGAGAGCGGCAGTCTCCTGATCCTTCATTTTCTTGTCATGAATATCGAATAAAGCGCCAGCAACGCGGAGCGGAACGCCCTTCGAGTCTCTTACCGTCGTGCCCGTCGCACGGAACCAGCGATATTGGCCGTTTTTCAGCAGCAAGCGGTATTCCAGATCATACGGGACGGTTCCGGTTCTATCATTCAAATGGTTGGCAAATGCAGCGAGTACCCAGTCATGATCCTCTTTGTGCAGCTTGGATGACCAACTGTCCAGTACATTCGGGAAATCAGCCTCATTCTGATAGCCTAGCATTTTACGAAAGGCATCGCTCCAAATAAACGTGTTTTTCGGATTGACCGGATCTCCGGCAATGACCTGCATATCCCATAGTCCAACTTGGATAGCCGCTGTTACAAGCTGTAAACGAAGCTCTGCGTCTGCGGCTTGCTTGATTACCATCTGTAGGGCAGCATTAAAATGCTCTATAATGGCTTTCGTTTCGTCCGAATTTATAGCAGGCACCTCGAATGGTGAAAAATCATGCTGTAAAAATAGCTCGGAGCGTTTTCTAGCTTCTTCTAGCAAGGCTGTCGTCTTTTTTGTCTGTGCATCCTTGAGAAACATAAGGTTGTCCCCCTTTAATTCTGAGACTTTTAATCAAAGTTCCAGGTTAACTCAAAGATAACATTTAAAATGCCTTTTTTCTACAGTATTCGACACATTTTCGGCGGATTAATAGCTGCTTTTTTCTTAAATAATCGAATCGAATGACAACTAGGCTGGGAGTGGCGATCCCAAGGGGAAGAGGGCTCTTTTACATAATAGATTATGATTCAAAGAAAAGCCTTTCAATGGTAATATAGGAGTAATTAGTAGATTAATTTGGGAGGATTGCGGCCTATGAGGTTTGGGCAATCGATTAAAACGAAGCTGATCATTGGCTTTATGGGCGTTATGCTCCCAATTGTCGTATACATGCTTATTAACAATATGTATGCGAAAACAATTGTACGGGAGAAGGTTTCGGAGACGTATCGCAATACGCTGGATATATTCGGCGGCCAGATGGATCAGAATCTGGAGGAAATCAATGAATATTTGTATCAGATGTCGGTGCTTGATTCCGATGTCGGCCTGCTCACCTCGTTTCCGATGGATAGTGATTGGTATATGCTCACGAAGGTGCAGATCGATTCCAAGCTGAATCGGGACGTTGGCGTGTACAGCTTGCTGGACAGCATTTTCGTCTATCATGAGCGGGACATAATATTTGGCACGGATAATGCGGTGTATGAGGATGCGCGGCAAATCATTAAGCAAAATATGATCCAGATGACGAAGGGCGGCCAAGCGCCCCACAATGATCCCGAAACGTGGGAGGTCAAATTTGACGAGCGAATGCCCGGGCATTATTTTCTCATTAACTTTATTGAAGTTAGAGATGGGCTCTACGTCGGTGGCATCATTCGAGTGAAGGATTTGGAGCGGCTGCTGGCGATTCAATGGAGCGATGGCGACATCGGCAACAATGGCATTTATTTGCGTGATGCCAATCAGTCCGCCCAGGCATTGACTGAACAAGCGCCGCGGCTTCTTAGTGGAAAGTCTGCTGCAACTGCGGAGTCGCCGGGTTCCGTCGTCGATCCGGAGACGAAAGAGTCGTATTTGGTGCTGAACCGCGACAGCAGCTTGGCCAATATTGCGTATCGGGTACTGGTGCCGGAACAGACGCTGCTGAAAAGCCTAATTATTTTCCAAAATGCAGCCTTGCTTGCGCCGTTCGGCTTTCTGCTGCTGCTGGGCATTTATTTGCTGTTTATGCGCAATATGCTGTTCAAGCCGCTTCGCGAGCTGATGCTCGGGATGAAGAAAATCGCCATCGGCCAGCTCGATGTCCGTCTTGAGGCGAAGCAGTCGGGGCAGTCGCTGGAGTTTGCTTTTCTCGGCAACACCTTCAATAAAATGGCCGAGCAAATTACGACGCTCAAAATTGACGTTTACGAGGAGCAGCTGCGCGTCAAGCAGGGAGAGCTGCGGCAGCTGCAAGCGCAGATTAACCCGCATTTTTATATGAACAGTCTAAATATTGTTTATAATTTAGCGGCGCTGGGCGATACAGAATCGGTGAAAAAAATGTCCCTGCATCTCGCCGACTATTTCCGCTTTATTATGCGTTCGAACCGCGACATGATTTTGCTCAGCGAAGAGCTGGATCATATCGACAACTATATTACGATTCAGAAAATGCGGTTCCCGGACAAGCTGCAATTTACATATGACGTACCGGAATTTGTGAAAAACTACAAGGTCGCGGCGCTGATTGTGCAGCCTTTTGTGGAAAATGCTATTATTCACGGATTCAAAAATCGCCGCAAGCCATTCATCATTCATATTGGAGTGGAGACGCAGAAGGATGGCGGTTTTTATTTGACGATTACCGACAACGGAACGGGTTTCGCGGAACCGGTTCTGGAACTGCTGCAGCGCAAAATCCCGCTTGTTGAAGGGGAGACGAGCAGGCTCGGCATTATGAATGTCATCCATCGGCTGCAATTAATTTATGGCGAACGGGCAACTATTACGTTCAAAAATATTGAAGAAGGCGGCGCTGCCGTTACCATTCGATTCCCAGTGGGGGAAGAGGAGCTAATTACGAATGTATAATTTGCTAGTTGTAGATGATGAGGATATTGCCGTTCGCGGCATTGTACAGGGCATTAATTGGTCGGATGTGCCGATAGGCCAGCTGTTTACCGCCTGCGATGCGGAGGAAGCGAAGGAAGTGCTGCTGCAGGAGAAGGTGCATATTGTGCTGTCGGATATTGACATGCCTGATTTGAACGGCATTCAGCTATTGGAGTGGGTCAATGAGCATTCCCCTTCCTCCGTCACTGTGTTTTTGACGGGCCATGCGGATTTCAAATACGCGCAGCAGGCGGTGCAGCTCGATTGCTTCGATTATTTGCTGAAGCCAGTCGATCACGAGGTGCTGAAGACCTGCATTCATAACGCGATTGAGAAGGTTGTGGAGCTGGAGGAGCTTGAAGAAATCCGCAGCACCTACAGCCATTATTATGAGCAGTGGAACAAGCAGCGGCCTGCGCTTATTGAGCGTTTTTGGCAGGATATGCTGCATTACCGGGTTTCCGCTGCCCCCGTGCACTTGGACTCTTCAATGGAAACGTACGGCATACCGCTGCGCGCGGATAGCGAAATTCGAGCGGTGCTGATCAGCATTGAGCATTGGCGGGAAGAATGGTCGGCGCGCGATGAGGAAATTATGACCTATGGGGTGAAAAATGCAGCGGCCGAGCTTGTTCTAGGCGGCAAGCCCGGACATATTGTGCATGACGGAAACGGTATTTTGTATGCTCTCTTCTATAGTAATGAGGAAGACGAGCAGGCGATTGCCGATCGCTGCAAAAATTTTATCCAGCAGGCACGTGGTCTGCTGCATTGCCAGCTGTCTTGCTATATCGGCACCGCGACCGTTGCGCAGCAGCTACGCGGCAGCGTACAGCGGCTGCTTGATCTGGAGCGCAGCAATGTGAATGCGGCCTGTGCCGTCATACACGAAAGCAGCCAGAGCGGCCAGGCGACGAGCACAGCGATAGCTTCTCAGCCGCTGCCCTTTACCGATTGGGCGATGCTGCTTGCGCCGGGCAAGCGGGCGGAGCTGCTGCTGCGAATAGATGAGCATTTTGATCATTTGCAGCACAGCAACGGTGATTATACGCAGCTTGCCTCGTTTTACTTCGGCTTTATGAATATGGTATTCCAGTGGCTCGGCAAGCAGGGGGTCGCTATAACTGACGTGTTCGCCAAACGTGAATGGGAAGCCGGTGAGCAAGTCATGAAGTCGCTACCGCGCATGCGCAGCTGGACGCATCAAGTATGCATGCAGCTAACGGATTATGCCGGAACGGCTGGCAAGGACGTATCGCAGGTCGTATCCAAGGTGCAGCGTTATATGGAGGAGCACTTGGACGAGCAGTTCAGCCGCGAGCATGCGGCGGAGGCCGTCTATTTGAATCCGGCGTATTTGTCGCGGCTGTTCCGCCGGGAGACGGGGCATTCGTTGACGGATTATCTCGTCAGAATGCGAATCGCCCGCGCCCGGGAAGAGCTGGAGAAGACGAATACGAAAATTAGCGATATTGCGGTTATGATTGGCTATTCGAACTTTTCCCATTTTTCCAAGCTGTTCAAAAAAGAGACAGGCCTCACTCCGCAGGAATATCGCAAAAAGGTACAGCATATTTAGAAGTGTGGTGAAAAAGCAAACCTTCTCATGCAGTGGAGTCTCTTTTTCACCATGCTACTAAAATAAGTCATTATAGCGTTAATACAGTCACGGAGCCGATAGATGAGAGGCTCCGTTTTTCATTACAATTTAAACATAGAGAGGGATGGAGAAAGGATGAAAATATGACGCTCGCTACCAACATGAGAAGATATTGGATCTTCTATGTCATGATGGCTCCTGGAGTATTGTTTTTGATTTTCAACAACTATATTCCGATGTTAGGAACCGTCATCGCATTCAAAAACGTCAATTATGCTGATGGGATTATTAATAGTCCTTGGGTCTGGTTCGACAATTTCAAGTATTTGTTTAAAACATCAGATGCCTGGATTATTACGAGAAATACGCTGCTTTACAACATTTCGTTCATTATTCTGAATATGATTGTGCCAGTCGCATTTGCGATTATGCTCAATGAGATGAAAAACAAGCTGATGGCGAAGTTTCATCAAGCGGTCATTTTCCTAGCTTATTTTTTATCGATGGTCGTAGTCAGTTATTTGGTCTACGGATTCCTGCATGATACGCATGGCTTCGTAAATACCTCCATTATGAAATGGCTTGGACTTGAGCCGCTGCAGTGGTATTTCGAGACGAAAATATGGCCGTTCCTGCTACCGATTATTAATACGTGGAAAAACGTCGGTTATTACACCGTGCTTTATTTAGCGGCTATTATCGGCATCGACGACGAATATTACGAAGCGGCAACGATAGACGGCGCCAGCAAATGGCAGCAAATCAAAAGTGTGACGATTCCGCTGCTTATGCCAACGATTATCGTACTGACGCTGCTGCAAATTGGACGGGTATTTTATGCGGATTTCGGTTTGTTCTTCCAAGTGCCGCGCGAGTCGGGTCCTTTGTTCCCGGTAACGAACGTTATTGACACGTACGTTTACCGCACCTTTATTGCAATGGGCGATATAGGCTTATCGTCAGCAGCTGGGCTGTACCAATCGTTGGTCGGCTTCATACTCGTATTCCTGTCGAACTGGTTCGTTCGCCGAGTCGACAAGGACAGCGCATTGTTTTAGAGCAAGGATAAGAATGGGAGGAAACAAACACTATGCAAACTGAAATGAGCAAATCGGGCTCGAACCCGTTCAACTCGATTTCGCCTACAGCAAACACGATTATCAACATTGGGTTCATGCTGTATACGATCGCTTGTCTGCTGCCGATTCTTCTAATCGTCATGGTATCACTATCGAATGAGCAGGATGTGCTGACGAAAGGCTACAGCTTCATTCCGAATCAAATCGATTTTACCGCCTATAAGTTTCTGTTTACCGATTGGCAGCAAATTTTACGCTCTTACGGCGTTACGATCTTCGTAACGATCGCTGGTACCATTCTCAGCCTCATTATTATGGCGCTGTATGCGTATCCGATTTCGCGGACGGACTTTCCGCATCGCAAGTTTTTCACCTTCTTCATTTTCTTCACAATGCTGTTCAACGGTGGTCTGGTACCTTGGTATCTCGTTTACGTGAATATGCTGAATCTGAGGGATAACATTTGGGCACTTGTGCTGCCGCTGCTCGTTTCTGCGTTTTTCGTGCTCGTCATTCGCACGTTTTTCCAGTCGACGATCCCAGTAGCGATTCTAGAAGCGGCCAAAATCGACGGAGCGAGCGAGATGCTGATATTTTTCCGTATCGTCACGCCGCTTTCGCTGCCCGTGCTGGCAACCGTTGCGCTCTTCAGCACCGTCAACTACTGGAATGATTGGTTCCTCAGCCTCGTCTTCATAACCGATGACAAGACGCTGAGTATCCAATATCTCATGTACAAAATGCTGCTAAACATCCAGTTTCTGGCGAGCAACAGCAACGCGGCATCGGCTATTGCCGCAGCAGGGGGCCAAGTTTCGTTCCCGAATGAAACGGTGCGTATGGCTATGGCGATTATGGGTATTGGACCAATCGTATTCGCTTACCCGTTCTTCCAGAAGTATTTTGTAAAGGGTTTGACCGTCGGTGCTGTAAAAGGCTGACGGCAGGCTCTGCCTGCTAAGGGCTGTAACCGGATCAATGCCGGTGCAAGCATAGATTTATCATTTTTTTGGGGAGGTCAAAGGGAATATGATTAGAACAAATAAGGGAGTGCTTGGCGTTACCACCACGATGCTCACTTTTGCTTTATTGCTGAATGCTTGTTCCGGCGGCAGTGGTGCGACGAATGGAAATGCTTCACCAAGCAATGCAGGGGAAGCATCGGCAAGCCCGGCAGCATCCGAGACGGCAACACCAGCAGACAATGGAGCTGCGGCTTTGGAGCCGTATACGATTAAACTCGTGTACACAGGTGCTCCTCAGGCGGATGAAGCGAAGGTAGAAGCCAAGCTCAACGAATATTTGAAGGATAAAATCAATGCTTCCATTGATTTAATGCCAATCGATTGGGGTCCTTGGGATGATAAAATCAATCTAATGATCGCTTCGCGTCAAAAGGTTGATATTATTTTCACAGCGCAATGGAATAAGCATGCCGTTAACGTTGCAAAAGGCGCATTCATTGATTTGGGTGATCTGCTGAAAGAAAATGGCCAAGATATTTTGAAAACGCTTGATCCGGTATTTTTGGAAGGCGCGAAAATCAACGGCAAAAACTACGGCGTTCCAACGAATAAAGAGCTTGCGGCGCAAGGCGGCATCATTTACCGCAAAGACATTGCCGATGAACTGGGCATTGATATGACCGCAGTAAAAACGATCGCTGATCTTGACAACGTATACAAAGTTGTAAAAGAGAAGCACCCAGAATTGACACCTCTTTATTTGAAAGACGGCGAGACGTTCAACTCGCATTATTTCGGCAATTATGACGCACTGGGCGATACGTCCATCCCGGGCATTATTTTGAAAGACGAAGATGGCACGATGGTTAAAGCTAACTATGACGTGGCACGTTATGTGGATACGCTCAAGCTGACTCGCGACTTTTTCAAAAAAGGCTATATTAACAGCGACGCAGCAACGAACCAAACGATGAACTACGATGCCATGAAAGCAGGCAATGTGTTCTCGATGACTTCGTCGCTGAAGCCGGGCAAGGATAAAGAGCTTGAAAACCAAACGGGCATGACTGGCAAGCTAGCACAACTGGAGCTGAACACGAAGACAATTGCGACTTCGGAAACAGCCGGCTCGATGCTAGGTATCTCTTCCACTTCGGAAGATCCTGCTCGCGCTATGATGTTCATCAATCTGCTTCACTCGGACAAATTTGTCAACAATCTGCTTAACTTCGGTATCGAGAATGACCACTATGCGAAGGTTAGCGATGAAGTGATTAAATCCACCGATAATACGAAAAACTACAACCCAGGCGCAGCTTGGATGTTCGGCAGCCAGTTCCTGAACTATGTGTGGGAAACAGAGGACCCGAACAAGTGGGAGAAATTCAAAGAGTTTAACCAAAATGCCAAAGTTTCCCCTGGCCTTGGCTTCGTCTTCGACGGCGAGTCTCTAAAAGCGGAAATCGGCGCAGTTGTCAACGTCGACAAACAGTATTTGACGGCGCTTGAAACAGGCTCGGTCGATGTCGATAAAGTACTGCCGGAATATACAGCGAAGCTGAAATCCGCAGGCATCGAAAAAATCATTGCTGAGAAGCAAAGCCAGTTTGACAAGTTTTTAGCTAGCAAATAAAGGTGAAACGGCCGAAAGCCGTCCTCTGGCGGCGCGGCGCGTTTCAGTCCGAGAAATACAGAGAAAGGATAGCGTTACGATATCCTTTCCTGTATTTTAAAAAAATACCGGCACACAACGTAATTCAAGCAAGCTGGCAGCCTCCTCAAGTCGAGGGGGCTGTTGGCTTGTTTTTTTGCATGAAAAACCGCACTAAGACTGCGGTACGGCATGCCTCCCCGACCAAGGTCTAGTGTAAAAACAGCCGCAGGTCCATTTTAGAAACATGCAAAACAACCTACAATAAGTACATAAGCAGCACCGCAACAAACGAAGCAAGAAACGCAAGGAACTAACAAACGATTGGGTATTGCAGCATTTCACAAAATACAATCTGGAAGGCGGTGACAAACAAATGGCAAATCAAAAATTACTTGGTGTTATCCTGGCCGTAGTAGGAAGCTTCATCGTTCTCAAATTTCTCGGCGTACATCTTGGCGGATTAATCGGCTTCCTGTTCCCTTTCATTCTGATCGGCCTAGGTGTTCTCGGCTGGAGCAACAATAAGAAATGGATCGGAGGCATTCTCATAACGATCGGCGCACTCGGCGTGTTTGCAAAATTTTCAGGCTTGATCCTGCTGGTCTTGGCAGTTGGACTCGTTGTATACGGCGTTTCGCTTCTGAGAAAAAGCAGCTATCGCGGTTACTAATCAAATATAGATGGAGATTAAGGAGGGAAGCCAATGAGCATTATGCGCAGAGTTCGCGACATTACGGTTGCTACACTAAATGAACGATTGGAAAAAGCAGAGGATCCCGTTAAGCTGATTGACCAGTTTCTCTGGTCGACAAGGGAAGATATTTTGCAGGCGGAGCGCTTGTATGAGCAATATACAGGGCACACCAACCACTTGAAGATTCAATGGCTGCAAGCTGAGCAGCAGAAGGAAAAGCGTGAGCAGCAAGCGATGACTGCCTTGAAGGCAGGCGAGGAGCAGCTGGCAAGACTGGCGCTTCACGAGAAGGCAAGCAGCGAGGAGCGCGCAGCGCAATACCGCGATTTGTACGAGCAAAGCAGATTGAATACGCTCGGCCTTGAAGAACAGCTTCGTGAAATGCGCAGTGAATACCAATCGGTTTATGATAGACGTGAATATTATGCAGCAAGAATGGAATCGCTAAGGTTGCAGCAGCGAATGAATGCACGGTTTAGCGGAATTGGCGAGCAAGGCGCGCAGCCTGGCAGCATGTTCAGAAGGCTCGAAGACAACATCAGCAACATGGAGCTGGAAGCGAAGAGCTTGCACGATTTGCGCCGAATGGGCAGAGAGTTCGCTACTGAAGCAGGCCATTCGATTCAATCGGCAATCGAGCAAGAGTTGGAGCAGCTCAAAAGGAAGCTGCAGAAGGAGGGCTGATTGATATGAAGAAACTATACCGTTCGACACGAGACAGCAAACTATTCGGCTTATGCGGCGGGATTGCCGAAGCCTACAATATAGATGCAACACTGCTCAGAATTTTACTCATCGTAGTGACCATCTTCTCGAGCGGAATCGTCATTTTTATCTACTTACTGGCTGGTCTGGTCGTTCCTAAAGAACCTCCTTATTACAATGGCGGCTTCGGAAATGGGTTCGGCAACGGCTATGGAAATGGTTACGGTAATGGCGGACCAGGATCACAAGGCAATGGCCAAGGTTATGGCAGCGGCGGTGCTGGTGGAAACCAAAACTTCGGCTCGCAATTCCAAGGCTCATTCACGAAAGGCCCACAGCAGCAATGGAACGGCCAAAATGCACCGACAGCACCAAGCCCATCCTCGTCGCAATTTGACAGCATGTTTGAGGATTTGGAGAAAAAGGCACTTCGCAAAGAAATCGATGAGTTACGCGCAAAATTAGCCAAACACGAGAAGGGAGAGTTATAATTATGGGAATCTTCAAAAGAATGAAAGATATGACGAAAGCATCGGTGAATGAGGTATTGGACAAAATGGAGGATCCGGTTGTGATGCTCAATCAGTACCTGCGTGACATGGAAGCGGAAATTCATTCGGCAGAGGTTACAGTAGCGAAGCAAATCGCCAACGAGCGCCGCATGAAGCAGCGTTTGGAGGAAGCTGTTCGCAGCACAGCTGACCGTGAGTCGAAAGCAGAGGCAGCTATTCGCAATGACCAGGAGCAGCTTGCCCGCAAATTGCTGGAAGAGAAATTGTTCTTCGATCAAAAAGTAATTGAGTACACGGAGCTGTATGCTCAATCCAAAACGCAAGCAGAGGAGCTGACTCAGCAGCTGCATGCGCTGAAAGACGAGTTTTATCAGCTTCGCAACAAGCGTAATGAGCTGGCATCCCGTGCTCAAGTCGCGAAAGCGCAAAAGCATATTGCTCAATTGACGACGACGAATACCATTGATAAAGGTACAGCTTCCAGAGGCTTTAACCGGATGGAAGAGAAAATTTTGCAAATGGAAGCGGAAGCGGATGTATTGCGCACACCGTATTCCTACAGCGGTACGGCTGCACCTTTTAATGCAGTAGAAGCCGAAAAACAGCTTAAAGTGGATGAGCAGTTGGATGCGCTCAAAAACAAGCTGAAGCTGGATAAAGCACCACAGGAATAATAGAACCCGCAGGATGAGAAGAGAGCGGACCGGGCAACCCGGTCTGCTCCTTCTTGCTTGTCGTTTAAGGAGTGAGCAGGTTGCCCGAAGAGAAGCCCTTGCAAGGAGATCAGCCTATTGCGCAACAGGATCACAGGCCCCAGCTGCGAAGCCACCATCAGCAGAAATTGGGCGACCAGCGTAATGGACGGGACGCAGCCAATCGGCGCAAAAACCTAACGGAATCGTTCCTCTGGCTGCTGATTATACTTAGCCTCGCAGTTATTATGCTGCAAGGCATCGGTTATGTGAATTTATATACGCTGCAGGCGAAATGGGCGGTTATTGGGCTCGCTGTTACAGGTGTGGCAATGGCGATTGTAGCTTTAAACAATTATTTGCAAAATTCGAAGCTGCGCGAGGTCATTAAGCGGCTTACCGAGCAGCAGCTTAGGCGAAACTATCCGGTGACCATTGATTCGGCTGAACATGATGAGCATTCGGAAAGCCTAAAGCGTGAAGATCAGGACGATGCATGGACGGAGAAGGTTAAATTTTCTGCGGTTATTGAAGAACGGCAGCGGCTTGCGCGGGAGCTGCATGATGCGGTCAGCCAGCAGCTGTTTGCAATCTCGATGACGGCGACAGCGGTCAGCCGCACGATTGAGCGCGATTGGGAGCGGGCGCGCCGGCAGGTCCAGCTAATTGAAGAGATGGCTTCTGTTGCGCAGTCGGAGATGAGAGCGCTGCTGCTTCATTTGCGGCCCGTGCACCTCGATGGGAAAAATCTCGCTCAAGCACTGGCGCTGCTCGTTGGAGAGCTTAAGGAAAAAGTGCCGATGACCATTGAATTGTCATTGGATGATTCCATAACGATGAAGCCGGCTGCGGAGGATCATTTGTTCCGAATTGCGCAGGAAGCTTTGTCCAATACACTTAGACATGCCAAAGCGGATACAATGAACATAAGACTTTATCGGGAAGATGGAGCTGTCTGCATGGTGCTTCAAGATAGCGGTGTAGGCTTTGATCTGGAGCAGAAGAAGAAGACCTCCTACGGCTTGCTGACGATGGAGGAGCGGATTAACGAGCTTCGCGGCAAGCTGTATATGTCATCACGCCTTGGAGAAGGCACGCTGATTCATATTACGGTGCCGCTGGACATAAATGATTAAATATTGAAGAGAACGAAAGTGGGGAGCCAGGTGGAGTCGATGGAACAATTAGCTGTACCCGTAAAAGTGCTGCTGGTAGATGATCACGAGATGGTGAGAATTGGCCTTGCTGCCGTATTGGATACGGAAGATGGTATTGAAGTAGTCGGTGAAGCAAGCAACGGGTATGACGGTATACGTATGGCACAATCATATAAGCCGGATGTTGTGCTGATGGATTTGGTGATGGATGGCATGGATGGCGTGGAGACGACAGCGAAGCTGCTGGAATTGTACCCGGATTGCAAAGTCATCGTTCTTACGAGCTATCTAGATGACAGCAAGCTGTATCCGGTCATTGAAGCGGGTGCGTTCAGCTATTTATTGAAAACATCCCGTGCGAACGAAATTGCGGATGCGATCCGTGCGGCTGCACGCGGACAATCGGTGCTGGAATCGCAAGTAGCTGCCAAGATGATGAGCCGCATGCGCCAGCCTAAGCAGCCCGTCGTAGCTCCGCTGCACGATGATCTAACCGACCGCGAGATGGATGTGCTGAAGCGAGTCGCACAGGGGATGTCAAATCAGGAAATCGCGGATGAGCTGTTCATTGGGGTGAAAACCGTGAAGTTTCATATTACGAACATTTTCAATAAGCTTGACGTAGATGACCGGACACAGGCTGCCATATACGCACATAAGCAAGGAATTGCCGAATAGGGGGCAATTTCCTTGCTTATTTTTTTGGCATTTATAGGTTGAAAATGATTGGATGAAATTTATTGGTTAGCCTTCATCGTTCAACAGCAATCCGCTTGGGGGAAGCGGATAATGCATTTTCATCGAGCTGTAGTAGGTGGCGTATGGCTGCGTGCGCTCAGCATTATTTTTCAAAAGATCAGTTGTCCGGATTTCGTCGCCGCCGAGCGACAAGGCCTGCAGAAGCGTCGTCATTAGCCCATAGGGGCCTAGAAGCTGGCGATACAAATGCTGGCCTGACAGCGGGTACTCGCGGTAGATGGAAGCGGCAATGGCAGGACGCAGCATCCAGCGGCTTGTGACGTCGTCGCGAATAAAGCCAACCAGCTCCGCCGCATGATGGTTCATGGCCTGCTGCGCACGATCCCATAGCGATGGCTTAATGTAGCGGGCTACCTGGACGAATGCTTGCTGCAGGCGATTCATGACGCCCGTCAGCTTAGTCAGCTGTTCGACAAGGCAGCGCTCGTTGAAATCATTGCGGATTTTGAGAGCAATGACTTGCACCTCTTTGTGGGCTTGTCTATATTGTTCGAGCCAGACGGCCGCATGGCCGGCAGCTTCGCGATAAGGATCATTCCAGTCAAAATCGTGCTCGGGAGGCCGTTGAAACTCCATATCTCTGTAGGGATAACTGGCGTAAGGCGTGATGCGCTGTATAGGCTCGAAGACGGTTCTCCGGTTTGTGCGTTCGATAGGGCGGATGGACATTTCAATAACCTCCTTAAATCGGTTTCCTTAGCTAGCATAAGGGATGACAGCCGCAAATACTGCTGAAAATTGCTGTCGAATGTTGATTAATTAAAAAAGCAGGAACAAAAAGGCAATCAGGGCAAGATCGATGGCGAACGCGCCGCCAAACGGCGAGTAGTACCCCGGATTATAATTATAATAGTAGGGATCATAAGGATAAGCTTGGGTTTGAGCGGCTTTTTCTTTGGTTTTATTGCTTGCTTTGCCCTTGGGCTTGCCTTTGGCCTTCCCGGCTTTAGGTGCTTCAGCTTCGGCCAGTGTCTGCGCGCCAGGCTCTTCATTCAGCGTAAGCTTGCCGCCCCGGCAGTGGCTTAACACCCCGATATGCCTTGCGCCATCATGGGTCACTATACAGACGGGCATTCCGCAAAAACGTGATATGACGCTTTCTTCAAGGGGATAAATCTGTTCCATGTACGAGTTCCCTCCTATAGGCTTCATGCTTTTGCAAGCAGTATATTCACCTAAAGGCGGATGTGTATGGATGTTTACCCAGATGAGAAGAAAACAGCCTATCTTCTATAAATTCCCCTTTTTCTGCCTAAATCAAACAGCAATCGCGATTTTATATGAACGGCAGTCGGAACCGTAAGGCTAGAGGCTCAAGGAAAGGCAGGCAAAAATAAATATATCGATCCTGTTCTTTTATGGAATTTCATGTAAAATGGAAGCGTTACCTACGATTTGGCAGGTTATGTAGGCCAAGGAGGCTGATGTGTTCGATGGCAAAGCTGAACAGGTACACGGAACAGGGAAAAATAAAACGGCGCAGCCGGATCGGCGTGCTGGCAGCAGCATTGGTACTGATTTTTGGCGCGATATGGGCGCTCGTTAATCAGGACAAGCTGACGACGGAAGGGCAAGCGGAGGGCAGCTTGCTTCAGCATGACATGAAGCAATTGTGGAGCTGGAGCGATGGGCTGCTGGAGTCGGGCGCGCCAGGAGCAGGCTGGACGCTGCGCTGGTACGCCAGCGGAGAGGCGGCTAAACTGCGGGAGCAGCTGTTTCCAAGCTACGAAGGCGATGCGGAAGGCGAACTGAGCATCCTGCTGCCGGAATTAGACGGCAAGCTGTCCATGAGTGTGACGGCGTCAGCGGGGCAAGGACAGCAGCAGATGCTTGTGCTTTTTTCCCCAGAACCAAGCAAACAAGCGGATCAGCATAAACTGCTTTCAGCTATTGATCATATTGAGTCCGCTATGAGAAGGACAAATATTTCTTATGATGGAGGAATAACCATCAGAGGCTTGACAGAATATAATAATGTGGCGGAGAGGCTTGCGCAGCTTGCAGCTGCCCAGCAGGTGGACCGGTATGATGATGCTGGGACGGTAAGTGAAAGCTTTTTCACTGGAGGGCTTAAAGCTTCTGTAAAGACCGGCGGCAAGGAGGCGAATATGCAGGTCGCGGTGCATAAAGGAACGGATACGGGAAAGCTTGCGGTCGTGATCGGAATCCCGCTGATTTCAGGCGATTACAGCGCCTCGCAATAGATGAAATATTGTGATGGAATCAGGAGAAATAACGATCGGTATTAGTTTTTTTTATGGTGGATTGCGTAGCAGTTTCAGGATTAATATGTTAAACTACATACCATGCAAAGACGTATAAAAATTCATAGGAAAGAATGAGGAATATGGAGCAAAATACGAATCCCGAAACGCTATCGCCGCAAGGCGCCGTATATTATTTGTTTGGAGCAACAGGCGATCTAGCTAAGCGCAAATTGTTCCCTGCCCTGTTCAGCTTATATAAAGAAGGAAAATTGTCTGAAAAATTTGCGGTCGTGGGCCTTGCCCGCAGACCTCGCACGAACGAGCAGTTCCGTTCGGATGTTTATGATTCTATCGTGGAATTTTGCCGCTACAAGGCAGATGATGCGGAGCTTTGGAATCGTTTTGCCGAGCATTTTGAATATATGTCGCTTGATATTAACACGGTGGATGGCTTCCGCGAGCTGAGCAAGCTTTCGGAACAGCTGGAAGCGAAATTTGATATTCCAGGCAACCGCTTGTTCTACTTAGCCCTAGCGCCTGCGCTGTTCGGACCGGTGTCCTTCAACCTGCGCGACGGCGGGCTGCTGGAGTGCAAAGGCTGGAGCCGCGTCGTTATTGAGAAGCCTTTCGGCTACGATCTTCCATCCGCACAAAAGCTGAACGACCAGCTGAGCCAAGTGTTCAAGGAAGAGGAAATTTTCCGGATCGATCACTACTTGGGTAAAGAAATGGTGCAAAATATTCAGGTTATTCGTTTTGCTAATGCATTTTTCGAGCCATTGTGGAATAATAATCATATCGCCAATGTGCAAATCACGCTATCGGAAACGGTTGGCGTAGAGGATCGCGGCGGCTATTATGACAAATCTGGCGCATTAAGAGACATGGGTCAAAACCATATGCTACAAATGCTCACGATGATTGCAATGGAGCCGCCTAGCCGTCTGCATGGCGAAGATATTCGCGATGAGAAGGTTAAAGTGCTGCGCTCGCTGCGCAACTACAAATCAAGCGATGAGGTTCGCGAGAACGTCGTTCGCGCTCAATACAGCGAAGGCTCTGCTCGCGGCAAGGAACTGACTGGCTATCGTCAAGAGGATTCCGTTAATCCGGAATCCACAACGGAAACGTATTTCGCTGCTAAAGTAGCGGTAGACAACTTCCGTTGGGCTGGCGTTCCGTTCTACATCCGTACAGGCAAACGCCTGCCGGTGAAGACGACTGAGGTTGTTATTGAATTCAAGTCGATGCCGCAAAACGTCTTGTTCGCGCAGCGTCATGATCTTGCGCCGAATTTGCTCGTCATTCGGGTTAACCCGATGGAAGGCATCTACATTAAAGTCAATGCCAAGACGCCTGGTGCCGATAATTCG
Source organism: Paenibacillus sp. FSL H8-0537 (assembly GCF_038051995.1). Classification (NCBI taxonomy): domain Bacteria; kingdom Bacillati; phylum Bacillota; class Bacilli; order Caryophanales; family Paenibacillaceae; genus Paenibacillus; species Paenibacillus sp. FSL H8-0537. The sequence goes on along the minus strand of NZ_CP150290.1, from coordinate 5,488,743 downwards.
GTACAGCCCGTGGCTATGGAGTTTTGCCAAAGCTGCCAAATCGGCCTGAATACGCCTGAAGCGTATGAGCGTCTGATTCACGATGCGGTGCGCGGCGATTCTACGTATTTCACCCGTTGGGATGAAGTAGCTCAGGCATGGGAGTTTGTTGACAAAATCGCTCAAGCATGGGGCGAGGATAAGAAGGATCTTGGGTCTTATCCTGCTGGCTCATGGGGTCCGGAAGCGGCGGATAAGCTGCTTGCAGCGGATGGCTTCCACTGGTGGCCGGTTAATGGACAGGAAGAAGACAAAGTGATCTGGATTACGAACAGCGGCAAGTAAGCAGCAGGCTGGACGTCAATTTCGCATAATTTCAAATGAAGATATTCCACAGCGCACCGCCTTTAGGCCGTGCGCTGTATGAATGAAGGGAAGGCAAGCAATGAGCAAAACGCTAAACAATGAATTGCAGCTGGAAGTCGATAAGCGCCGCACCTTTGCGATTATCTCTCACCCGGATGCGGGAAAAACGACGCTAACCGAGAAGCTCCTCCTGTTCGGAGGAGCTATTCGTCTGGCAGGCTCCGTTAAGGCGCGGAAAGCGAGCCGACACGCGACCTCCGACTGGATGGAAATTGAGAAGCAGCGGGGAATTTCCGTTACTTCCAGCGTCATGCAGTTCGATTATGACGGTCATCGGGTCAACATTTTGGATACGCCTGGTCACCAGGATTTCAGTGAGGACACGTACCGGACGCTGACGGCAGCGGATAGCGCGGTCATGCTGATTGACGTTGCCAAAGGCGTCGAGGCACAGACGATCAAGCTGTTCCAAGTTTGCCGTAAACGCGGCATTCCGATTTTTACATTCATCAACAAGCTGGACCGTGAAGGTCAAAGTCCGTTTGAGCTGATGGAGGAGCTGGAGCGCGTGCTTGGCATCCGTTCGGTTCCAATGAACTGGCCGATTGGCATGGGCCGCGAGCTTTGCGGGGTTTATGACCGGATGAAAAATCAGGTCGAGCTATTCCAAGGCAGTGATCACAGCACCATCGAAGTGCGCAAGACGGATGATTATAACGATCCGATTATTCGCGAGATGGCAGGCGACTATTTGCACGATCAGCTCGTAGCGGATCTTGAGCTGCTTGATGTAGCTGGCGATCAGTTCGATATTGAGAAAGTACGTGCTGGAGAGCTGACACCGATTTTCTTCGGCAGTGCGGTTAACAATTTCGGCGTGCAAACGTTTTTGGATAACTTCCTTGAACTGGCGCCAAAACCGACAGAGCGCATGAGTAAATCGGGCCTGGTTGAACCGACGAATGAGAAGTTCACGGGCTATGTCTTTAAAATTCAAGCGAATATGAACCCGGCCCACCGCGACCGGATTGCCTTTTTGCGCATTTGCTCCGGGCGCTTTGAGCGCGGGATGAGCGTTCGCCATGTCCGTGCGGGCAAAGATATTAAGCTGGCGCAGCCGCAGCAGTTTTTGGCACAGGATCGCGACATTGTAGAGACGGCTTATCCGGGCGATATTATCGGCTTGTTCGATCCGGGTATTTTCCGTATTGGCGATTCGCTGTCGCAAAACTCGGAAGTCGTATTTGACGAGCTGCCGACGTTCTCGCCAGAGATTTTTGCCAAAGTAACGGTTAAAAACGCGCTCAAGCATAAGCAGTATCAGAAGGGCGTTGACCAACTGACGGAGGAAGGCACAATTCAGGTGTTCCGTTCGGTTGGCGGGTTTGATGAAACGATTTTGGGCGTCGTTGGCCATTTGCAATTCGAGGTGTTCGAATATCGGATGCGCGCGGAGTATGGCGTAGAAATTCAATTGCACCGTATGACGTTCCAGTTCGCACGCTGGATTGTAGACGATAAGATCGACCCGGCGAAATTCCGGATTAACTCTACACTCGTTCAAGACAAGAAAGGCAATTATGTCGTCTTGTTCGAGAATGAATATGCAATGAGAACGGCGATGGACAAAAATCCTACGTCGAAATTTCTTGAAACAGCGCCTTAATCGCGCTGGAAACGTCAGGGCAGGCAAGCTGCTCTGGCGTTTTTTTGAAAGATAAGCATTGTCAGACCTAGTCGAATTGGAATACAATAGGAGAGTATATGAAGAGGAAGCTTGTATTTGTTTTCCTTGCGTGATGACAATTACATCGAAGTGGGGGGTTAAAGGAAAATGAGCAATGTAAAAACATTGTTATTGATTACAGGAATTTTTGAAATTATTATTGGGGTTCCCGTTTTAGGTGGCCTGATTGTAATTAATATGCTCTATGTGCCGTTGGTTGTAATGCTTGCTCTGCACATTGTGACGTTAGTGCTGGCTTCCCAGCATAATGCCGATAAGCACGGCAGTATTTTGGGTATAGTTACGTCTGTCATTGCGATTATTCCGGTTGTAGGCATGATCATGCATTTAATTACAGGAGTTTTGCTGCTTGTGAGTGCGTCTAAGGCAGACCGCAACCAGTCGTCGTATTCGCCACCGCCGCCGCCGTCAAGCTTCTAAGGAAGTCTTTAAGCAGCGGTAGAGAACAAGCAAGAAGCAAACAGCAAAGAGCAGTGCAGACCTTTAGAGGCCAGTACTGCTCTTTGTTGTTTATGCTTTTATTTGCGGCATGCGGAGAAAATGGACAGTCTTATTTTTGCTATTGACGGGCTTCCACATTCATGAAATAATGTACGCGTGTACATTAATTGAATATGCTTGTGAATCAGGAGGATGCTTGCTTTGGTCAGTAGAAAAGAAGTTGCGTCACTTGCGGGCGTATCCGAAGCCACAGTATCCAGAGTGCTTAATAAGGTAGGGCCCATCCGGGAAGAAACTCGCCTTCGGGTAGAGGAAGCGGCACAGCAGCTTGGTTACGTGCCAAGTGCGCTGGCACAGCAGTTCGCTAGAAGCCGGAGCGGGAATTTGGGCGTAATCTTGCCATTTGTTCCTAAAGTTCATTTGTTTTCCACGTATTATTTTGCAGAAATTTTGAGCGGCATTGGCGAGGCGGCTAAGCAATATGGGTATGATGTGCTGTTGATATTTCGGGAGCCAAGTGGCTCGCGAGATTATGCCAGACTGTTTCTGGCACAGAAGATTGATGCCTGCATTGTGTTAGGCGCACAAAATGTGCCGGAAGAGAAGAAAGCGCTTGCGGAGCTTCAGGAGAAGGGTTATCCATTCTGCCTCGTTAACCAGCGGTTTGCGGAGGAAGGATATTTATCCGTCGATGCGGATCATCATGCGGGGAGCTATGAGGCGGTCAAGCATCTCATTGACGGCGGGAGCCGTAGAATTGCTTTTCTCAATGGACCGGATGTGTTTTCAAGCAGTATGGACCGGATGTCGGGCTACAAGCAGGCGCTTGGGAATGCGGGACTCGCTTACGATCCTTCATTGACACTACTGGGCAACTATAGCCGCAAGAGTGGGGTTGAAGCAGCGGATGCTGTCGCAGCGCTCATCCGCAGCGGGCAGGCGGATGCGGTATTTGCCGCTAATGACCGGATGGCTATTGGCCTAATGGATGGCTTGCGCGCACATGGAATCGAGGCTGGAATTGATGTAAAGCTCGTCGGCTACGATGATTCAGAAGGCTCGGTTATCGTGAGCCCGAAGCTGACGACGGTAGCAGTGCCTTTTTACGAAATGGGAAGAAGGGCGGCACAGCGGCTGCTCGGTCCTGAGAAGGACGGGCCCAAGGAGGTAGAGGAAGGGCTGCTGCCGGTGCATTTGGTTAAGCGGGAAACATCTTCATAAATCGGGAGGCGGAGATTGAATATGGGGAAGAAAGTACGAGTGGGAATGGTCGGCTATAAGTTTATGGGAAAAGCGCACAGCAACGCTTATCGGGCTTTGCCGATGTTTTTTCCAAAGACGCCAGCACTGCCAGAGATGAAAGCAATCTGTGGCCGCAACGCCGAGGCGCTGGAGCAAGCTAGAAGCCAGTTCGGCTGGGAAAGCGCTGAGACGGATTGGCGCAAGCTGATTGAGCGCAGCGATATCGATGTGATCGACATTAATGCGCCAAGCGATGCGCATAAGGAGATTGCGCTGGCGGCTGCCGCTGCTGGCAAGCATCTGTTCTGCGAAAAGCCGCTGGCGCTCAATGTAGCGGATGCGAAGGAAATGCTGGATGCGGCAGAAGAAGCCGGAATCAAGCATATGGTTGGCTTTAACTATCGATTCGCACCAGCGGTGCAGCTGGCGAAGAAGCTTGTCAGCGATGGCCGCTTGGGAGAAATCTATCATTTCCGCGCTGTGTTTCTCCAGGATTGGATCATCGATCCAACGTTTCCGCTCGTCTGGCGCCTGCAGAAGGAAGTTGCCGGTTCAGGCTCGCATGGCGACCTTGGCGCCCATCTGATTGACTTGGCTCGCTTCCTTGTTGGGGAGTTTGACGAGGTCATCGGCATGAGCGAAACGTTCATCAAAGAGCGCCCGCTGCCATCTGAAATGACGGGGCTTAGCGCCAAAGGGGACGCTTCCGGTGCTCGCGGCAAAGTAACGGTGGATGATGCGACGCTGTTTATGACTCGTTTTGAAAATGGTGCGCTCGGCAGCTTCGAAGCGACGCGCTTCGCGGCAGGACATCGTTCTACGAATGCTTTCGAAATTAACGGGAGCAAGGGCAGTGTCAAGTTCGATTTTGAGCGTCTGAATGAGCTGGAGGTTTATTTTACCGACGATGCTGACGATGTTCAAGGCTTCCGCCGCGTGCTTGCGACCGATCCGGCTCATGCTTATATGGATGCCTGGTGGCCGGCGGGACATACGATTGGCTATGAGCATACGTTTACGCATGAAATGCAGGAGCTGATGCTGGCGATTCACGAGGATCGTCAGCCTGTGCCGAATTTCCATGATGGCCTTCGGTGCCAAGAGGTGCTAGAGGCAGTTGAGCAGTCCATCACAGAGCGACGCTGGGTCAAGCTGGCGGAGTACAAATAGAGGAGATGCAATAAGACGATGAGCAAACCTAAGGCATTAATCGTGTGGGGCGGCTGGGACGGACATCAGCCCAAAGAGGTAGCGGCTATTTTTGAAGCCGTGCTTGCGGGAGAAGGGTTCGAGGTTGAGGTTTCGGATACGCTGGAGGCTTTTGAGGATGGGGAGAAGCTGAAGGCGCTGGACCTGATCGTTCCGGTATGGACGATGGGGAAAATTTCCGACGATCAGTTGAAAAATGTATCCGAAGCGGTTCAGAGCGGCGTTGGATTGGCAGGCTGTCACGGCGGCATGTGCGACTCCTTCCGCGAAAGCGTGGAATGGCAGTTCATGACGGGCGGCCAGTGGGTGTCGCATCCCGGCAATGACGGTGTGGAATATGTGGTCAATGTGACCAACACTTCCAGCCTGCTGACCGAAGGCATTGAGGACTTTACGGTTAGCAGCGAGCAGTATTACATGCATGTAGATCCGGCGGTTGAAGTGCTGGCGACGACACGTTTCCCGGTTGCGGACGGTCCGCATGTGCTGAATAAAGCGGTTGATATGCCTGTGGCTTGGACGAAGCGCTGGGGTGTAGGCCGCGTCTATTACAATTCACTTGGGCATCAAGCCAATATTGTGGACATTCCGGTTGTAAAAGAAATGATGCGTCGCGGGTTTAACTGGTGTGCGGAAGGCAAAGCAGCTGCAGCAGGCAGAGACGGAGGCAAACATGAGTAAAGTCAAGGTTGGGATCATCGGGACAGGCAATATAAGCCGCATTTATTTGGAAAATGGTTCGAAATTCAGCTCTATGGAAATTGTCGCATGTGCTGATCTGGATGTGGAGCGCGCCAAGGAGAAAGGCGCGGAGTATGGCATTCGCGGCTGCTCGGTCGAGGAGCTGCTCGCTGACCCGGAAGTGCAGATGGTCATCAATCTGACGATTCCAGCCGCGCATGCTCCGGTGTGCTTGCAGGCGCTGGAAGCTGGCAAGCATGTGTATGTAGAAAAGCCGCTCGCGGTTACGCGCGAAGAGGGCAAGCAGGTGCTGGAGCTGGCGGCGGCGAAAGGGCTGCTCGTAGGCAGCGCGCCGGATACGTTTCTGGGCGGCGGTCTCCAGACGTGTATTAAAATCATTGAAGACGGCTGGATTGGCACGCCAATCGGCGCTACCGCTTTTATGATGTCAGGCGGACATGAGAGCTGGCATCCAGCTCCGGAGTTCTATTACCAGCAAGGCGGCGGCCCGATGTTCGATATGGGACCTTATTATTTGACGGCGCTTATTGCAATGCTAGGACCGATTGCCCGTGTAACGGGTTCGACCCGCATTACCTTCCCAGAGAGAACAATTACGAGCGCGCCGAAGCATGGGCAAAAAATTGAGGTTGAAGTGCCGACGCATGTGGCCGGCATTATGGAATTTGCCGCTGGACCAATCGGGACCCTACTGACTAGCTTCGATGTAAAGGCCGGCTCCACGCTACCATTCATTGAAGTGTACGGCAGCCAAGGTACACTTCAAGTTACGAATCCAAACGATTTCGGCGGGCAAATCAAGCTGCGCCGCAGCTGGTCTGCGGAATGGTCGACCATTCCGCTTGCTTACGGCCATTCGGAAAATGGCAGAGGCATTGGCGCAGCCGACATGGCGCAAGCCATTCTGACGGGCCGCAAGCACCGGGCTAACGGGGAGCTTGCCTATCATGTGCTGGAAGCGATGCATGGCTTCCACGATGCGGCTGAGCAAGGCAAGCATTATGTGATGCAAAGCAGCTGTGAGAAGCCGGCGTTATTCCCGCTCGGTTTAGCGGAATATACACTGGACAAATAGGCTGGTCAAGACAGTTGGAGTAGGCTCGTTAATCCGCGCAAGTCGCGGGTTGGCGGGCCTTTTTTTAAAATATAAGCCATTAAAAGTATCCCCTTATAATGGGCTTATATTTCATCCTCGAAACGGTAGCTTTGCCACTAGTGGACGGTGACAGCCGTTTACGCTTGTATCTGCAAGCAGCTGGATTAGCAGGGGGAGGTGCTGCCTCGGGGTTACCGCACTATTTTTCACGAAAAGCTCTTGCTTGCCTTGCATCGTGTGTGCTTCCAGTTTCAGGCTCATTTGAGGTATGATAGAGCTATTGGTTTTAGAAATGGAAGCATTAGATGAAGTAGGAGAGTGAAACATGCATAACCCTTATGAGGTTCGAAAATCGAGCTTGATCGCCGAGCTTTCCGCTGCTGGAATGGAGGCTGCTCTCATTACGTCGCCGGGCAGTGTTTTTTATTTGACGGGCTTTCATTGCGATCCGCATGAGCGTTTTATGGGATTGCTCATTAACCCGAAGGAGTCGTCGTATACGCTGTTTGTCCCGGCTTTGGATCAGGAGAGCGCAAGCGGAGCGGCGATGGTATCGAAGCTGGTTGCGATTTCGGATACCGACAATGCCTATGAGCTGCTTGGCAAAGAAGCTGACAAAAGCGCCGCAGCCATTGGCATAGAAAAGCGGCATTTGAATGTAGCAACCTACGAGCAGCTGGCAGCAGTATTTGCTAAGGCAGCCTTCCGGGATGTGGAGCCGCTGCTTATGGTTTTGCGCCTCCGCAAGTCGCCGGAGGAAATTCAGCGGGTACATACCGCAGTAGTCATTGCCGAGAAGGTGCTGCATGAAGTGTCAGCCAAGGCGGCTGTTGGCGTGTCCGAGCTTGAGCTGAATGCGGAGATTGAATATCGGCTGCGCGTGCTGGGCGGCGATAAGCCGGCATTCGAGACGAGTGTGCTGGGCGGCGTCCGCTCCGCATTGCCGCATGGCAGGTCGGGTGAGTATCGACTAAAGGAAAATGATTTTCTGCTCATTGATATGGGCGTGTACAAGGATGGTTATTGCTCGGATATTACGCGTACGTTTGTGATCGGTGAAGGTACAGCCGAGCAGGCGCGTATTTATGACGCGGTGCTTACGGCGAACCGTCAAGCGATTGCGGCCACAGAAGCGGGAAAACCGCTCGCTGTAGTAGATCGTGCTGCTCGCGAGGCGATTGAGGCACAAGGCTATGGTGAATTTTTCAATCACCGCGTAGGTCACGGCTTCGGCATTGATATTCATGAGCTGCCTTCCGTTCACGGGAGCAATGAAGCACTGATTGAAACGGGGCTGCTGTTCACCGTAGAGCCGGGCATCTATGTTCCGGGGCTTGGCGGCGTGCGTATCGAAGACGATATTTATATCGGCGAGGATGGCAGGCCGCAGGTACTGACGAGCTTTCCGAAGGAGCTTCAGCGCTTGTAGCTGTGGATGAGCAGTATAGATGTAAATGGCAGGACTAGAACGGTGATAGAGTGGCAACAGAGCGGTAAAAGTGCTGTAAAAGTGCTGTAAAAGAACTGAAAAAGTGCAGGAATATGAACGGGTTTACGCAAGTGCATGGTCCTCTTGTCCTCATGGACGAGGGGATTTTTTTATTTTTCACCTGCCAATTGAGTATTGGAACCCCTGTGTACAAATATAGGAAAGTATGTGATTTCGCCATCCTTTCTCTATATTTCTCGGACTGAAACGCGCCGCGCCGCCAAAGGACGGCGACAGCCGTTTCACCTTGCTGCCTGCAAAAATGGTATGTTAAGATTTAATAAAGTCAGTCTAACAGCTTAGTAGCTTTTACATAATCACTTTATATTTTTGGTAAAACTATAAAGGGGTGTGTACGATGAAGTCAGAGATGGTGCAATCGGTTGTGATGGTAAAGGGGATGCTTGTGCTGCCGGAAACGGTAGCGGAGGGCGCTGTTATTATAAAAGCAGGCATCATTGCGGAAGTGTTGATTGGCGCAGAGCAGATTCAAAGCTGGCTGGCGCGCACAGGTGAAAATGCCAGGCAGGCAGTTAGAGACAGCGGTGAGAACGTGGAAAGCTATCGCTCCTCTGCGCTTGAAATCATTGAAGCGGATGGCTGCTATGTATTGCCGGGGCTTATTGATGTGCATTGTGATGCGATCGAAAAAGAAGTTCAGCCTCGTCCAAATACGCTGTTTCCGCTGGATATGTCATTGCTGGAGTTCGAACGCAAGCTTCCGCTCCATGGCATCACGACGATGTATCATTCATTATCGCTGGGTGTTGGACTAAGTCTGCGGGGCGAGCATTTGCTGACGCAAATGGTGGAGCTCATTCGCAGCTACCGCGAGCAGCGCTCTGTCGTGCGCAATCGCATTCATTTAAGATATGAAATATCGTATTTGCCGGGCTTGCCCATTGTGAAGCGATATGTGGATGAAGGTGCCATTGATTATTTGTCCTTCATGGATCATTCGCCAGGCCAAGGGCAGTACCGGGAACCAGGTTCCTTCGAGCGTTATGTGATGAAAAATCAATCGGTCAGCATCGATGAGGTACGTATCATCGTGGAAGAGCTGATGGGAAATAGGCGCCAAATTGACTGGGCCGGCTTAGAGGAGCTTGGTCAGTTGGCCGTGCAGCGCGGCATTTCCGTTGCTTCGCATGACGATGATTCGAGCCATCGGGTAGATCAGTTGAAGGGCTGCGGCGTCAGTGTTTCAGAATTTCCGATTACGATGGAAACGGCTTTATATGCCGTTCAGCAGGGCTTGCATGTATGTGTGGGGGCGCCTAATATTGTGCGCGGCGGCTCACATGATAAAAATTTGTCGGCGGCTGAGGCAATTGCGGCGGGAGCGGCGGACATCATTTGCTCGGATTATCACCCTTCGGCATTGCTGAACGCGATTTTTAAGCTGGTAGACGAAGGAATAACCACTTTGCCAGCCGCAGTTCGGACCGCTACGCTTGCTCCAGCGGAAGCGCTGGGTATAGCAAGTGAAGTCGGTTCGCTGGAACGGGGCAAAGCGGCAGACCTTGTCATTGTCGATCGTTATAAAGGCCATCCATGGGTCAAACGGACAATCGTTGGCGGCAAAACGGTATATACCGCGTTGACCCGTTAAAGCCTTTTAACGCGTAGCGGGCTGGGCGAATCGTGCTAGCTGCGTATGCAGCGCAGTTACCAGCCGAGCTTGCTCTTGCTCGTCGATTTGCTTCCAAATCATTTCGAACAATACGCCAAGGCCAGGCAGTGCACGCTCGTCATTTCCGATCGAGCTTTCGATCACTTCGGTTAATTCATTAAGCGGCTTATCTTGAACCCGCCTTATAATGGCTTGACGCAAATCCAGATTATCCAACCGGATTCCCTCCAAGTCGTCGTTATTACGCGCAGCTGCAGCAGTTTGGAGCGAGGTCGCTAAAACGCTGCAAGTCGGCGTGCCTGATTAATATGTCCGTGGCGGTGTTTTTTCATTCTGCATGAGCGCGTATGTTATAATGGCAGATAGCTGTTTTTTGTTGCATAAGGGAAGGGAGAGGTGCTGCTTGCCGAAAAAACAATACGCCGTTATCGGCATTGGCCGATTCGGTCTTAGCGTTGCTTCATCGCTCACGGACATGGGCTTTGAGGTGCTGGCGATTGATACGAGTGAGGATCGCGTACAGGATGCGGTTAACCATGTGACGCATGCCGTTGTTGCCGATTCAACCGATGAGGAAGCGCTGCGGGCGCTGGGCATACGCAATTTTGACGTTGTGGTCGTGGCCATTGGCCAGGATATTCAATCGAGTATTTTGACGACGCTGATCTTGAAGGATATGGGCGTCGGCCTTATTATCGTCAAGGCGCAGAATGAACTGCACGGCAAGGTGCTCAGCCGAATCGGTGCCGACAAGGTTGTATATCCCGAGCGGGATATGGGGCTGCGCGTCGCGCATCATCTAATCTCGCCTAATATTTTGGACTACATCGAAATTTCCGAGGATTACAGCATTATTGAAATTAAAGCGCCTGAGGCGATGATTGGAAAAAGCTTGAAGGAGCTCGACATTCGTGCGAAGTTCAAATGCAACGTCATGGCGATCAAGACAGGTTCGAGCATGAACATTGCGCCTTACGCGGATGATCTCATTCGCGATATCGACATTTTAGTTATTGTAGGAAAAAATTCAGACTTATCCAATTTGGAAATTGCTTATTCGGAAGGTTGAGTAATAGAGATGAACAATCATAGCCTTTTAACCTCGATTCAAAATGACCGCGTCAAGCAGTGGGCGTCCCTGCTGGGCAAAAAATACCGCGACCGCCTCGGCAAGTTTATTATTGAAGGCGTTCATTTGGTGAAGGAAGCTTTCGCCGCTGGGGCGGAAGTCGAAGCGGTCTTATACGATGCGGAGCGCGGATTGCCGGAGGAGCTGCGCGAGCTGGCAGAGCAGACTGGCCGCGGAAGCAGATATGGGGGCAATGCTGCTTCGGATAAAGCGGAAGCGAGCGCTGTTGTCGAATGGATTCAGGCGACGCGTCCCGTTATGGCTAAATGCTCGGGGACGGATACGCCGCCTCCGGTTTTTGCTGTCGTGCGCAAGCTGGAAGCGGCGGACGATGCTTTATTTTCAGAAGGTGGACTTGTCGTCGTGCTGGATGGCGTAAGGGACCCGGGCAATGTCGGGACGATTATTCGCAGCGCGGATGCGGTCGGCGCGAATGGCGTTGTGCTGGGCAGAGGCTGTGCTGATCTGTACAATCCAAAGACGGTACGCTCAACAATGGGATCGTTGTTCCATTTGCCGATTATAGAGGCGGACTTGACGGAGCTGCTGCCTGCGGCACAGGATCGCGGCTTTGCACTGGTTGGGACAAGCCTCGAAGCCTCGCATACTTGCTACTCGTATGATTGGACTATGCCGACTTGGCTGTTGCTCGGCAACGAGTCGGAAGGGCTGTCGGCAAGCTCGCTTGAAGCAGCCGATGAGACGGTTATTATACCGATGCAGGGGCGGACGGAATCGCTGAATGTGGCGATGGCAGCGACCGTGCTGCTGCATGAGGCGATGCGGCAGCGACGGTTTACATAAACAATAATTTTTGTCCCACACCCAAATAACTGTCCCCCAATACATCAAAGACTGGAAGCTGGCTGCCAATGCCAACTTCGAATAGGAAAAAGATATACAGCGCTCTTGATGATGATCATTTGATTCAGGAACTGGTTATGCTAGGTGCGACTCCAAAAGTCACGATCAGAATATAGTAATCCGCGTTCACCCGAACGAAGATGATGAATGCGATAATTTAATGGAGTAAAAAAGAGAAATAAAAAGAGAAATAAAAAGAGATCCAGCTTATGACAGCGGATCTCTTATTGTTGTTGTTGAACGTTTAGACGAATCGATAGAGGCGTACGCCGTGCGGCTGTATCGTGTCCTGCAGCGAGCCCGCTTGTAACTCAGCGGGCTCTCCGCTCCACAACTCAGTGCCTTCGGCAGCGGCCGCTAGGCCGATTTGCTCAATGGCCAGATTCAGTGGCAGCGGGTTATCACCAACGTTGAAAACGGCAGCATAGCGGGCGCCATCGGTGTGTTCGGCTGTCCAGACGATGAGATCTCCCTGGCAGAGGGCTTCCTTGGCGCCATAGCTCTCCCGGTGCATGCGCAGAACCTCGCGGTTGGTAAGCAGCGATAGCGTCCAGTCGTCGTTGTCACGCAATTCACCGCCGAAGATCAGTGGCGAGCGGAAAATGCTCCAGAGCGACATCATCGTCAGCTGCTCATCACGCGTGAATCTGGTCCAGCGGTCTGCCCCGCCGCCATCCACCGAGCGGATGCCGATGTGCCCGAGGGGCAGCATATCGCAGTCTGGCCAACAGCCAGCCTCCGGGACGCCCTGCCATTTCCGGCAGCGGTCGAACATATCCAGCAGCAGCGGCCACAGATCCCAGAAGTCGTCCGTAACCCGCCACATGTTGGCATGCTCGGTGAAGAACTCCGCGTATTCTACCGGAGCAGGTCCAGGAGAAAGGCTCAGCACCATAGGCCGGCCGCAGCGCTCAATTGCCTTGGAGATTAGAGCTATCTCCGGCTGGTGGGTGTCATATAGTCTGGAAGCAGCGATGTCGTCTACCTTTATGAGGTCGACACCCCACTCTGCGTACATTTGAAAGAGAGAGTCGTAGTAGGCCTGAGCCCCTTCCTTCGACGCATCTATGCCGTACATATCCGTATTCCATGGACAGATGGAGTTCGTATGCGCAATATCGCGTGCTGTCGCAGCTGTGCCTAAGATAGGGGTAGCGGCGTGAGCGGCCTGCCGCGGAATACCGCGCATAATATGAATGCCGAATTGCAGCCCAAGACTATGGACATAATCGGCTAAAGGCTTGAAGCCCTGTCCGCCCGCTGCGGAAGGAAAACGGTTCTCGGCAGGCATTAGCCGAGAATGCTCATCCATCACCAGCGGAACGAATGGACGGTATTGTGAAGAATTTGCAGAGGGCTCGTACCATTGAATATCGACGGTAATGTAGCTCCAGCCGAAGTCTTTGAGATGTTCTGCCATATATTCGGCATTGCCGCGGATTTCGTCTTCTGTTACGGCCGCGCCGTAGCAATCCCAGCTGTTCCAGCCAAGCGGCGGAGTTGGTGCTATAAGCTTATGATTCATGGTAAAGCTCCTTTACTAATTAATTATTGCTCTTCCTAGATTCATCATAATAAAGGAGATTAGCGATATCTATAGTAATCTTGCGAGCATAATAGCACTATATTGCGGTTAGTCGAAAAACAGCCTTTGGTAGCTCAGGCTTTCGCTTCCGCTCCGGAATTCTCCCGGAGTAAGCCCGGTCAGGCTGCGGAACGCCTTAATGAAATAGCTCCCGCTGGAGTAGCCAATCCGTTCGGCTATAGCCTCAATGCTCAGGCTGGTTCCCCGCAGCAGCTCCATCGCCTTCTCCGTGCGCACGCGGGTCAAATAAGCGCCAGGAGTCAGGCCCGTACTAGCCGAGAAGCGGCGAATCAGATGATATTTGGACAGGGAGACATGCTCGGAAAGCTGATCCATACTGACCATCCGGGAATAGTTGTGCTCTATAAATTCGGCTGCGAGCCGTATGTTCATTGACCAGTTGTCCCTGTCTCGCAGCGTCGTTACCTGCATTCTGGCGAGCTCTGTCACGAATTGATAGACGCAGGACGAAGCAATCAGCGGATCTGTGATTCTTCCTGCTCCCGCATCAGCCACAATCATCCGCGACAGCCGGACTGGCGCACAGTCTGCGGGCAAATGGGGGACTTCCCCCGCAGCACGCAAAAACTTACGCCAGTGGGGCAAAATCAAGTTGGGCCGGAACAGCAAAAACAGGAACCGCCATGGTTCTTTTGCATCCGGATGGTAGTAATAACGGTGCGGTCCGGGAATTTCAGCGAGAAAAGCTTGCCTCGCAGTAACCCGGTAAGTCCGGTTTTCCGACTCAAACACGCCTTCACCGGAGATGGTGTATTGGAACAACAGAAGAGGACCATCATTCCGCTCCAGGCCGTCCCAGCAGTAAGCGGGATCAGTGATAGCGTCATATCCGGCCGCATATAATACGCACAACTGCAGCTCCTTATCTTCAGCAAACCGGAAGCCGTAGGTGCCTCTGGGAATATTCATAAATGTCCTCCTTGTCGTGAAAATTCTGCTTGTCTGCCAGCGGTCCATCGATTATTAACACATGCCGCCTTGCCCCTGCTGCCTCCACCTCAAACCCACCCCGTAAACTCCAATATCGACGCCTTTGCCGATTGTGCTTCGGATTTAGCTCCCTTGCGCCATTCTTTTGGGGATACTCCCATAAGCTTAGAGAAACCGCGATTGAAGCTGGAAATGGAATGAAAGCCGACCTGCTCGGAGATGGAGAGGATGGAAGCATCCGAGCTTTTCAACTGCTTGCAGGCTTCCTCGATCCGGGTGCTGTTCAGAAAATCAAGAGGGGCGCTGCCCATAATTTCATGAAATTTTCTGCGGAAATGGGTGGTGCTTAAGTGGCATAGCTCAGCCAAAAAAACGATGGTAATAGGGGTCATAAAGTTTGTTGTCATATATTCCAGAGCTGGAGAGATGATAAAATCGCTCTTCAGACTATGCTCCGCTTCTTGTTCAGCCAGCAATTCATTCGTGGAATGAATTCGAATGAGCTCTATGTAGAGGGAGAGCAATAGCCCATAGGCACTTTCCTGATAATAGGGCTTCTGCTGCTTCAATTCCTCTACAATGGACGTAGCAAGGGAATAAACCTTGGGATACTGCTCCTTGTTTAAAATACAGTTCTTTCCCTGCATCCTCCACAGGTTTGGTTCGAAGCTGCTGTAAGCGCTTTTAAAGGAATGCTGAAATAGATCCTCAGGTGAAAAAAAGAGATAGGACCATAGACTGGCTGTATGAGGCGAGCTATACGTGGTGTGGGGAAGATATCTAGGAAGGAAGGTCACATCGCCTGCCTTGAAAGGGACCGTTTCTCCTTTAATCTCCATCATGCCGCTATCCGAATAGCAAATACCGATTTCCAAATGGTTGTGGAAATGAAGATGCTCGCTTTTGATATCCGAAATCCGCCAGCGATCCCCGCTTAACAGCAAGACCGGGAAGCTGATAGGCAAGCTGTAGTGGCGGTATTCAATGATGGGCTTCTTTTTTCTAGGCATATTCCACACTCCCATTCCCATGACGTTAATTTGAGTTGATTATAGGTGAAAGTCCTGCCGAATTCAATGAGCGAACAAGAATAAATGATTGAAATTGCACATTTTTTCTGTGAATATGCTTAGATTTATACTATTTTACTGCTTACAATAGAGATTATAAAGCGTTTACAATCAGTCAGATGGCTCTCAGGCGCCTTTGGGAGACATGTGCGAAGGAGAGGGGTATTTATAATGCTTCAAATTACGTATGACAGGGAAGAGATCTTAAGCGTTATCGACAAAGTTACGAGAAAAACACTAGCCATGGATTTAACATGGGACTGGCCTTGCGGAGTAGCCTATTATGGTGTATCCAGAGCTTACCAGGCAACAGGAAATAAACAGTATCTGGATGCCCTTATTGGTTGGGCGGATGAATATATTGAGCTGGGCCTGCCGAGCTGGACGGTCAACACCTGTGCGATGGGTCATGTGCTGATTACGTTGTATGAAGAAACGGGCAATCAGAAATATTGGGATATTGTGATGAGCAAGGTGGATTATCTCCAAAATAGTGCACTGAGATTCGGAGACAATGTGCTGCAGCATACCGTATCCGTTTCTAACGATTTTCCCGAGCAGGCTTGGGCGGACACGCTGTTTATGGCGGCATTTTTCCTGCTGCGGGTTGGAAGCAAGCTGCAAGACCAGGCTATGATTCAGGATGCCCTGAATCAATATTACTGGCATATTAAATATCTGCAAAACCCTAGCACGGGGCTCTGGTACCATGGCTACAATAATGTGAAGCAGGACCACATGTCCGGGTTTTACTGGGCGAGAGCGAATGCATGGGGCGCTTATACCATGTCGCAGGTTAAACCGCTTTTGAAGGAATGGTATTTATATCCACCGTGTATGGATGTGGAATGCTCGCTGCGGGATCAGTTGGCCGCACTGAAGCTTGTGCAGACGGAGAACGGCTTGTGGCGGACCTTGCTCGATGACGCAGAATCCTATGAGGAGGTATCTGCATCCTGTGGAATTGCGGCGGCGATGATCAATAACGGAAATCCGCTGCATACCAAATATGTACAGAAAGCCCTCAATGGCATCATGGATAACATTAGCGAGGATGGACGGGTATTGGCTGTATCTGGCGGAACGGCAGTCATGAAGGATCGGGAAGGGTACCGCAACATCCCCAAAGATTGGACACAGGGCTGGGGACAAGGCTTAGCACTCGCTTTTCTATCCGATATGCTCAAATAGGAGGGAATCCATTTGTCGAAAAAAACGACGGGGGCCTTTACCCTGCCGGGTGAGGCTGGTTATGAGGCACTGACTCTGGAATTAGCAGAGCGCTGGGGCGCCGATGTCATTCGTGACAGTGACGGCACAAAGTTGTCCGATGAGATTATTAACGCAGGGTACGGTATCTATTCGACGATCTGTATCGTAAGAGACCATAATGAGTGGGCGTCGCAAAATCTGGATAAGCTGCAGCAGTGTTTTTTAATTACGAATCCGAAGGTAGCGGTGCAGGATTATTTATCCGTTTATTTGATGGAGGACTTCTTCGCTGAGCAGTTCAGAGTAAATGATTCCAAAGAAGCGTTTAAGTATTGGCAAATTGTTGACCGGACGATCGGAGAAGAGGTTCCAAGAGAGCAGTGGAATTATGACCGCGAATCGGGGAATGTGGTCCTTACCGGCATTGTGCCTTGGCATAAATACACAGTCAGCTTCATGGCCTACCGGATCTGGGAAGAGATATCCATGTACAATCACACCACGAATAACTGGAACAAAGAGCATTTGATGCAGATTGATCCGATGTATTCGGAAACACAAGCGTATATGCTGGATTGGATGGAAAACTGGTGCGCCCAGCATAAGGAAACGACGGTCGTCCGGTTCACCTCCTTATTTTATAATTTCGCCTGGATCTGGGGCAGCAGTGAGCGCAATCGCCATCTGTTCTCGGATTGGGGCTCCTATGATTTCACGGTGAGCGCAAAAGCGCTTGATCTGTTCGCCAAGAAGTACGGCTATTCGCTGACGGCCGAGGATTTTGTAAATGGCGGTAAATATCGCGTCAGTCATATTCCGGCGGAGCAGCGCAAGCTAGACTGGATGGCTTTTATTAATGATTTTGTCATCGGCTTCAGCAAACAGCTGATTGACATTGTGCATAAGCATGGCAAGCTGGCATACGTTTTCTATGATGATAGCTGGGTAGGCATGGAGCCTTATAATGACCGCTTTCAGGAGTTTGGCTTCGACGGGATGATCAAATGCGTATTTTCGGGTTATGAAGCACGGATGTGTTCCGGGATAAAAGTGGACACGCATGAAATCCGGCTGCATCCTTATTTGTTCCCGGTCGGCTTAGGCGGACTGCCTACCTTCATGGAGGGCGGCGACCCTACGCTGGATGCCAAAAAGTACTGGATTAATATCCGCCGGGCTCTGCTAAGAGAGCCGATCGATCGAATTGGCTTGGGCGGCTACCTGCATCTGGTAGAGCCTTACCCGGATTTCTGCGATTATATCGAGAAGATTGCCAATGAATTCAGGGAGATCAAAGAGCTGCATCAGCAAGGCAAGCCGTATCAGATCAAGACGAAGGTTGCTATTCTGCACAGCTGGGGCAAGCTGAGATCGTGGACGCTGTCTGGCCATTTTCATGAGACGTATATGCATGATTTGATTCATATTAATGAGGCGCTATCTGGCTTGCCGGTTGAGGTCGGATTCATCGATTTTGAGGATATTCGTCAGGGACAGCTGCAAAACTATGATGTGGTAATCAATGCAGGCTCGGCCGGTTCAGCCTGGAGCGGCGGACATCACTGGAACGACAGCAGATGCGTGGACATGCTGACCAAATGGGTGTATGAGGGTGGTACGTTTATCGGGGTTAACCAGCCCTCGGCGGTTGAAGGATATGACAGCTTTTTCAGAATGGCCCATATTCTCGGTCTGGATGAGGATACCGGCGCCCGAGTCGTTCATGGCAGGTGGACTTATGAAGCCCGTGACGAGCACGGCCTGGTGCCTGTTGGGGCAAGCATTACCACTAAAAAGGGCATTTATCTTACCGACGGGTCAGCGGTGGTAGCGCATGAAACGGACGGACAGATTAGCCTGTCTACGCATGCTTTTGGCAAAGGCAAGGGAATCTACCTTCCTTCGTTCGAATTCAGCTTAGAGAATACCCGCTTGCTGCTGAACCTGATCCGCTATGCTGGCAATGAGCTGCATGAAACGAAGTACATGACAGATAACTTATATACGGAGTGCGCTTATTATCCGGAAAGTAAAATACTCGTTGTAATTAACAACAGCGATCAGCCTCAAAGCACGACAATTGATACGGAATATGGTCAGCAGACGTTTGAGCTAGCTCCGTATGATACGATGATCAGGACGATTATCGGTTCATAAAATAAGCTATAATTGAAGCTAAGACGTTGTCAAAGGCTATATAATATAGAAAGCCGTCCTTTAATGGGCGGCTTTTGGCATACCCCCTAAAGGCAGAGCCAGCTTAAATTTAAACTCGAAAAGCTGCGTAATCATATCGCTGAACATAAGGGGCCTACTCGATTGCTTTTGCTAGGGAAATCATAACGAAAACTTCTGAGGAACTTTACAATGCGAAAGAGCCTTAAACTTTTAAATTTGGTATACTGAATTTTCAAAATATAAAATAGGGAGGTCAGTATGAAGTATGCTTGTCCTTGCTGTGGATATAAAACATTAGATGAAGCACCACCAGGTACTTATGATATCTGTGAAATATGTTTTTGGGAGGATGATGGTATCCAGTTTTATGATCCTAATTTTACAGGTGGAGCAAATGTAGCTTCATTAAGAGAAGCGAAAGCAAATTTTATTTTAATCGAGGCAATAAAGAATTCTGCACTTAAGGAAATAGAAGAGCAATCCTTCGAGCTAACGAAACAATTTTTATCCGTAAATAAGCTAGTCTATATGAATAATAAACCTGAAATAGTAGATGTAATAATAAAGGATGAAAAGCAAGTTGCTGAAGTTTATTTTTCTATTGTTGAGGAGAAATACTATTTCGTGGTTTATTTAGATATTTTACCTCAAGTAAAAATTAGATTTGTAGGTATGAGTGCGGGAAGCCGTGTATATTTAACTGTTTCCTCTAACATAACTAGTTTAAAGAAGCTACTTGAGGGAATTAATTTAATACCCTTGAAAACATGGCAAAAAGGAACTCAAATTTCAAAAAGAATTCAAAATAGATGCTATGAGGATAGTGGGTTTACAATTGAATACGAAGATAAGAAAACGGGTGAGGTTGAAGATAAAATAGCAAATCTAGTAAGCAGTTTAGAAACATCGGATCTAAGCCACATCGTTGAATCAGAGGAAATTCATAAAGTAGTTCAGGTCGTTTATTACGGCTACAAAGAGCAAATGTGGGGAATCCATCTAAATCCATTCATCCTTGAAAAAGTAGCAAAGCTAAAGGCTTCAATAGATATAGATTTATATGCAAGTGGACCTGATTTGGAGTGAGCAGAAGAGTCAGACGATATAATAGAGGGGAGCTCATGCTCATGTCAGAATATTTTTGGGACAATCAAATTGAATATTTAAGAAATACTCGATGGCTGTATTACAACGATGACTATTTGCAATTTTAGTGCAGAGCGTATGGAAAGTAACTAGCCCTGTGAATATTATTGACTATGGTTGTGGGTTTGGATATTTGGGGCTTAAGCTTCTACCTTTGTTGCCTGAAGGCTCAACCTATACGGGCATTGACAAAGGGCAAGATTTGATAAATAAAGCTAAAAAAATTTTTTCGAATCTAACCTATGAAACTGAATTTATGACGTGTGATATTGAAGAAATTGAAATGAAACGGAAATATGATATAGCTATGAGCCATGCTTTCTTGTTACATATGAATGATGCTAAAAAAATACTTCAGAAGATGATCGACAGCGTATCTGATGGAGGGAAAATCATATGCTTTGAACCTCATTGGATTGGAAATATGGCAAACTATCGCCTTGATGGAATTGAACAAAGTAAAGTCATTCAATTAGGTTTGCTACAAAAATTATATGAGGAGGACACTAAACGTGAGGGAAAGGACGGCAACATTGGGATGCTTTTACCGATTCTAATGAGTCAGTTAGGTCTGAAAAATGTGGAATGCAGAGTCAGTGATAAGGTTAACTTTTTGGATCAGAACATGAACAGTGACAGAAAGACTAAGCTCTTTGACTCCTTAAAGGAAGAGGGGCTGGGTCAAGAGCCTGGTGATGTAAAGGAGATAATAGAAAATCTATTGTCTAGAGGATTAAGCGATAGAGAAGCAAAAGTGCAATATAATGCTGAATTGACATTTTCCAAAGCGTTTAGTGATCAATCCTGGTTAACATACGCACCAAATATGAAGATTTCTTTCGGTACTCGAAAATAAGGAGGGACTACCCATGCATATGGAAGTAGACTCCATCATTCATATAGCTTAGCTGAATGGAAGGCAAACAAGCCTTGATGTTGTAAGTAATTTGAAGAAGATGGCGACATTTTGT
Source organism: Paenibacillus sp. FSL H8-0537 (assembly GCF_038051995.1). NCBI lineage: Bacteria > Bacillati > Bacillota > Bacilli > Caryophanales > Paenibacillaceae > Paenibacillus > Paenibacillus sp. FSL H8-0537. The sequence goes on along the minus strand of NZ_CP150290.1, from coordinate 5,467,733 downwards.
AAAATCATAAACGATTACGTTCGTACAATAATCACGTTAAAGGAAGAGCACAATGAAGCTATTTAAATTACATGAATTAGAAGCTTTAAATTACATTGAACTATTTCCAGGGCAATACACTGGTGGTGGTTATATGAAAATAGAGTCAATATACTTAACGGATGATGCTTTCAGTTTTATAGCTCCAGCAGTAAAGAGGGGCTTCGAACAATATGAACCGTTTAACTTTTTTGTTTTAGACAAAAGCTGCTGGATATTGATTATGAATGAAGTTGAAAAGCTAAATGAATATTTAATTACCGATCAAGATGATAAGTTAGATGAATACATTTCAATCTTTTATAAAGAAAGAAAGCTAAGAGATTGTAAATTAGCAGAGTATAGAACGATTAGGCAAGAGATAGTTTCATTACTTAAAGATTTTCATGAATGGATCGCATCTCAGCTTGAAGATGTTAAATTTATTACTTTAATAGGGATTTAATCAGTACTAGCTAGAGAGGGATTATATGAAAAATTCCGTGGTATAACTACTGGTTATGCAACTTGACTGGAAAGGAATAACGGATGAAAATATAGGGCATAGAAGAAGTCATCTTCAATATTACCTAACTATTTTAGACCGAACATGAAGCTTCTTATTAATTTTTATATTTATAAAATAGGACTTGGAAACCCACTGAAGTAAGTCAGGAAGGTGTTGACTGTTTAAATGGAACTGACGATCGATCAATTTAAAGAATTACTTGAAGCCGGTGAAAAGACTTTTTCAGGGATAGAGGTAGAAGAAGGCAGTCTTCAAAACTACAATTTGAGTGGATGCACATTTGTAAAATGTTTTTTTGCCCTTGATTTTTCAAAAACAAATTTAAAAGACAGCAAATTTATAAATTCGAATCTGAAGACCTGCAATTTTACGGAAGCGGATTTGACAGATTCGGAGTGGATAGGAAATATGTTATGTTCGGCTGTGTTTAATGGGGCAAAGAGAGATAACATGCATTTCGTTGGAAATTACTATCATTCCGTGATTCTTGAAATTAAAGATTTAGAAAAAATGATATAGGCTAAATTCGAGGTGATAATGATGGATAGGGAAGATATTTTATTAGAACGATTTGGATTAGAACCGGAGCTAAAGTATTTACAAGAAATTAGGTCGTTGCTAATCGAAGAAACGAATTCTTCCAATACAGAAGAACATGAGTATTTAAAAACGCTCTGTATCTTGCTATTTACCTTCGGATATCCCGATGACACTCTCCTTATCTGGAATGCTAAGAGGAAAGATTTTGATGCAGGCTGCTATATTGATGGAGACTTGCTAATGGGTGCAGGACTGAATGAGACTATTCATTTTTTGCAAAAATTAAATACACCAAAAGCTAAAGAGATACTAGAATACATAAAGCCCTATAAAACAAATTATGATTACATGACGAGAGAACAGGTCATTGATTTTTACAATAAGTATTACAGGCTAACATAAAAGTAAGATGTGTTTGTTGGTAAACCTAAGGAGTAGGTAAGAACATGGAGAAAAGCATGAAGACTATAAGGCAAGTATGTGGATACCATTATATTGGATTAGTTATCGGATACCTTAGTAAACAAGACATCATAAAATGGGTAGATACTGTGATTGAGGATATGGAAGATTTTCCGTATGAATTAATTGACGTCTCATTATCCAATAATAAATCGCTTAAAGAAACCATCTTCATGTTAAAAAAAGCCTGTAGTGAGAATACAATTATTGAACCGCTATATAAAATAATAGGTGAATTAGTAACTGAACTTGAAGATCGGCGGATAACAAACGATGATTTTTTTAGATATATGAATAGTATCTTTGATCAAGGAAGTGCTTTAATAATTGATGATAAGTTATTGAACACATTGGATCGATTGGTTGAAGGATATTACTTGGCGACACAAGGAATCTATGGAAATATAGAAACTCTTCGAGAAGAAGCACTAGATGAATTGAAACCGTTTAAAAACGATCATTAATAATGACGGAATACTTGACCCTCATATTTAAACGTAGACGGAACAAGCAGCGTATCATTGAACCCTTTCTTTATAGACGGCATGATCAGCCTCCAGGCTGTACATGCCGTCTTCTTTTTATTTATGAAGCTAAGCCTACATGTAGGAATTGCGACTAACGTAGCGTTCAAGTCTGGGAAGCAGGTCTGCCGGGCTTCACTATTTAACCAGTGTCTGGAAGGCCCACGAAGATTTATGATCTTGTGAGATCAGTTATTATCATTTTCAACAATTTTGATCAACAACACAGCAATATAGTACTGATTTTATTTGAATACCTATGTTACAATTCATTATAAAGCGCTATCATTTTTAAATGTTGATCAATATTGCTGATTCTATTCATAGAAGGGAGATCATCATTGGTGCTATCCATCCACACCCCAACGAATGTTGCTCTGGAGGAAAATGAAGTTTATGTGCGCTCAGAAGCGGATAATTTTCAGGATGAATGGCCTATTCATACTCATGACGGTTATGAAATTCATTATTTTATACAGGGGGATGCCACATTCTTAATCGGTGATCGCATTTACAAGCCTTCGCCCGGTGACATGTTTGTATTTAGGGGGGCGGTGCCGCACCGGATTAATCCTTCAAGAGAAGTCGTATACAAACGAAGCTTCGTCAATTTTACAGAAGTATTGCTTTTGGACATGCTAAGTATCAGCCAACTCGACAATCTGATTTCTATTTTTCGACAGCCTAATGGATTGTTGGTGCATTGGTCCTTGGAGGAGCGTGAACAAATAAAAGGCATATTTAAAGGAATTAAGGAGGAGATGGAAGCCAATAATACAGGGTATAAAATGATGGTCAAGATGAGTCTGACTCAATTGCTGCTACGCATCTACCGAAAAATGAAAATGGAGCAGTCGGAAAATGAGCTTTCATCTCCTTCCCAGAAGCAAACAAGTGTAAGCCGTGTTCTTAACTATTTGAACCAAAATTACACGGAGAATGTTTCTTTGGATGACCTATCCAAGATGCTCCATTTGAATAAGTATTACATTTGTCATTCCTTTAAAGAGACAACGGGCTACACCATAAGCAATTACGTCATTAGGAAACGGGTGGCTGAAGCCAAAAAGCTGCTGTTGTCTACGAATGAGCCGATTTTGTCCATATCAGAAACACTGGGCTTCAACACACCAGAATATTTTAGTAGAGCTTTTAAACAATATGTAGGTGCATCGCCACAGCAATTCCGTAAAAATAAAGTGCTTAGCTAAGCGAAACCATTACACCATTTAAAGGAGATGTTTGTATGAAACGTAGAACGAACCTCAAGCTCAGTCTTAGCCTAGTTTTAATCATGACGCTCATTATGCTAACTGCTTGCGGCAATGCCGGTACTAACACTGGCAATACTGGCAAAACGGATAGCAGCGGCGGTGCTGAGAAGGCTACTCTAGATTTCTTATGGTTCTCAGATGGGAATGAAGGTGAAGTCATCAAGGGAATCATTAAAGATTACGAGCAGTCTAATGCCAATGTCAAAATCAATCTGATTGAAGTCGGCTTTAAGGATCTCCAAACCAAATTGAAAACGATGATTTCTGGCGGTAAGCCGCCTGCTCTGAGCCGTATCACGGATACAGGATCATTCGCTAATCAGGCAGTGGATCTTACTCCTTACGTTGACAGTGCAGAGCAATTCGAGGGTCAATTTATCGATTCGCTGAAGCCGTATTACGTGATTAATGACAAGCTGGTCGCAGCCCCTATGGATGTAACAGCGAATGGACTGATTTATAACAAAACCTTGTTTGATAAAGCGGGCGTCAAAGTGCCGACTTCACCAGATGATGTGTGGACGTGGGATGAGTATACGGCTGCCCTGAAAGAGGTTATGGCGAAAGGCGGAGCAAGATACGGTATGGTTTGGGATGTCACGCCGCACAGATGGTCTACCCTTCTGTATCAGAACGGTGGAAGCATCTTAACGGAAGACGGCAAAGCAGCAGCGATTAACAGCGAAGCTGGTATTCGCACTATGGATATGTTCAAGCAGCTTCATAAAGATGGAATTATGCCTGAATCCGTATGGCTTGGCGGCGAGAATCCTAATAATCTATTCCGTTCAGGCACGGTAGCTGCTCACTGGGCAGGTAACTGGATGATCAGCAACTACAAGGACATCACTGATTTTGAATGGGGAGTTACCTATATGCCGAAAGGAACACAACGTTCCTCGGTACCAGGTGGAAAATTCCTTATGGCTTTCAAAGATAGCGGCAATGAGAAAGAGGCTGCGGAATTTATTAAATATTTAACGTCCAAAGAAGTGAACTCTAAATATAATCAAGAGTCACTGTTCATGAGTCCGCGTCAGGACAGCGCCGTGCTGGATTATTCATTTGGCAAGGAAATGTATCAGGTTTTCTCGGATGAGCTGAAAAATACTTCGCCGCTTGCAGCAAATGACTGGTCCAGACAGACCATCATTTCTAAAATTTCGACTGATTTGAAAAATAATATTATTGAAGTTCTATCGGATAAGGCGACCTCTAAGGAAGCAATGGACAAGACAGCCAAGCTGATTAACGAGGCTATTGCAAACCAATAGGACAGTCTAAGAAGGCAATAATTAACAATAAAGAGGCGGCGGACCTATAGCCGTCAAGCCGCCTCTTTATTGAATCTATTTGAAAGGGGTAAGCAGATGAGCGGAGGTCAAAGTTTAAACCGTAAAAAACAGACAGGACAGACGAGGAAACTCGCCATTGCTCCTTATCTGTTCATTCTTCCTAACCTCCTGATCTTCGGTGTTTTTATCGTAATTCCCTCTTTATTGGGCTTGTATTATTCTTTCCATGTTTATGATGGCTTGAATCCAATGAAGTTCAATGGGCTCGGCAACTATATCAAGATTATTGGGGATAAGGAATTTTGGTCGACGATTGGACGAACAGGAATTTATGCAGCGATTGTCGTTCCGCTAATTTATGCAGTGGCATTAGGCATTGCTATGCTGCTTGCACGCGAGATTAGAATGCGCGGCTTTTTTAGGGCCATATTTTACTGGCCGACGATGATTTCTTTTATCATTGTTGGTTTGACCTGGAAGTGGATTTTTGGAGATTCATTCGGCATTCTGAATCATATGCTTTCTGTGATCGGAGTGGAGCCTGTCGGCTTCCTAACCTCGCCATTTTGGGCCAATGCGGCTGTTATTATCGCGACCGTATGGTCACGGGCCGGATTTTTCATGGTCATTTTTATAGCTGGCTTGCAAGCGATCCCTACGGATTACTATGAGGCCGCACGATTGGATGGAGCAACGGGAATCAAGGTGTTCCGCCATATTACTCTCCCGCTTCTGAAGCCTACAAGCTTGCTCGTATTCATGCTCGCTCTTATTGATGCGTTCAAAGCGTTTCCGCTTATGTTTGCGCTTACGGGCGGCGGACCGGGTAAAGAAACGACCTATATTGTTCAATATATTTATGAGATTGGTTTTACGAAGCAGGAGCTTGGTCTGGCTAGTGCGATGTCCGTGATGTTATTTGTCATTATCGGCGGGTTCTCTGCCCTGCAATTCCGTATGTCCAAGGGAGGTGCTGTTTAATGGAGCTTAGGCCTCTAACTAAAATTACCATCTACAGTATATTGAGTGTAGCAGCATTGTTTTGGCTATTGCCGGTATTATGGGTCGTCATTTCTGCTCTAAAAACGAATACGGATCTGTACAGTTATCCTCCTAAGCTATGGCCGGATCCTTTAACCTTCGAGCATTTCAAGGCGGCGTTCAGCAAAGGCAATTTTGGCTTGTATTTCAAAAATAGTACGATCGTGACGCTGTCCTCAACGATATTGCTGCTCTTAATCAATTCCATGGCAGGCTTTGCACTCGCAAAGTACCGCTTCCGCGGCAGCTCTATCATATTGATCGGTTTTATATCCACCCTGATGATTCCGATTGAGGTCATTATGATTCCGATCTTTAAGGTGCTGAGCGCACTTGGCATGTATAATAGCATGCTTGCGATTATTATCCCTCCCGCAGCAACGCCAACCGGGGTGTTCCTGATGCGACAGTATTTGCTGACTGTACCGGATGAGCTGCTCGAAGCAGCACGTATGGATGGAGCGGGGGAATGGAGAATTTATTGGAGTATTATTCTTCCTATTGCCAAGCCTATTCTTGCTGTACTGGCGATTTTCTCCTTTATGTGGAGATGGGATGATTTCCTATGGCCATTAATAGCAATTAGTGATCCAGCTAAATATACGATTCAGCTTGCACTTTCTAATTTTATTGGAGAATACAGTGTGGACTGGGGAAGCTTGCTTGCCATGTCCGTAATCACGATGATTCCAGTGCTTATCGTTTTTCTCGTTTTCCAGCGCTATTTTGTTAACGGTATGATTACTTCAGGGATGAAAGGATGATTTGAGTGTCTGACACCTTATCTTATAAGCCAATGAAATTGGGCAAAAATCAAATGATTAATCATTGGATGATTAGCGGGATTTATACGCAGCCTGTAAAATTTGTCCCGACGACGATGGAGGGAGATATTAATGATTGGCTTATTGAGGGTTTTGCCATTCATGAGAATCCTTGCCGCAAGGAATTTGTAGAAAATCGGAGAATGCAGCCCCCGGCTCGCTTCTTCGATCAATGGAGTGAGTTTCCATCGCCTGGAGACACACCGAAGGGAATAGAGGATGGAATGCCTTGGGAGATTTATTCCCCTTGGAATAATCCGAGAGTAGAGAGATCGGGCTTTTGGTTCGTTCCCACTCATCTTCGCAGCTATGCGGCGACACGGCTAGTATCGCCTACTAGCCATACTGCCTCATTACGGGTGAGAACCTATGGCAGCTTGGCGCTGTGGATTAATGGCCAGCTCGTGACAGACTTTGCCCCGCTTACCCGGAACAAGGAGCAGGAAACCATCATTGAAGTCCAGCTTACGGCCGGAATCAATGAAATTTATGCCTGCTGGGAGGATCTTGCCGAACGGGATACGATGTATGCTTTCGCAGTGGAATATTTAGGCGGCGAGGCATTGAATATTTCCTTGCCTATCGCTCCCGATCTGGTGCAGCTCGTGCAATCGGCAGAGCAAGCCCTTGAACAGGCTTATTTTCCTTCAGATTTTTTTAAAGGGGAGGAGATTAAGCTGCGGCTTCCGCTCCCCTTTCCTGACATCGTTACTGAGGCTAATATTCAGTATGGCAATTTTTTTGATGGGACAGAAAATAAAACGATACGCATAGCTGAGGGTGAAGCTGATTTGACCTTGGCACATACCAATGAAATCGGCCATCATTACGTTTATTTCACATTAACCATCTCCGTTTCAAACGTTGTACTGACGAAGAAGTTTGGTTGTCAATCCTATGATACGACCTATGATGAGGCTGCTCAGAAAGCCGCGGATATAGAAGCACGCAAATCCCTCGCCCTTCTTTGTATTGCCGAGAAGGGGAGTCCTAATATACACAAGGCCATCGCCATGCTGAAAACAGGAGGAGATACCCAGGCGGCGGAGAAGATCTTGCTTGATGGGGTAGAAGGGGTAGAACAACGTAAGGATTGCAGTGACTTCTACCTGGTCGGGCTATTCCGCCTCTGGAGAGATGAGCGAAATAGCGGATTGTTTACGGAAGCGTTCTGGGATCGAGTGAAAGCAAGTATTTTGGGCTATCGCTATTGGATTGATGAGCCTGGCGATGATGTGATGTGGTTTTTCAGTGAAAACCATGCCCTGTTGTTTCATACCAATGAGCTGCTGGCTGGCCAGCTGTTCGGGGAAGAAACGTTCGGCAACAGCGGGGAATCCGGTGAAGTACACCTGCAAAAAGCAGAACAGAGGCTTGCGTTATGGTTCGAGCGCTTTTTTGATGAAGGACTGGCAGAATGGAATTCCAGCGCCTATATCCCTATTGATGCGGTAGGGCTGCTGCATATTTATGAATTTGCCCATAGTGACGAGCTCAGGGAGCAAGCCAAAAAGGCAATGGACCTATTATTCTATTATATTACCGTCCAAATGCATCAAGGAGTCATGACTACGACATTCGGCCGCAGCTATGAGAAGGAATTGCTGGGCCATTATGCAGCGGGAACGACATCAATGTGCTGGATTGGATACGGAGTCGGCAATGTAAACAATTATTCGATAAGCAACGTCGCGTTGTGTTTATCAAATTATGCGCCTCCAGCAGCGTATCAGGAGCATTTGCTCCTCGGGGAAAAACAGCACTTATTGTTCATCAATCAGCAGGGCAAGGGCGGTTACGCCCAGCTCTATCATAATCGGACTGCGGAATACACCTTGTCTTCCATTATTCGGTTCCGCCCAGGCAAGCAAGGCTATCAGGAGCATGTCAATCATTTATCGCTGTCTCCTGAGGCGCAAATTTGGGTGAATCATCCGGCAGAAATATATAAGCATGGAGATGGCAGGCCTTGTTTTTGGGCAGGCAATGGCATATTGCCCGATGTCGTTCAGCATGAGAGCATAGCGTTAATGATTTTTGATATTCCGACTAATCAAAGCTCAGATTGGACACATGCTTATTTCCCTTCCTATTCCTTTACAGAATGGGCAAGGGAGGAAAACTGGTATTTTGCCCGTCTGGATAAAGGATATGCGGCCATCTATGCTGCCAATGGGGCAGATATGGAGACAGCTGGGGTGACGAAAGAGCGTGAGCTCATCTCGCACGGCTTGCGCAATGCATGGATTATAAGGGCAGGCAGCGAGCAGCAGTTCGGAAGCTTCAGCCACTTTAAAAACCAAATGTTAGCTGCAAGCCCGCAATTCGATAGTCAAACCTTATCTCTTACCCTAGCAGACCCGAAATATGGTCAAATTCAATGGGGAATGAATAAACCTTTCCTTATAGAAGGAGAGAAAATCGTACACGGTGGTTATGGCGTGAGGGGGCAATTGCAGCTGCTGGACATGGAGCACTGAGCCTGAGGCAACAAAGCAAAGGAGCGAAAACGAACATGCTGAACAGAACGATGCTGCTGGAGAAAATAAGCAAGGTATCCCATGCGATGGAGTCTATGGAAAACACAACAATGGATGAGCAGTTTCCAATTGGACTAATTGATATTCACTTATGGGAATGGCCGCAAGGTGTTGGTCTATATGGCTTGCTTCAGCTTTATGAGGCAACGAAGGATGCCGAGGTGCTGGGATTTCTGGAGTCCTGGTACAATGCCAGACTGTTGGAAGGATTGCCGGAGAAAAATGTGAATACCTGCGCTCCGCTCCTTACGCTGATTTCGTTATGTGAGATTACCAAGAACAAGGAATATGAGCTTGTCTGTGAGGAATGGAGCAGCTGGATTATGGAGGGGCTGCTGCGTACGGGAGATGGCGCGTTTCAGCATATGATAACCGGAGATGCCAATGACGGGCAAATTCTAATCGATACCCTTTTTATGACGGTTCTATTTTTGGCAAAGGCTGGGGTGTATTTTAATAAACCTGAGTTTGTGGAAGAAGCCAAGCGCCAGTTCCTTGTGCATATCAAATATTTGTATAATAAGAAAACCGGATTATTCTATCATGGTTGGGATTTTAACGAAAATCATAATTATGGCGCTGTCCATTGGGGCAGAGGCAATGCGTGGTACACAGCGGGAGTAATTGATTTTCTTAATATCGCACCGCTAGAAGAAGGGCTGAAAGCCTATTTGCTGGATACGGCGACCGCTCAAATCAGAGCACTGAGCAAGCTTCAGGAAGAGGATGGCATGTGGCATACTGTGCTGGATGACCCGCACTCTTACAAAGAAGCCTCGGCAACGGCGGCGATTGGCTACGGCATTCTCAAGGGAATTCGGTATGGATACTTGGATGAATCCTATCGTCAGACAGGCTTGAAGGCACTTGAAGCTGTACTGCGGCACATTGATGATAAAGGAGTGGTACAGCAGGTGTCCTACGGAACTCCTGTCGGCCATGATGCCCAGTTCTATAAGGATATACCGCTTAGCCCGATGGGCTATGGACAGGCTCTAGCTTTGTTCGTCCTGATAGAGGGCTTGAACGCTGCTGCCGCCGAATAATAGCAAGGTTTGCTTGTGGGGAGGATATGGGAATGAAAGTTCCTGTATCCTCCCCTTTTGTGTGATTTTATAGTAATATTATTCCAAGTCATGTGGACGAAATTAATTAAAATTCATGAGTATTGGAGGAAGTCGATGAAGCTGTATCATTTTAGTGAAGAAGATAATATTAGTATCTTCAAGCCAAGAGTAAAAGAAAATCGAAAAGATATGCCACCCGTTGTTTGGGCAATTGATGACGAGCATCAATTTACATTTTTCTTCCCTAGAGACTGTCCGCGAGTCATCTATACGAAGAGTAATAGTATTACCGAACAGGATTTTATAAGGTTCTTCGGTACAACGAATGCTGATATTGTAATAACCGTCGAAACAAATTGGTACAAAACAATAATGAATACAACTCTATTTAGATATGAATTACCGATTGACTCATTCTCACTATTTGATGAGACCGCAGGTTACTATATTTCAGATAAGGAAGTAAAACCATATTTAATGACAACCATTAATAATGGTATAGAAAAACTAATGGAAATGAATATTGAAGTGCGATTTACCCCGAACTTAAATAAACTTCGAAATGAATTGTTGAAATCATCAATAAAAGACTTTGGAATACATAAATTTGATAATGCTATAAGAACGATTAGATAATTCGAAGACGAGGTAACTGTGTATAACACTGTAGTCATGCTACGTCACTATCGCTCCTTGATCCAGCAGAAGTGAAGATAGGGAAGAGGATTTAGCTACACATGCGGGTTATGAATTTGATTTGCCACTATTATTCAATGAGTGTAAGAGAAATGATCTACCAATGATTACAAATACCTGTTTAGATACTAAAGCGTTATTTTCATATTTATATCCAGAAGTAACGGAAATCATTTGGACAGATTATTTGATCAAATATTATAACATCCAGGATAAGGATCTACGAAGGCATGATGCACTAGGTGACTGTATTTTAATTGGACGGATTTTTTTGAGAATCATCGAAGAGCTGCAAGCTAGAAACATAAATGATATCGAGTTTATAGATCCAGTAATCGTTAAGAGATTTCAGATCAAACCATTAGTGTAAGCTGCTCATGAAAGACAGCAATCCCAGATTACACTGTGTTTGCTCTGCAGGCATATGCCCGTTGTCTTCACATTATTAAGTCGATGGGATATCGTGAATACGAAAGCGTTAGATGACAGAGCGAGAAGTCTTATATTGGAGGAACTCAATGGAGTTATTTATTAAAGAGAATGGTACAGCTCATGAAGATTTAATCGTAAGTTTTAAAGAAATGGACTTATTAGTCATTGCTGATACCTATTATTTTGAGATAGAGGATACGATACAATCTGAAAGGGATGGCTTTTGTAACATAGCTGCATCGTTAAAAAGTCTATTATCATACTGGATTGAAAACATAATTAACCTCGGTAGTAAAGAAGAACGCTACTTACCAATTGATTTCTCAGATCAATATACAGGATGTTTTAGAATCAGAAGAGTTAGTACTCAGCAAATAGAAATTCTTATGGTTATTCTTTAAGGGAGAGATGGAGCGTCTGTCCATCAGATCCCAGAGAATATGCTATATCAATCCATGATTATAAAGAAACCTCGAATAAATTATTAATAGGACAGGATGAATTAATAGAGCAAATAGTACGATCTCAAGAACGGTTGTGAGTAGTTTAGTGAAGATAAATTCCAACATAATACCAGATTCATGTTTTTCCATGTATCTCTTTGTCTGGCAGAATTTAAAACATGATCATTAGAAATTAAAAGAGGTGAAATTAATCTTTATGCAAATAATAAATCAGAAAGTTGAAGTCTTACTCCCTATTTTTTCATCGTTACCATTTAAACACGATCTTAATGAAATCATTAAGCAAGTTATAAATGAGTTAGTTTCTACAACCTTTTTATTTCCAATAGAAGCAGATCAACTAACAACAAATCAAGTTAAAGTAAGTTTTAACTTGTTGGATGAAAGCGATATAAGAATAAATTTGTGCAAAAAGTCCGTAAGGAAAAGATTTTTTCTCTTAGCACATACTGAATTGGAAATTATAGATGAATTAATTGAAGGAATCGAAGAATGGAATGTCCCGAGCATTGATTTATGGAGTAAGATTTCAGTGGATCATTTCGTTAAACGATTATACGATTTTATTATTAGTATTAACATCGCACGCGTAGGTTCTCTCCAACTTGATCAGGGGCTTATTTTCATTGACAATTTAATATATAAGGAGACAGAAATGATGATCAACAATTTTCAAGAAGTGTTATTTTTCACACAAAAAACAAAATGGCCAGTTCTTGAAGAATTAGAAATACATACTGTTTGGAATTGGATTACAGCTAAGGTTGGTTTTCTTGATGGAGTGGGTGGTACACCTGTTGAAAGAGCACTCACAGCACTAACATATCTTTTTGGGTCTCATAGTGAATCAAATGAAGGAATGGATTTATTTTTTACAATGATAGGTTTGGAAGCACTGTACTGTTCGAGTAATAATGGAATTAAGGAGCAATTATTAGAAAAGTCACAGGTTTTTTTAGGTGCACAAAATGAATACAAGAAATTATTTAAAAGTATGTATGATTATCGATCGAAATTTATACATGGAGGGTTGAATTTTCCTGGTAAGTACTATTTCTTTGAAGGAAGCGATGAGTTTGATAAATTTTCAAAAGAATCTTATGATGTCACCTTAATGGCCCAATCTGTACTAATTGCAACGCTACAACAACTTTCAAAGCGAAATATGAATGAGTTAAATTTTAAATATTCATTAGTAGATGGTTGATTTTCAAGAAAAATAATAATTTTAGTTATTCAGAGAGAACAGTAGCATCGCAAAACAAGGCAATTACTTTGTGGACTGATAAGTTGCACTTTGGTACGTACCAGGGAATTTAAGGAAGTGGAAATAGGCGGACGGTACCGCACTTAGTCAAGGGAATTCCGAGAAAACTAGAATTTTGTGATAATTTAGTAGAAAGAAGGACGAATTATGGCATTCTCGGAGAAGGTAAAGTTAGAAGCTAAAAAGAAAGCTTGCTTTCGCTGTGTTATTTGTCAAAAACCATTTGTTGAAATTCATCATATAATTCCTCAAGCCTATGGTGGGAACGATAGCCTTGAGAATGCTGCTCCATTATGTGCTTCTTGTCATGATCTTTTTGGAGGGAATCCAGAAAAGCGGAAACAAATAAGAGAAATGAGAGATCATTGGTTTGATCTGATGGAGAGAAGGTTAAATGGAGAAATTAATTTATTAGATCCAATTACTGAGAATCCGGATAATATAAATATGTTAAAAGATAAAGGGGTAGCGTTATACCATTTAGTTTATGAACATGAAGATTTTGAAACATCTGCATCAATACTTGTGAAATTACTGCAAACCGCTCAAAAACAATTTCCAAACCAAAAGCGATATCTTTATATGGATATTGAAGGACATAAAAATGTTTTGGGTGGCTACGATCATGATATGTTTGAGTTGCAAAATGAGTTTACTTTAGGTTTTTTAATGCAGTACTTAACAAAAGCTAACATACCATTGATTAATGTGATCAATAATAAACTCCAAAGAAATGATGTGCCGATGGAGTTTGAAATATGCAGCGATGAAAAAGAAGTTTTAAAGAAATTAAAGAAGGAATCCCGTAATAAACATTTTGTAATTTATCCTTTAGAAGTTGATTAACTTTGCATAATACCGTATTCAAGCTCCGATCAATGCGGTTCTCCTTTTGTCAAATGATTTTGATAACTAAGCTGGATGATTACCAAAATGTTATAATAAATCAACGCAAAGAAAATATGACAGTGGTGAACTCAATGAAAAATTTATCAATAGAACAATTTGCAAAATCAAGAGAATTTATGATGAGCCAAGGAAGAGAACTTGAGAAAGCGTTATTTAAATTTGAATTTGAGAGCGGTTCTACAGATAACGTCGTTATGGAGTTAACCAAGTATCAGAATTATGATGGTGGATTTGGCAAAGGACTTGAGCCGGATTTGCGTTGTGATGTTTCATCAGTGCTTGCAACAACTACAGCTTTACAAATTCTATCTGGAATGAAAGTTTCGAGAGAGCATGAATCCATTGCTAAAGCAATCAATTACCTAGCAAATCAATATTCAAGAGAGCATATGGGATGGGAGATCATCCCTGTGGAAGCAGATGAAGCCCCGCGGGCAATATGGTGGAATTATCAAGGGCATAGGCCACAATGGGGAAATCCGAATGCAGAAGTATTAGGCTATTTGTATCAATATAATAAAACCTTGCCTGATCATATAGTGAAAGAAATTACTGTGAAAGCAGAGCAATATCTAGACAATTGTGAAGAACTAGAAATGCATGAAATTTACTGTTATCTGAGATTAGCTGAGCGAATGTCGGGAGAACGATTGAATCATTTTACGAAAAAACTAGAGCATTTATTGGATTTATGTGTAGTTGTTAAACAGGAGGACAGAAAGGGCTATTGTGCTACTCCCCTGCAAGTCGTTGACTCACCGGAGTCTCTTTTTTATCATAATTATTCCGAGGTTATTCCAGCAGACCTTGACGAGATTATAACTAATCAAACTGGTGAAGGTTCTTGGCAACCTAACTGGAACTGGGGAAGATTTGAGGAAGAGTGGAAGTTAGCTGAAAAAGAATGGGCAGGTATTATTACTTTAAATACGTTAAAAACGTTGAGAGCATTTAATAGAATAAGCGATTGATCTGGAAGCATGAAAGGCAGGCTGAGAAATGAGGAAAGAATTTAATTCGACAATCATCGAATTGATATATGGGGACATCACAAAGTCTGAAGTGGATTGCATTGTCAATGCTGCAAACACCAGTTTACTTGGTGGTGGAGGCGTAGATGGGGCCATTCACCGTGCTGGTGGAAGTGAAATACTTGAACAATGTAAACAAATAAGAGCCAGACAAGGCGGTTGTGCTGTAGGAGAAGCTGTAATAACGACTGCTGGTAAGTTGCATGCAAAGTATGTCATACACACAGTGGGTCCGGTATGGAACGATGGAAAGCTTAATGAGGAGGAAAAGCTGCAGAGCTGCTACATAAATAGCTTAGAACTAGCATGTAAGCATAATATAAGAAGCATAGCTTTTCCTAATATAAGTACAGGGATATATCGATTTCCCAAAACCGTTGGAGCTCAAATTGCGCTGACATCAGTCAAACATTATATTGAACTGCATCCAGCCATAGATAAAATACAGTTCGTTTGTTTTGATGAAGAAAACTATCAGATCTATCAGAAGATGCTTGAAGAATTATGTAAATAAAAGGAAATCAATTTTTGGGAGAACGAAAAGAACACTTGCAAAAGAGGACAAAATTATGGGAATTGAAAATTTATCAGATAACATTATTAAATTAAATAGATGTCTTCATTCTTTTAGAGACGATTTACTACCAAATGAATTAGCTCACATTTCAATAACAGGGAAAAACGAATCCTTTATTAGGGATAAGCTAATGTATTATCTTAGTTTAGAATATAAAAATTACGCAGTTTCTAGGGAATATTCGAAAGATAGACGTAAAGTTGATATTTGTATTTTGGATAAGTATAAAATCTTAGAAGCTATAGAATTGAAAAGTTGGTACAGCCATGATGTATTATCTTTAGATAACAAGGTTTTCTTAGAGACGGAGAAAGATTTTATTAAAATGAATCAACTGTTTGATTCTAGTGTGCTCAAAACAGCTATTATCATATTTACTCATATTAGAAGTACAACAGATTCCTCGTTACATAAAGTTGTAAAATATCAAAACGTAGTAAATAAGCATATTATGAGTCATGGTAATACTCTTATTAATGACGTCGATACATATATTCGCAATAGCTTCGAAAAAGGAACAATGATCAAACAAATAAGCATAGATGGAGGCTGTGCTTATAACACAAATGTCGATGTGAATATTTATATCATTCATAAATCTTTAGTAAGCTAGTAGTCCCTTTGTATTACCAAGTATTGATGCTTCGGGCCACTCGGCTGACGGGCTAGTGGGAGTTAGAAGGAGATTCGGGATGGTTTGGAAGCCATAAGTGTTGAAATAGAAAAGGAGAGTTGTACAGGATGAAAGCATATATACAGGCAAATAAAAACGGAGAGTTCTACAATGTGAATGCTTTTATTGCTAACGAAGGTTTTACGTCATTAGGGTGGGAGACCATTAAGTTTAAAGATATAACAGAAATCAAAGAAAATAATCCAGAAGATTTAGTAGTTGGCGGAATTGGTAATGTGAGAAAGCGCCTTGAGATTTTAGGTGTAGAAAGGAATCAAGGAGAAATCGATTATCCGACTTCTTTATCTCATTATTTTGGCAGAAAAATATGGACGACAACTACTCAAGAGCTTTTTGAAAATAAACAGAACTGGAACGTTTTTATAAAGCCAAAAGACATAACGAAAAAGTTTGCTGGAACCGTTGTGAAGGAATATAAAGATTTTATAGGTTTAATTGCAGAAAATGAGGATACGAATATTTGGTGCTCAGAAGTTGTTGATTTTACAACGGAATGGCGTTGTTTTATACGATACGGACAAATACTTGATATCAGATATTATAAAGGTGCTTGGGATTCAAAATTAGATTTAAATATTATAAAAAGTGCGGTTAGGGATTTTATTGATGCGCCAGCTGCATATGGGATGGATTTTGGCATTGATGAAGAAGGAAATATGAAGCTGGTAGAAATAAACGATGGTCATTCGCTAGGGAGTTATGGCATCAGTCCTCTGAACTATGCGAAATTTCTTTCAGCTAGATGGTCAGAATTAACAGGGACTACGGATTATTTAAGAAGCTTATAGGTTAAGGCGTATCTTATCTGGCTCCGGGCTACAAAGACGCACAGCTTTACTATCAGATATACTAGTGGAGAAGAATATTCAGACAACACGCGACCCGACCTAAGATAAGAGTTATCTAGGGCCGGGTTATGTTGTAGATGGGGAACGATATATGAAAGGAACGGAAAAAATGAAATTTATATTTGAGAACTTTTCATGTGATGTTGATGTTTTTTATAAAGAGGATGACATTTTATTAAGGTTTTATGATAGTTCAAGAGAACAAGAGGAAGAAGAGATTATCAACTTAGTTATAGTTGACCCTGGATTTGGGTATCTTTGTTTAAAAGTTAAAGGTGAAGCAGCCTTGCTGAGTGGATATTTAGATGAAAGTATTTTTCAAACTAATGAAATTGTAGAAGCCGCTATTACTTTTATAGAGAATCTATCACCAAATACGAGGAACAGTTATATTCCAAGCCATGTAGCACGATTTAGACGAACAAGTTTTATTGAATATAATGGTGAGTATTAAATTAAGAATTAACGAAATCGATTCAAATCATAAATAGAAGGAATGGTTAAATGAAAGGAATTATTGGATCCATTTCTATTTTCATTATTTATTTGTGCTCAGGAATCTTCTTAGGAACTTGGCCGTTTAAATACGGATATGAGTCATGGCTAATTTATTTAATTTCTTATTCTATAATTTCTATAATGCTTTATTATTCGTCAAAAATCGTGAATAGGTTTAGAGGCATAAAAGGAATAATAATTTTTTTGATTTGGGTTTCAATTTCAACCATTTATGGAGTCATTAAAATGAAAGAAGACCATGATCTATCTATTTCTGGAGACTGGAATAAGTTCTTTGGATGGGAGTTTGTCTTATGGGAAGTTGGAGTTCCAATATATATTGGAGCTTCTAATTTAATTTTTATTGTTGGATTTTTTTCTATCCGTACTGTAATTTTAGTAAATAATCTTCGAGACGATAGTAATAAGAGAATTAGGTAGTCTAAATCTATGAAGGAATTTATTACAAATTGGCAAAGCAAGAAGACGGAAATCGGATATTGGTTATCTCAGGATACATGATGCAGATACAGAGAATCAAGGAAATCAAAACATATAGCGATACATCCAAATCATAGAAACAAAGGGTTAGGCAGCAAATTGTTGGGTGAAATAAAGAGACTTACGACATCAGCTCTTATCATTGCTGAAAAAGATAGAGAGGCAGTAAACTTTTATAAGAAGAATGGGTTTATCACCACTAGTTTATGAAAGAACAATACTTCCTTGCTTTAAAAATGACGATGTAAGCTTCCTTTTCCTATATTTTCTAATATGCAAATCTCATTCATGCTTACGGCATGGTAAACCCCTATACGCAAACATTATTCCAGCCTTCTCCATAATCAATTGTTTTGTCTCTCCGCGAAATAAACGCATCTTGTTCCTCGCTTACCCTTCTCGAAACCCGAACGGTCGATCCAAATTCGCTATGATTTCACTTGAATTTCAATGTAATAAAAATGAGGAACAGGGTGCAGGGGAAGTTCACTAGGATGTTCTATTGAAAACTGTATTGTAGTGATATATAATGTACTGAAACGATAAGTACATTGTTGGGAAGTGAGCTTGATTGGAAATTATTATCAGCAGCAACTCGAGTAAGCCTATCTATGAACAAATCACAGCACAAATCAAAGCGATGGTGATGCAGGGAGAATTAAAAACAGGCGACCCGATTCCGTCTATGCGCTCGCTCGCCAAGACGATTCATGTAAGTGTAATTACAGTCCAAAAGGCATATGAAGATTTGCAACGAGATGGGTTTATTGAAACGACAGTTGGACGAGGCAGTTTTATATCTGCACAGAATCGGGATTTTATACAAGAAGAGCAGCAGAAAAAAATTGAAGAGTATTTAATGCTGGCTGCGGAAACCGCACGAACAAGCGGCATAAAATTAGAACAGCTTACAGAGCTACTAAACATGTTCTACAAGGGGGACTAGTCGATGAATTATTGTTTGGAAGTTAAAAATCTGTCGACGGCCTATGCCGGATCTGATTTTCATTTGGATAATGTTTCTTTTTCAATTCCTCAAGGAAGTATCATGGGATTTGTCGGGGAGAATGGAGCAGGCAAGACAACGACGTTTAGTTCAATTTTGAATACAATCAGGAGAGACAGCGGAAAGATCGAAATTTTTGGGGAGGAAATGACAGATGAGCAACCGGACATTCGCAACCATATCGGGGTTGTGTTTGATGCCATTAATTTTCCGGGGGATCTCACTGCTGATAAGTTAGCTGCAGTGTTCAAAGATATTTATCAAAAATGGGACGATGATCTCTTTCAGAGTCTAATTCGCAGACTTCAGGTGCCTGCTCACATTAAAGTAAAAGACTTGTCGCGTGGCATGACGATGAAATTGGCCACGGCAGTGGCTATGTCGCATGGAGCAAAACTGTTGCTGTTGGACGAGGCGACTTCCGGACTTGATCCTGTTGTCAGAGAAGAGATGCTGGATTTATTTTTAGAATTTGTGGAAGATGAAGAACATTCCATTCTCATGTCTTCCCACATCACCAGCGACTTGGAAAAAATTGCAGACTATATCACATTTATTCACAATGGAAAAATCATTTTAACAGAGAAAAAAGATACGCTTTTATACAAATACGGGATTGCTCGTTGCAAATCGGAGCAATTTCAGATTATTGACAAGTTGGAGTACCTCGCATACAGGAAAAGAGGACTGCAGATCGAAATGTTGATCTCTGACAAAGCTATGTTTGCCAAAAAGCATCGTGAAATCATCATTGATGATATAACCATTGATGAAATTATGTTGTTATTAGTCAAGGGGGATCAATAAATGAGGGGACTGCTACGCAACAATTTTTATTCCATGGCAAGCAATATCCGACTTTCCTTAATAATGGCTGGATTTTTATCATTGGTTCCTTTGGTTTTTAAGGAGTCGGGCGCGATTCCCATGATTTTGTCCATACAAATATTCCTATTTGTTGTCAATACCGGTACCTCGCTGCGAGTAGATGAAACTTCTAAATGGAACAAGTTTGAACTGACGCTGCCAATCAGGCGTCGTACCATTATCGGGGCGAAGTATGTGTCATTTACCTTACTAATCCTCCTTGGTGTGATGATGAGTTTGCTTACGCTTGGCATTGTGTACGTTGCAGGTTTTGAACTCGATCCGAAAATTGTGATATATAGTTATGGATTCGGGTTGACGTTGTCGATCACATTAGTGTCTTTGATGTATCCGATCATGTTGAAGATCGGCACGGGAAAAAATGAACTTGTCGTATTTTTCTCGGGCTTTGCTGCGATAGGGATGATGTTGGTACTTGCCGCATTACTGGCCCCTGTTACAGGAGGCATGCAGCTTCGTCACCCGCTGGTTGGTATGATGTCTTCGTGTATGGCAACAATCCTGTTTGTCATATCCTATTTTGTGTCAGTCCACATTCATCGGAAGAAAGAATTCAAGTAATGTAAGAGTAGCGGTATCGTTGGTAAGTGTCAAAAGGCCTTCCAACGCCGCCACTACTTCACGCGGAATCGTAGTCGCTATAAGCAGGCATTCTTATTGAATGCAACCTACATCGGATGTTGGTAATTAGGGAGGGAAATAATGAAGCTATTATCTACAATCGTAATTATTTTAACCGTAGGAGTATTCATTTTTTTAAAGATTTTTCAAGATTCAATTCCTAAAATTAATGAGCCAATAACTAATATATTCGTATTAGTAGTCTTTGTAATTTCTGCTGTTATATATGGTGTTTCAAGAATTAGAAAAAAATAGGTTCTTCACCGTTTGCAATGCAACGAGCAAAATAACAGAGGAAAACCCCCATGCCATTGGTCGTGAGCTGCAGCGATGGCTACAGGAAATTAATGGGTATGGAATGGCGCGAGAAGGGTAATAATCACAAGCATGCAGTTGGATGTTTAATCAATGGGCTATTGAGGGGAATACGGTAAGTTGTAATAATGAACGAGTAGATAAGGGAACCGAAGCCGATTTGAAGCGGGCAACGGCTCCTTTTTTTACTGTAAAATTCTAAATTTGGTATACTGAAATAGACTGAAAGATTATTCATGTATGCATCGGTTTTGTAGATTGTATAGATGAGACATTTGAGGGTGATTATATGTATGACTATGTAAGTGTACATTCGGATCAGTATTATAGCAAAAAGATTAGAACAGAAATTATTGAAGCTTTTTTTGTTGAAACCTTACATTTTGAACTAACCAGTCGATTAAAATTCTCTAAAATGATTTGTGGTGAGCTAGTTACTGCACAAGGTATTTCTGCCAATCAGAAAGGAAACTATGCTTTTGATACTTTAGATGATGTTAAGGAAATAAATCTAATTGAAATAGATATCCCCCAAGCAAGCACCGTGCAAATGGAAGACGAAATTAAAGAAATCGTGTATGCAATAGCCGAAGAATTTTCATGGATCGTGGATTTACGGGAATGATTAGGGAGTGGAGCAGCATGTTGGAATGGAGGAGCGACATTTGAAGGAGGATAAGCGTGTCTATAATCAATCACATTAAGGTCGAAAAGCTAAAAAGCAAGTACATACTAGATGAACATGATTGCCTGACTATTGATGGAGTAGCTTTAGATATAAAGCTACATGAAATATACCCTAACGAACAATTTTTAGGATTAGTTCCAGTAATCGTAGATTGGCTAAATTTTGAAGAGGAAAAAACACTGGTTCGTTCACGCTATCACTCTAATGAGAAAATGAAAATTCTCCCTATTTTGATGTGTCCAGATGATTGTGATTTCTATTGCACGTTGATTGTAGCAGAAGTCATGCTGGAGGATGAAGAAGTTATTTGGAATCGAATTGGAATGGATGCAACGAACATAACAAATAGCATCGAAGAGGTTGGAAAAAAAGTGCAGTGGCTTGAGCTAATGCCTATCTTGAGATTTAAGAAGACGGATTATTACAAAGAGCTAAATTTAATATACGGCCTCTAAGCAGCGAAAGCGAATACAAAGAGATGACGCTAAGCCTTATATAAAATTCTAGTACTGTGCAGGACTGTGGAGGGAAAAATAAATGGGGATGGATTTTACAGCTTATCAGGCTCATTACTTGAATGAAGCACCTTTATTCAAGAAATTATACGACAAAATCCAACAGACAATAGAGAGTGGCGACTCTTCTTTGATGATTCAACTGCGACCCACGTTATTAGCGGACCAGGCGGATTTGGTTTAACTTTATCAGAGAAAGTATGTCTATTTAATCATTTTATTAGATGGGGAGCATTCATAGTAAATCCTAAAGCGCAATTCGTTTTACGAAATGTTTGTTATGAGCTTAAAGCCTATTTTAAATCGTCATTTGTTATTTATGTACCAGACAATGCTGCTATGGAATCTGTCATTATGGATTTCATATGGAAAGATCAAAACCGGGATATTGAATACATGAAAGATTGGCTATTGGAGAACTGCGGAAAACCTAAGGATAAAATTAGAGATATTTATAAAAAACAAGGACAGTCTTGGGTGTATGATGGATACTATATCGATTATTTTCAAGATTTTAAAAGCTTATAGAAGATGAGCTTAGGCATGATTTAACGACCGGGAGGAAACCCAATGCTTGTCGTTCACTGGTCACCAGTAAGCAACACAAAAAATATTTTGAAAAATGGAATAGCAAAAAGTCAAAACGGAGTGTACTGTTTCCCAGTGACGGGACATCTTTCTTTGGATCGCTGGTGGATGAAGGCATTGAAGAGCTTCAAAAGAGATGGCAAGCGATATAACGGTTTTATTTTCAGAGTGCAAGAGCAGGATTTACCAGCTTATTTTAATCATTTTATAGGGGCTACATCAGGTGATAGATTTGAGAAGCCTATAGCAACGCTAGCCCGGCTAGGGGAACAAATGAAAAACACAATTGTTTGGCGAATTGGCGAGAGATCCGTATGGCATACATACTTGAGGACTACCAAATCGTATTAACGAAATCAATCGAGGCGAACCGTATCATTCGGGTAATACCGCCAACGGAGCAATTCGGTACAAGATTATATAAAAACAAGAAACAGAAATATGATAAGGGCCAATGGAAGGAAGCCCAGCGCTTCGACTAATGGCTCATTTTTGGAGCATAAGGAGCTTTTATGGACATTGAAATCAATATGTTTCTCATCATAGGCATATTTATTGTGCTGGCAGCGGGGTTTGTTCAAGGATTAACGAGCTTTGGCTTCGCGTTAGTTACCATGCCTTTTTTGGTGAAAATGATTCCGCTGCAAGAGGTCGTTCCGATCGTTGTCATCCTCAGTCTATGTACAAATATTATCGTACTCCTAAATAGTTGGCGGCATGTAGCCATTCAGAAAATATGGATATTAATCCTTTCCAGCCTATTGGCTGCCCCGCTGGGAACCTTTTTGCTGGTCTATCTCCGTGCAGATCTTTTAAAAGGCTTTACGGGAATATTAATTATTGCTTTTGCCGGCATACTATTATCAGGGAAATCCTTCCCTGTCCGTAATGATAAAATCGCTTTTATACCTATCGGCATGACAAGTGGGTTATTAAATGGAAGCATCTCGCTCAGCGGTCCTCCGGTTGCTTTGTTTTTATCCAATCAGGGATACAGCAAAAATGAATTTAGAGCCAACATCACGGTTTACGGCGTTATTTTAAACATGATCACAATCGGTACATTTTATTATAGCGGCCTGCTGACTCCCAAAGTGATGATGTACACATCGCTATTTGTCCCAAGCATGTTAATCGGTGTTTTCATTGGCATTATAGCGATCAAAAAGCTAGATGACCAGCTGTTTAAAAAGCTGACCTTGTGGCTTATCATCCTCTCGGGGTTGTGGACGATTCTGGGTTCGTTGAAGCTCGTGTAGAGTAACCTGCATGTAAATATAATATAAACACAGGGATATCGGTTTTTCGCTATTAATGTGATGGAAGGCTACTTTTAAATATTTAATTTGCCCAAGGGGGGAATTCCTTCCTTGGTTATTTGCGATTTTCAAGCTCGATTTGAACAGTACGATTTTTCTGCGCTTCGGAATTCGAGCACGTAGGTTAGGCTAGTAGGACTACGCCTGAGTTGGTCATTATTGCGCATCATGCTGCATAATAAAATTTTTCACAAACTAAAAATACTGCACTACAACGTAAAAACAAAGTGTACTGCCACCACAGCTATAATAAGTTCAGGTTATCGTGAAAGCGATTTCTTTATATAGAGAGGGAGGAAAAAAGATGGTTAAATTACAGAATGGAAAGAGATTGGGAAAAAGGGTATTGTCTGTTTTTACCGTTATAACTATTACGGCAGGCTTAATGACGCAAATTGGCCCGGTGTCCTATGCGGCGGAAACGACAGTCGTATTCAAAACACAAAGCGGAGGGGTATTCAACGGCATGCCGTTGTTCGACGGTAACCCGGAGCATTTGGATGATTTCGTGGATACTTATTTTAATTATACCGGTCTTGAAGGACCGGCCGTGTACGTTACTGGCTCTCGCAATCATTATACATTGAAGAGAGGGGCTCATGCAGGTAATGTTATTCCGGGTGCTCTGTCTGCTGCTGATAATGTACAGGGCATTTCTACCGATTTTCCTGCTTTGGTTGGCATGGGCCAGACCTGGAACAAGGAATTGCTTGGTGAGATTGGCAAGGTTATTGGCAACGAGAAGATTAGTCAGCTCAAGGTAAAGCAAGGTGAATCCAATATTCATGGAGGAGCTAATGCCTCTGCGAGCGTAGCTTTTACTGTGGTCAGCGATTTGCGGATTAATCCGCTTAGCGGTCGCTTTGATGAGGGTTTTGCTGAGGACGCTTACATGGCGGGTACGCTCATTGATAAAATGGCTACCGGCCTGAGCGGTATCGACCAGCCCGCAACGAATGATGGCTTCTGGATGCGTGCGGCGGTTGGAACCAAGCACTATTCGGTCTATAATGCACAATGGTTCCGCCAATCGGCGAGCAATAGCGCTGGGGCGAGAGCGATGTTCGAATACCAAACTAAAAGTGCGCTCAAGGGGCTGGAGTCGGGAGCGGTGGCCGGAGTCATGACCTCGTTTGGCCGAACGAATGGGATTCCAAATATTTTGTCGCCGCTCCAGCTTCATGCTAACGAATTTTCGAAATACGGCGTATATAGCTCGCCGGATTTTAACGGCGATCAGCATGTTTCCACAGGAAATCAATTAGGCAATGGCTACGATAATAATTATGCGGTGGATCGTGCGCATGCAACGCTGTTGATGGCAATGGCGAAGGCGAGTGCTGGCCGTCCATCTCCATCGGTTGACAATGCCAATATTGACGTGGCTGAGCTTGTTGCGCTGGTCGAGCAAAACGAATACGGCATTACGACCGAGGACTTAATTGAAGCAGCTCGCCCCCATGTAAATCAGCTCGTTCGTCTTGGTATTTTCAATGAAACGGATGAGAACGGTATTCCAACCATGTACCCCTTCGCACAGGATGCCAAGGATGTCCGGCAGATTCCGGCAGCTTCGTACAAGGATGCTGAGCATCAGGAGGTTGCACTGAATGCAGCACAGGAAAGCATTGTGTTATTGAAAAACGACGGTACATTGCCGCTTGTCAAAAACCAAAATGCTGCCGTATCGGGCATTTACGCGGACTCTCGGTTCAAAACAGTTTATTCGGTAGGTGTTACGCCAACGGATATTGCTAACTCGGGCAACTCGCCGTTGCTTTCCATAATTAAGGCGAATGGAGCCAACCATGTTCATTATACGAATGGCAGCGAGGTTATCGCCTTGACTTCCAAGCTGAATGGTCAAACCATTAAAGCTGATGTCGATCAGCCTAATGCGATGGAGCAGGGATCTGCACTCATCATGTCGGCAGAAGCTGTCGATCCGCAAAATCCAGCGCAGTTGTTCCAGGTTTATGATTGGGGACAAGAAGGTTCAAGCTTGTTGTCGCTTTACAACAATCGTTGGGTAACATCACCAGCAGCTGGGAGTACGGCAGTGGGCAATACGGATGGCACAAAGCTCAACTTGACTGCAAACGACTGGAACCTTGCAGAGATGGTGGGAGAAACCAGCGTTATTCCGCCAAGACTGCGTATGGAATCGAATGCTGATGATACGGTTTCACTCGTAGCCAACGGTTACCGCACGGGATTCTCTGGAGACTTCACAAACTTTTACTATAGCAACGGCCGCTTCGTTACAACGGGTGACGATGCCTCACTCAAAACCGCTGCCGACCCTCTTGGAACGAAGGCTAATGCAGCTGTCCGCCCTGATGCTGTCAAGTTTGAGAAGACAGTTGTTCAAGAGGTCGGTGCAGAAGCAGCCGCGCGAGCTGACATTGATGACTATGCCGTCGTATTCGTTGGCGCGGTTCCCCGTCATAGCGCAGGGGAAGGCAATGAGCGCTCAAGCTTGAACATGGGTGACGCTGATTACAAGCTGGTAGACAAGGTTTCCTCCGCATTTGCCGCCAAGGGGAAAAAGACGGTCGTAGTTGTCAAGACAAGCTTCCCTGTTGGATTGGAGGAGATCCAGAATAATCCGAATGTATCGGCGATTGTATACCAGCCGTATGGCGGGCAATACGACTCCTATGCGCTTGCTCAGGTGCTCTATGGTGATTATGCGCCTACAGGTCGTTTGACCTCAACATGGTATAAGGATATGTCAGTCTTCCCGACTATTAACAAGTACGTCATCCCGGAGGGCAACAAAACGACGACGCTCGATGACATCGACCCGCGCTTCCAACTGGATATGACGAATGCTGATCCAATCGAGTCCGAGCTTACCTACATGTATACGAAGGCACCGGTGACGTATTCCTTCGGCTACGGGCTGTCATACAGCTCATTTTCATACAAGGGCTTGTCCGCTCCGTCAAGCGTTAGTGGCAATGAACCCTTCACGGTATCCGTACAAGTCAGAAATGATGGGGCTGTGGCAACCTCAGAGGTCGTACAGCTATACGTGAAAAACAACAATGCGAGCTATGGCAGCCATGCGCCGCAGAAGCAGCTTGCATCGTTCGAAAAGGTATACATTGCACCAGGTGAAAGTAGAACAGTGGAGCTTACAGTTGATCCGAAGGACTTCGGCATCTGGGATGTGAACAGCAATCAATTTATTGTAGAGAACGGTGACTATACGCTTGAGCTTGGCTCATCTTCCTCCGATATTAAGGCGCAGCATACGGTCCATGTACAAGGACAGTCGCTTGCCCAGCTTTCACTGGCGCAGCCTTTCAACGTATTTGACCATGCCTATGCAGCTAATGAGGTTGTGTATCATGAGGTATCCAAAGCTCATACTGCTGCTGAATTGAAGGAGAAAGCGGTAGTTGGCGGCTACTATGCCGTTACATCCAAACAAAATGACTCGTGGGTAGCTCTTCCAAAGGTTAGTTTGACAGGAGTGAACAAGGTGAAAGCCTCTGTTGCATCGGATGCGGCAGGCGGAGTCATTACGCTTCATGCGGATTCTCCAAGCAGCGCGCCAATTGCGACCATCACAGTACCGCAAACACAAATGAACGCTTACAAAATTAATAATGCCAATGTTCAGGTAAAAGAGCTTGGCTATACTGATGTAGAAGTGGATGTAAGTCTGGACAATTTAACTGGTATCCATGATCTGTATGTGGTATTCAAAGCACCTGATATTCGCATTGACAGTCTGGCCTTTACGGCAACGGCAGCACCGACGCCTACGACGACACCTACGACGTCTACGGGTACATCAGGTTCGGGCACAGTTGTTCCAACGCCTACGCCAACAGCAACCCCGACGCCAAGCGCAGCTGCAACGCCAACGGCAGTTATGGTTGCTCCGGGCTCGGAAAGCGATGCCGCTAAAGTTGCAAAAATCAGCAAAGCAGGCGTGAAAGTGACAGGTGAAGCGGTCGCCATCACCGTTTCGGGGAAACAAGGAAACTACGCAGAGGCAACAGTGAATGCGGGAAAACAGACTGGTCAAAGTGAACTAACCTTGGCCTTGGTCGGTGCAGATGGCAAGCTTACGCCGGTACCAAGCAAGGCAACGATCGATCAGGATGGAAATACGGTCATTAAAGCGCTTGTATCATCAAGCGGAACCTATGTAATAGTGAGCTCCACGCGCCGATTCACCGATGTTCCAGGAAGCGCATGGTTCGCCCACAATATAGAAAAAGCGAATGGACTACTGCTGATTAATGGCGTATCCGAGACACAAATGAAGCCTGCGGCATCCACGACTGCCGCCCAAACACTGATGGTGGCTCTGAATGTGCTTGGTCTAACACCTGAACAGAAAGCAGGTGATACGAAGTGGTATGACGCTGTAGTAAGATCCGCATCTGATGCAGGACTTATCGAGAGCGCAGCCTTTCAAGCTGAAAAAGCGATAACGCGCGAGTCTATGGCAGAGATTTTAACGAATGCTCTGGCCTACGCGGGATTTGATACAGAGCTAAGCGCTTCAGAAGCCAGTGCGCTGCTTGCAGACTTTAAGGATGCTGCGAAGCTGTCGAACGACAAACGTAATGCGATGGCTGTAGCTGTAAAATACGGTATCTTCAAAGGCACTCCAGATGGCCGTCTGCTTGGTGCTGCTACACTGACACGTGCAGAGCTTGCCGCGGTTGCGCTTAGAACGTATGAGGCTGTAACTAGCAAGCTGTAACTAGCAAGCTGTAACTGGCAGTCTGTAAGAAGCATGAAGTAAATACAAGTAGAGCATCAACATAAAATGAAAACAGGCGCTGTACCCAAGCTCGTTCGAGATGGGGCAGTGCCTGTTTGGCGTTTAGTTAGTTTAGGCAGCCTTGTCAGCCATTGCGAAAGTTTTCCGGCGTTGTACCCGTCATTTTTTTGAATACGCGAAAAAAATATTTAGGATTATCGTAGCCAAGCTCCTTGGCGATTTTGTATACTTTGTCATTCGTAGTTCTAAGCAGCTTTTTGGCTTGCTCGATTCTCAGTTTGTTGATGTAGTCGGTGAAATTCTCCGCTGTCTTCTCTTTAAACAAATAGCTTAAATAGCTTGGATTTAAGTAGAAAAGGGAGGATACCCGCTCCAGTGTTAAATCTTGTGTGTAATGATTATGAATATATTTTTTAATATTATCAATCACGTGATCGGAGGAGTAGGCAGAGCGTTCCTTCAGCAGCCCGGCAATGCCTGTCAACACTTTGAGCATGTATTCCTTAATCGCTTCGATGTCAAAGGAGATGCTCAGCACCGACTCAAGGCTGGAGGAGGAGGAGCTAATCACATCGGTTTGCAAATAAGCAGACAATATTTTTTTGACCTCCATTATGATATCGCGGCTCTGCTCTTTCAATTGGTCGATTGTCACATCGGGCTGTCGAATAAAGAAGGCAAAGAAATCCAGCACAAGCTCTGTTGTTTTGGAAACATTTCCCGATTCGATAAAAAATAGCAGCTCGTGTGATTTGCTCCAGATGACGACAGTGCTCGCTTGTGAAGCCGTGCTGTAGAAATAGCATTTGCCGAAGTCGGTAACGGATCGTTTGTTCAGCGCAGCTATGGATTCCTGATGTGCTTGTCTGAGCGCAGCAAGTGAAGGCTTGACCATACTTACCCCGATGCAGCTTGCTCCCCCACCCTTGGAGCCTGCCTGTTCAATAAGCTGTTTGGCCGTAAGTTCAGCGTGCCCTAGCATTGCACGCTCACTCTCCCCGTGACGGAAGGTCAAAAGTACAAAGGCAAGGTTGGCGCTTTGTGGGTGGGGGATATAGAGAGAGGCGCGCAAGACAGGCAGCTGTTCCACAGCGAGCGGCTGTGGTGAATACAGCGTCAACAGCATGTAATGGGCTTGCTCGACCAACGTGGCAAGCGTCTTGGAGGAGAATACAGGGAGCTGGTCCGTTTGATGAATGCTAAGAATGACATTCAGCAGGAGCTGAATGTCCGATTTCAAGCTGATTTCTTCATTCTCTACCGTTTTCTGCATGACCTCCAGCTTGACAGAGCGATGCTGGTCTATGGCTTCAATCGCCAATTGAAGCGTGCGATGAATCTCCTCGCGGCTGAAAGGCTTCAGCAGGTAGCCAATTACCTTGGCAGAGATGGCCACCTGCATATATTCAAAGTCGGAATATCCGCTAATGACGATTATTTTTTTGTCCGGGTACTGTTCATGGATGTGCTTCATTAACGATTTACCGTCCATCTCCGGCATACGCATATCCGTCAAAATAATATCGGGGTCTAAGTCCTTAATTAGGCCAAGCGCATCCGAGCCGTTGTCTGCTTCGCCAAGAAACGTTAAAGGTATGTGGAAGGATTGGATTTTTTTGAGCAGTCCTTTGCGTATAAGAGGCTCATCGTCGACAATGATGTAGGTGTACATGCTGTTTATCCTCCTTTAATTCGGTTTGCTGGTATGGAAATGGTAATCGTAGTGCCCTCATCCTTAACGCTTTTTGTTTCCAGTCCGTATTCGTGGCCATAGTAGAGGACGATTCTGGAATGTACATTTTTAATGCCGATGCTTTGTTTGCTTCGTTGCCCTAGAGAGACGAATTCGGGCGGCTCGGACAGTAACCTCTGAAGCTCCTCAAGCTGTTGAGGCGTCATTCCTACGCCATCATCAATAATTTGAAGCGTAACTCTCTCCTCCTCTAGCCAGCCTTTGAGCGTGATGCTTCCTTTACCGCGCTTTTTCTCAAGTCCATGGTAAAGGGCATTCTCAATAAGTGGCTGAAGCAGCAGCTTAAGCATACGCAGCTCAAGAATTTGTGGATCAATGTGTTTGTAAAAGGAGATTTTGTCGCCATATCGAATTTGCTGAATCGCCATATAATTGTCAACATGCTGCACCTCCTCTTCCGCTTTAACGAGCTCGCTGTCGGTTTTGATGCTGTATCTGAACATATCACCCAGCGCCTTCGTTATGACTACGATGCTCTCAACCTCTTCGATTTCAGCTATGCTATTAATGGACTCCAGCGTGTTGTATAGGAAGTGCGAGTTAATTTGGGCTTCGAGCGCTTTCATTTGAGAATCCAACGATAAAATCCGATTCTGGTAGCTCTCGCGTATATGCGTGTCAATATCACGGATCATTTTATCAAATTCGTGATACAGGATCCCAATTTCATCTACCCGCCTGGCGTCCGCGTGGATGGGGACGAAGCGCTGTGTTTTATTTTTACGCATAATTTTCGCCAGTCGAATAATCGGCTTCGTAATAAGATTGGAAAGAACGAAAGATACTAGCAGAAAGATAGCAGAGCAACTAGCCGCTACATAAATAACTAGCTTTTGCGAAATGCCATATTCCTGGTATAGCTTGTCCACCGAAATGCTAGCGATAACGCTCCAATCGTTGCTCGGAACCTTCTGAATAACTGTCAAGATGCCGGAGTCATTGAATTGCTGGAGCGAGCCGGTCAGGCTACCAAGCTGCTTTTGAAGCAGGGGAGGGAGCTTCCCTCCTGCTGTTCTGCTTGCGCTTTCATAAATGATGCTGCCTTGTCCATCAGCCAAATAAATATTGGATAAGCCAGGCGCGGGATTCTGATTGAGGCCCGAAAATAAATCCATGCTGCAATCAAGCATAAACACGCCAAGAAACTCGTTGCTGTTCGGATCGTAGAGTGCGCGCGAGAAGCTGATGGATGGTTTGGCGCTAAGCATATATGGCTTGCTGCCAACCTCTCCGATGTATAGGCCACCCTTTAAATGAATCGTACCAATGTACCACGGATCTTGAAGTGGTGTATAATCCAGCTTCATTTCATTGCCGTAGCTAATCGATTTTCCATCCGGTGTAAATAAATAAATGCCATTAATGTAATTATAACCAAGTAAAATGTTTTCAAAAATAAGCTTGAGTCGAGCTCGGGTAATAAAAATTTCGTATTGATCGTTTGTTTTATTCAGTGCTCTCAGCTCATCGCTAACGGTGTTATACACGGTAGTCGACGATGACTGCTGCAGTAAAGTGATTGAGATACGATCAATATTTTGCAAAATGTCCTCGATGCTCTTCACTGAATTTTGGATCGTTGTTGCTGCGACATATGAGGTTTGTTCGTT
This sequence comes from Paenibacillus sp. FSL H8-0537, assembly GCF_038051995.1. Taxonomy (NCBI): domain Bacteria; kingdom Bacillati; phylum Bacillota; class Bacilli; order Caryophanales; family Paenibacillaceae; genus Paenibacillus; species Paenibacillus sp. FSL H8-0537. Next base: position 5,435,649 of record NZ_CP150290.1, on the reverse strand, counting down.
GACAAGCCTGGTATAACTTCGATAAGAGCTTATCGATACAACAATGATAGGGGCAATGGAGACGAGCACGAACACAAGAAATAATTTTGTTTTAATATTAAAAAAAAGCATATACTTAACCTCCATGCTTGTCTATTCTAAAAATAGTGCACCATTTTTACCAAAGCAATTATACTGCAACTCACATTATTATAAAAATGTGCATAAGGCAAGGACAATAACGAAGCAGGGGGAAATATACGATGGAACGTGCAAAAACAATTTGGCTTGCTGCGCTGGTACTCGTAGTAATCATGCTGAGCGCATGTGGAAGCAACAACGGAGGAAGCGCAACAACGGAGCCGGCTGCGAGTAGTGGAACTGCCGCGGTAGAGACCAATGCCTCGGAACCAGTCACCTTAACGATGATGCTGTCCGGCAATAAAGCGACCGATGGTGAGGATTTTGAGCTTGATGTACTGCCGCGACTGGTGAAGGAGAAATTCCCTAACATTACGCTAGAGGTTCAGAAGCTGCCGGATGATCAATATAATACGTCGGTTCGGACGAAGCTGGCAGCTGGCAAGGGTCCTGATATTTTCTGGATTTTCCCGAAAAATGCGGCTGGCGGCGTCATTGATTTTGCTAAGGCAGGCTTTGCGGCAGACCTTTCTGATCTGGCCTTTTGGGATAACATAGGCAAGGGAGCAAAGGAAGATATGTCCTACGAGGGTAAGCCCTATGGTGTAGCAGAGGGGCTGGATTTTCTAGGTGTCTATTATAATAAGGAAATGCTGGAGCAGGTTGGCGTTTCGGAGTTTCCACAGGACTGGCCTTCGTTTCTTGAACTGTGCCAGAAGCTGAAGGATGCGGGCATTACTCCGATTGCACTTGGTGATAAAGATCCATGGGTCATCCAGTTCGGTATGTACCCGATCGCAGCTAACGTAGTATACCCAGATGAAATGGACTTTGATGTAAAGGTGCAAAATGGCGAAAAATCGCTTAACGATCCGAAGTGGGTCAAAACCATTTCCATGTACAAAGAGCTGTACGATAAAGGTTATGTCGTTAAAAACTCTCTTGGTGTAGGCAGTGCCCAAGCTGCTCAGTTGTTTATTGACGGAAAGGCTGCCATGTCCTTCACTGGAACTTGGGATTATCCGTCAATGAGCGCTAAAGGAGCTGCTGAATTTACTCGCGGCTTCGCATCGCTGCCAGGCAATGAAGCTGGCAAGCCGCTGTACGTATCCGCATCGACATCTGCAGGCTACGCATTGAATGCGAAATCGCAAAATCTTGACAATGCGAAGCAAGTGCTGAACTACCTGTTCGATGGGCATTCTGATCTGTTTAAAGCATTCGTAGACTCGAATAGCTCGATCAGTGTATACAAAGGTGTAGAGCTCAGCAACGAACTGTTCAAGTCGGTTAATGACAACTATCAGAAAAACGGCAAATCCGTTTACTTCAGCAACCAAATGTGGCCGGCAGGGGTGTCCGATGTGATGCAGTCGAAATTTTCCGAAATTATCGGCGGTAAAAATACGACACCAGAAGAAGTGGCGAAAGCAATGGATGACAAATTCAAGGAGCTTTGGAAAAATAAATAAGAAATGGCATGACTACAGATAGTGCCTGACGGGGAGGGCTTTAGCCTTCCCTGAATGGCGTCAAGGAGATAGCCTGAAAGGATGGAGCAGTATGAACTCAACTGTAATGAAGAAGTCGATGTATTTATTTGCAATACCGGCTCTCATTTTTTATATCATTTTATGGATTTTCCCTATTCTCAGATTATTTCAATACAGTATAACGGATTATAATGGCTTCTCACAGGATTATAGCTACATCGGCTTTAATAATTTCAAGGATCTGCTGAATGGCGATGTTCTTGGCGTTTCCTTAAAAAATACACTCCTCTATACGCTGATCACGGTTGTGTTCGGAAATTTGATTGGACTTGCGCTCGCGCTATTGCTAAACATGAAAATTAGAGGCAAAGGGATTTATCGCTCGCTGGCTTATATTCCGACGTTGTTCAGTGCAATCGTAGTAGGCTTTCTATGGAGCTACGTCTATATGCCGGATTACGGATTAATCTCTACCTTTCTTGATAAAATCGGAATCAACAACGATAACCTGAACTTTCTAGGTAATTATTCATCGGCCTTATATGCGATTATTTTGGTTGAAATATGGAAAAATATAGGTACGACAATGATCGTCTTTCTGGCAGGCTTGCAGACGGTACCTAACGATTTGCTGGAGGCTGGAAAAATGGATGGCTGTGGGCCGTGGCGCCTGCTGCAGCATGTGAAAATTCCGTTGCTTGCTACCGCAATTACGATCAATGTTACGCTAAGCCTGATCAATGGACTTAAAGCGTTCGATTTTCCCTTCATCATGACGAATGGCGGACCAGGAACAGCGACGAATACACTTATTTTCTCGATTTACAAAATGGCGTTTACCGAGCAGTTGTTCGGCAAGGCATCCGCGCTTGGCGTTATTTCGTTCGCCGTTATTATTGTCATTACAGCGGTGTTCGTTGTACGCATGAATAAACGGGAGGTGTCAGCATAATGTTAGCCAAGCTTACTCGAAAAACGCTAGTTCAGCTGCTTGTCATCGTCGTTATGGCGCTAAATCTTATTCCACTGATTATTGCGTTGTCGACCTCGCTGCGTGATCCTAGCAATAATACTAATCCACTAAATATGTTTCAAAGTATTTCATTTGAAAGCTATCGGGTTGCCTTTGAACGAATGCTGTTTCCGCAAGCGTTGCTTAACAGCGTTATTTTAACAGGAATCTCAGTGATCTTTGTTGTACTGTTTGCCGCAATGGCATCGTATCCAATGGCTAGGTTAAAGACGAAATGGAGTAAATTTCTTTATTTGTTTTTTCTCTCGGGGCTTGTCATTCCGGCTCAAATGGTGCTGATCCCAGTCGTGCAAATGATTAACGCGCTTCATATTCCAACGAATCAATACACACCGATTCTTATGTTTATTACTTGCAGTCTTCCTTTTTCAACCTTTCTATACACCGGTTTTATTCGCAGCGGCGTTCCAGAAGAGGTGGAGGAGGCAGCACATATCGATGGAGCGGGGCTATTCCGTCGTTTCTGGTCCGTTGTATTTCCGTTGCTTATTCCGGTTACGGTGTCAGTTATTATTACGCAGGGCGTATGGATTTGGAATGACTATTTTTTCAATATGATCTTTATTTCGGGAGCGGGCGATTCGCCACTGCCGCTTGCTATGCTGGGCTTTTTGGGCGATCAGCAAAACCCGACCCAATGGAATGTGCTGTTCGCAGCCTGCTTCCTTTGCGCGCTTCCATTGCTGATTTTGTTTCTGTTCCTGCAAAAATATTTTGTTGGCGGCATGACAGTCGGAGCAGTAAAAGGGTAACGGCCTTTGCCGCCACAGGATGGCTTCAGCCGTTTACGCTTGTCTAGAAATAAAGGAGATAACGACAATGAATAATAAGATCATTCATCAAGCTTTTGTCGATACAGCGAATGCGCTAACTCCGAGGTTGTTCAGGAGCAAAACGTATCCGCAGCAGCAGGTAGAGGTTCTTGCCAATGAACAGGCTTTTCAGGGCTGGGAAGTGAAGCCAGCAGGTACAATGGAGGAGTTCAGTAGCAAGGTGCTTCGTCAAGGCGATAGCGTTACTCTCGATTTTGGAGATCATCAGGTGGGCTACGTTACGCTTTCAATACGCAATATCGACAGCAACGCGGATGCACCGCTCCGTTTGAAGCTGATTTTTGGGGAAATGCCTTGTGAAATTGGCGAGGATTTTGCGGATTATAGCGGCTGGCTCAGTCGCTCCTGGCTGCAGGAGGAGATCATCCATGTTGATGTACTTCCAGGTGTTGTTACGCTGCCTCGAAGGTATACCTTTAGATATATGAAAATAGTTGTGCTCGCAACTTCAATTCGCTACCATGTTAGCTTTCCCGAAATCTATTGTGAAACGGTGACCTCGGCTAACGTTTTGCAAATAGCTCCGTTGCCTGCTCATGTTCCGGAAGATTTGCAGCAAATGGATCGCATAGCCATAAAAACGCTGCAGGATTGTATGCAGACTGTATTTGAGGATGGGCCTAAACGTGACAGACGGCTGTGGATCGGTGATTTGCGGTTGCAGGCGCTGGTGAATTATGAGACGTTTCAAAATAATGATTTGGTGAAGCGTTGCTTGTATTTGTTTGCGGGCATGAGGCTGGAGGATGGACAGGTAGGCGCTTGTTTGTATGAGAAGCCGCAGCCGTTTATCGATGATATCTATCTGTATGACTACTCGCTGTTTTTTGTTTCTACTTTATATGACTATTATTCAGCTACACAAGATCGTCAGACGCTGCTGGAGCTATGGGTGGTAGCTGTCGAACAAATGGAAATTGCCTTGAAGCGGCTGAATGCTAAAGGTATTGTACAGGATGATGACACATGGTATTGCTTCCTCGATTGGCATGATGATTTGAATAAGCAGGCTGGCGCACAGGCTGCTCTTATCTATAACCTAAAGCGGGGCTTGCTGCTTGCCAATGAACTTGGCGATATAGATCGCTCGGTTTTTATTCAATCTGCAATCGAAAGCGCATCAGCGGCGGCAATGGACATTTTATGGGACACAGATCGCCAGTTTTTTGTTAGCGGAGAAAGCAGGCAGGTGTCCTGGGCATCACAAATTTGGATGGCGCTGGCGGAGGTGCTAGATGAACAAGCCAACGCTGAGCTGTTGGAGCGTTTAATAAAAGAAAACCCGGAAATCGGTATGTCCACTCCGTATTTGTATCACCATTTTATTGAAGCACTTGTGCTGTGCGGAAAACGGGAGGAAGCATTCAAGCAAATGCGGAACTACTGGGGCGGGATGATAGCTGATGGAGCAGACACGTTCTGGGAGCTTTACAATCCGGCGGATAAGCGTCTTTCGCCTTATGGCAGCAATCTGGTCAACAGTTATTGCCACGCCTGGAGCTGTACGCCGAGTTATTTTATTCGGAAGTATTTTGTGAATGGGGAAGGCATGTAACTGAGGAGGCTCTCCTTGCTTCAAGATCCATTTTTAAAAGGCCATATGACCAGCCACTGAGCTGTAAAGTGTACCCTTTGTAAAGGACATTTTACTGTTCAGCGGTTTTTTTTATTTTCAGAACTAGCGCGGCGGATGCGCTGTAGGCGAAGCCATCTCCTCAGTATTTCCATTTACTCGTTGTTGAGTTCCGTTAAGGAGCACTCAAACACATGAAAATGGTTTCCTTCACCATATCCATCCTTCACTTCATGCAACTGAATATGACGAAAACCGTTCGTCTTAAGTATATTTTCAAACTCTTTAACATCATAAAGGCGAAGTGGAAAATCCATAATTTCTGTCTTTTCGATTTTATCCTCTGTAACTACCTGGTATTTCAACTTCGTAAAGAGCGTAGATTGCTCTTTATGATATTGAGCTTTTTTGGATATAACAATCCATTCATTGTTAATATATCTTTTTTCTAATTGTATCCAATCTGAACTCTCTTCAATCTTTTGATAATACACTTTGGGTTCCAACTTATTTATATTGCCTTTCTCTATACAGACCTTAAGCATATCTTCTGAAATATCGAATCCTTCTATTTGTATATCACGTTGCATAAAGGGTATCAACATTCTTCCATTGCCACACATTGGTTCAAGTACACTAATATCTTTTCTGTCAGCAAAAGAAAGATAAAAATCAAGCTCCTTGCCGTCTGCTAATGATTTATCACTTTCATACATTTTCGTGCAAAGCTCTCCATAGTAACTTATCACTGATTATCTCCCTTAATATTGATATATATATGCTACTTTATATGAAAGAACACTTTATCCAGAATTAACTGGTGTATTAGGTTTCTGCGAATTTCACGAAAAAAAGTGTGGATTTGTGGTGCTTTTGGATAATTTACCTCGCCGATAACAATATACCACATCACATCCATTTTGTTTGCTTTTTTTACCTTTAGAGTAGAAGAACGGTATAATAATATATAATAGAGTTTGTGAAGCGTGCTTGAGTATGATGCGTAATTATTACAAAGCTTGATGGGAGAGTTGATGGAGAAATGGACAATATTCGGTTTCCTATAGGTCAGTTTAAAGCGATAATGAATCCAACAGAGGAAGAACGCGTTTTCCTAATCAATCAAATACCAGAAATCACAAAGAAGTTAAGAACGATTTTGAATGATTTGGAGCCTGCTCAAATCAACACTCCGTACCGCCAAGATGGCTGGACAGTAAAACAAATCGTTCATCATCTTGCTGATAATGATATGAATGCTTACTTAAGATTTAAGAGGGCGCTAACGGAAGATGGACCGATGGGAAACTCTTATCGGGAAGATTTATGGGCACAATTAAGCGACTATGAAAATATACCTATTGAAGACTCTATACTACTAATTGAAATACTTCATAGACGATTTCTGATTTTGCTTAACCATTTAAGAACGGAAGATTTCAGGCGAACCTTGAAAACTCAAGCGCTAGGGGAAGTAACATTAGATATCGCACTTCAAAGATTTGTATGGCATAACCAGCATCACATAGCTCAAATCCAATCTTCTGTTCAAGCGAATAACTGGCCAGTTTGGGCCACAGAACCAGTTGAGATTAAAACCCCTGATCCCGCTTGGTTAGTAAAGGGGACACAAGAAGTTAAGCGATTAAGAGAAACTCTTTATCCTTTCGGAGTGAGAGATATAGAACATATTGGTAGTACTTCAATTCCCAATCTCCCAGCCAAACCAATTATTGATATGATGGCAAAAATCAAGTCCTATAATGATTTAGAAGAGATCATTGAAAGTTTAAAAGCTAATAATTGGAGTTATGTTCCATATGAACTGGATGGACATGAGTGGAGAAGATTTTTTGTCAAAGTTAAAAATGATAGAAGAGAATGTCATCTTCATTTGATGCTAGAGGACGAAGAGCATTGGGGACAACAAATTAAATTCAGAAATAAACTTCGTGAACAGCCTAATTTGGCTGAGCAATATGCCGAACTGAAAAGAAAGTTAGCAGAAGAAAACAGAGAAGACAGAGAAGCTTATACGGAGGCAAAAACCGACTTTATAAAAAGTATATTAGAATCGGAATAATCGTTTGGTGTTTGGGAGAATTATAATTATGAGGTGACAACGGTATGTTTTATGTTAATGCAAGAGCATTTATTGAGAGAAAACGTAATAATGGTACTGAAATTATTGTCCAAGTTCGTAATAAGAAAAATGAAGAAGCTATAGAACTGCCTGGCGGAAGATTGGAACCCTATGAATCTATATTAGATGGATTAAAACGAGAGGTACTTGAAGAAACAGGTTTGATCGTTACAGAAGTAGAAGGCAGTGAAAAGCGTATTGACACAGTTGGCATTAATTCTGAATTTGAAGTGGAATGCTTAGAGCCCTATTGTGTGTATCAGACCATTAAGGGACCTGTTGACTCAATAGGAATGTACTTTATTTGTAGAGCAGAGGGGCAATTATTAGCTGAAGGAGATGAAACCTTACATATTCGATGGGAAGCTATTGATGATATTTATCAACTAATGAAAAATGACCCGCGACAATTTTCAGATGTTGATCGAGCAGGACTGAAATACTATTTAAAACATAAGTTTGGAAAGCCATGAGAACGTATTGGGTAGCCACAGAAGCTGTTAACTTCGCCCAGCATAGAGTGTTAGGTGAAATTAAAATGAAAATCTGGAGGAGCACACAATGATGAACTTGGACAATATATACTTAATTACCGATATTCCTGGATATTCTCCTCAGATCAGTCGACTGATTTCCATGATGAATTATGCAAGATTTACTACACTAGAGGCAGTGAAAGATTTGTCGAAGGACCAGCTTGATTTTTTACTGGATTCTGAAAGCAATTCAATTGGTGCTTTATTATTGCACTTTGCAGCTGTTGAATATGCTTATCAGGTAGATACATTTGAAAATAGAGAGTTAACTGAAGAAGAAATTAGAGTTTGGGGTCCTGCACTTGATTTAGGTAAAGAAGGACAAGAAAAGATAAAAGGGAATGACTTAATATTTTATCTTACCCAAATGGAGCAAGTAAGAAATAGAACGCTGGATTTTTTGAAATCAGTTGATGATGACTGGCTATATGTCGAGGAGCAATTTTGGTACAACAAACAAGCTAACCGTTATTTTATGTGGTTTCATGTATTTGAAGATGAAATCAATCATAGGGGCCAAATCAGAATGATTAGAAAAAGATTGAATGTATAGCGAAGAAGATTTGTGCTTTACCAAATGAAGGATCTACGCTGTGGGCTTTGTACGGAGTTCGTGGATACAACAAGGTAATCTTAAATTACTCGAAGGCGAGAAGAACAATGACTGTAAAACAAACAATTAAGTTCATTGACCAAGAACTTTCACAAACGCTGAATGATTACTCTGTATGGTTTAATATAAGCCCAGAACTAATTAACTATAGACCTAAATTAGGATGGAGTATTGAGCAGATACTTGGACATGTCACTTTGACCAATCATTATTTATTAATTCTGATTCGTAAAGGTAATAAAAAGGCTAAAGAACAATCTTTAAAAGTCGATCGGCTTGAGATGACTAATTATGAGTTATGATTTAACTGTATTGGTTCCCAATATACAAGAGATTAATATTAATGATTGGATCAAAGACATGGAAAAGCTAAATACAAAAATCGAGATTCACCCAGAATTTTCTTTCAAAGATCACAATGGGTTCTTACCTTTTAAGGTACTTGTGACGGATTGTCTGAAGGACTCATTAAATAGCATATATTTACTTTCTGGGTTCGAGTTATCCGTTCATGATCAAGTATCGAAAATTTCTTGGATTGATAAAATAATGAACACAAAAAAAGAAATTAATAAGGCGCTTATTATCTCAGTAAGTTCAAATGACAGTTTTGAAATGCGCTTAGCTTGGTATTCCGCTGCAGTGATTGCAAATAGACAAAATGGGAAAATTAAAGATCATCAAGAAGGAACTATAATAAAAGGGAAACAGCTTATTGAAGAAGCAAAAAAAATAGTACAGAAATATGAAGAGTCAATAGCAGTAGACAATTGGAAGTTCCGTGAATTCAAAGAATGGTTGTAGTAGTTCGAAGAAGGCGATTACTTTAAGCATATTTATTTTCTGAGTCATTATTAATTCTTGTAGTACGTAATTAAGATTGCACATAAAAAGGGATGAAAATAGATGTCGACTAAGGGCTTTACGCACTGTCTTCAAATTTTTCCAAGCTCTGATATGAACAAGACAGCAGCCTTTTATGAATTGCTTGGATTTAGAGCCGTTCATTATCTTGATTCAGAGGAACCACATATTTGTTTATATAGGGATCAAATAGAGATCGTTTTAACAAAATCGACTAAAGAAGTTATCGCACCTAATCGAGAAATTCATGGTTATGGATATGATGCTTATTTTATAACAAATAACCAGGAGGAAATGGAGAATGAGTTTAGGAAATTAGGAGTTACGATCGTGCGACCTTTGTCAACGACGGACTATAGCAACAAGGAATTTGTATTTGAAGATATAGATAGAAGATGGATTGCTGTTGGGAATAAACAGTAAGGGGGGAATCATTTGATTACGGTTAAGACTCATATTGAGATCTCTGCACCTATTCAGGTTTGTTTTGACTTAGCAAGAGATATAGACGTACACACAAAAACAGTCTGGAAACACACAAAAGAAAAAGCCATCATGGGAGCTGCCTCAGGACCGATCGGATTAGGTCAAACCGTAACTTTTGAAGCCACTCATTTTTTAATAAGGCAAAGGCTGAGCTCGAAAATGACGGAATATCAGGAGCCTTTTTTATTTGTCGATGACATGCAAAAGGGAGCGTTTAAAAGCTTAAGGCATGTGCACGAATTCAAACAACTAGGGGATACGACTATAATGACGGATACGCTGCATTTTGAAGCCCCATTTGGATTGCTTGGAAAAGCAGTTGAAAGACTTATACTTAAGAAATATATGAAAAAGTTTTTAGAGCAACGAAATCAACAATTAAAAATATGGATCGAAGAACGTTAGGGGAAATCTTTGCAAGTAACAAGGAGAAAGTATGAAAACAATAAATGACCTGCAAACGAGACCATCAAGTCGCTTTGATGAATATGATCCTGATCAGGATGGAAATAAAAACACGAAATTCGCTGATTTCATTATTGATGGCAGATCGATTTATCAAATGCTCAAAAAGCATGATAGGGTTCCAGCTCTAGGGTGGGGTAGCGAAGAGAATCAAAGACAATTGATTGATTATTTTCTATTGAAAAAACAACATGAATATATGTATTCTAGATACCCCATACTAGTCTGCCCTTGGTGCGGGGATGAAGAATGTGGCTTTATCTCCGTTAGAATCGAAAGGGAAGATGATATTGTTATATGGAGAGACTTCAGGAAAGAGCCGGACAATCAACGTATTCAACTAGTGCCTTATTACTTCAAGTGGGATAACTATGAGAACGTCATTAATGATACTTTTGGGACTGCAGGAATTCAATAATATGAAAGCTACAAGCAAATATAAATGAATAGTAAAGGTTAGTTCTAATAAGGATTTCCGTCGTAAAATACTATATCCATGTTGCGCGGCATCAACCACTTGGTGTGCCGAGGTATTTAGCGGACATTTAATTAGAAGGCATCTTTCACAGGTTTCAGAAAGAATGTGTGAAATGAATTCTTATCTTTATGGTGAGATTATACCAAGTATAAGTATTGGTAAGTATCGTCTTGGTATTAAACTAAATGAACTTTTGAAAGAGATAGATGTTGAATATACCTTAAAGAAAAGCAGAAGTAATACGTTTACTCATGTAGTTGATATCAAGGGAATGTCATTTTTCTTTGATTTTTCAACAGAAATACTTATTCAGATTACAGTTTCATCAGGTTATAAAGGAAAATACAAAGGGTTAATTGGAATAGGATCAATTTTAATAGAATATAAGGAACAATTATTATATCAACTAGATGAAGATGATAATGACTGCGGTTTGTTTATACCTGATGTACCCGGTATATGGATACAAACTGCAAAATGGGGTGACAATAGCGCACCTATCGAATTAATTAGTGTAAACAAGATACGTAAGAATTACTGATAGCTGATCCATTTCGATCCACACATCAGCTATCAAGCAGGATTAAGATGAGGTTTTGATGAGATAATCATACCAGAATCGATTGTTTTGATATACTCGTAGGAAGGAGATCGCTATGTGCAGGTACGCCATGTATGGACCATATAAAGATATCTATGCTTGTTTCAGCTGTAGAAAAGTATTCAAGCAAACATCGGATCAAGAACTAAGCAAAGCCGAAATAGGGAATAGGGATTATAAATGTCCGCAATGCAGTGAAATCATGAAGGATATGGGGCATGACTTTCAAGCTCCTAAAAAAGACGATATTAAGCAATGGATGAAAGTAGAGATTTTATATCGTAATGGATTTACTTATCACTCTTGTGGTTGTGGTGGCCCGGGTTATAGACCAGCAGCTTTATCCGAAGTGGAACAATTTTTGGAGAAAAATAGAGTGTTTCAGTCCGCTGGAGAAGCGTTATTAAACCGTCTAACGATGAAGCAATAATTTATATGTAGATGAGGTAGGGACACTATTGATCAACGCTTTAAAACAATGGGCAATTAAATATGATATTGAAAAACAAGCCTTACTAGCTTTTGGGAATGCTTTAACAACTATATTGAAGAAGAGCCAATATTCTTGATTAAGGGTAGTTTTATGCGTCTACCAGATTTAATCAAAATAATATATTCAAAAGCAGAAGGTCCTAGTCATACAGGGGTTTCTGCTTTTTGGTTTATTTGAGGACTTTACTTGCGTTATCACGAGTCGCATATGCCATTAAATTGATTGTGAATATATTGCCTTATTTTCCAATAATATGTTATTGTGTTGAAGGGGATACAGTTGAGTCCTTTAGTTGATTATGCTTGCAAATGTCGATCCTTGATTACAACGCAAGCTAGATTGGTGAAGAAGGGAGGCGGGGGATTCTTGTATCGTTGACTATGAGTAATCATGGTAACTGTTCTGTTTGTTGCACGACCAAATAACCTTAGCGGAGGTTTAGACATGCTCGCAAAAATGAGAAAATACGGCGTTTGCAGTTTAGCTTTTATCTTGCTGACTACGATAGTTTTTACGGGATGGAGCGCTCAGGCATCGGCAGCAACACCAATTACATCGGATTTCAGGTCATTGCAGGCTTCGCAAATCGTTTCCGAAATGGGTGCAGGATGGAACTTGGGCAATCAGCTTGAGGCGACGGTGAACGGTACACCAAGCGAGACAGCCTGGGGCAATCCGGTCATTACAGCAGCGCTGATAAAAAAGGTGAAGGCAGCAGGCTTCAAGACGATTCGCATTCCCGTCTCCTACTTGAATCACATTGGAAGCGCTCCCAACTATACGATTAATACCGCCTGGCTGGACCGAGTGAAAACGGTCGTTGACTTTGCCTACAATGAAGGTCTATATGTTGTTATGAATATTCATGGCGATGGCTTTAATTCCATCCAAGGTGGATGGTTGCTGGTCAATAGCGGAAATCAGGCTGCCATCAAGGAGAAATACCAGCGTGTTTGGCAGCAAATCGCCAACAAGTTTATTAACTATGACGAGCGGCTTATTTTGGAATCGATGAATGAAGTGTTTGACGGTACTTACGGGAATCCAAATTCGGCCTACTACGCCAATCTTAATGCATATAATCAAATCTTCGTGGATACGGTTCGGAAGACCGGGGGCAATAACAGTGCCAGATGGTTGCTGATACCAGGCTGGAATACGAATATTGACCATACCGTTGGCAATTATGGCTTCGTCCTCCCAACGGACAACTTTAGATCGTCCACAATCCCGAACTCGGAGAAAAGGATCATGATTTCCGTACATTATTATTCCCCTTGGGATTTTGCAGGCGAGGAAAACGGAAATATTACGCAATGGGGAGCCACAGCTACGAATCCTTCCAAAAGGTCTAATTGGGGGCAGGAGGATTACTTAAACGCGCAGTTTAATTCCGTATATAATAAGTTTGTGACTCAAGGCTACCCTGCTGTGCTTGGCGAATTTGGCTCAATAGACAAAACCGCACATGATTCCTCAAACAATGTGTACCGTGCAGCATTCGCCAAAGCCGTAACGTCCGCGGCCAAGAGATACAAATTGGTTCCTGTATACTGGGATAACGGCTACAATGGCCAGCACGGATTTGCGCTGTTCAATCGTTCTAATAATACCGTAACACAGCAAGGCATTATTAATGCAATTATGCAAGGCATTCAATAATTGCTCATTAGACTGCATCGGTGAAATCGGCGTGTTCCTTGCAAAAAGGAACGCGTCGTTTTTTTTGGAATTTGTTAGGATGGACGATATAACCTTTTAACCGTTAAAATGGAAAGTGTACCTATCATACGGCTTTAATTATGCTGTATCCCATATTCCAATTATCGAGCAAAGCAAATAGATCAATAACGAAAGGGTGAGCAGCCATGTTATGCATTTCTGTCGAAAACATTCAAACGCTCAATCATAAAAATAAACGAACAAAAGAAAAGGATGGTTCTTGATTGGAAATTAAAAATAGCAGTAATGTGCCTGTACGATTTTTCATTAATGACGAGATTAAGCTTGAAAAAAATGCGTTGGCAGAGTTGGACCAGCTCCTGACGGTGAATGAATCGGTCGAAATGCTGAAGCGGCGCCAGACCGGCTATTTTTCCAATGCGGATGCCAAGATCGAAGAGGTTTCGATTACGCCGGACTTCCATAAAGGGAGCGGTATCCCGATTGGCACGACGATTCTTACAAAAGGCTTCGTCATACCCCAAGCTGTAGGCAATGACATTAACTGCGGCATGCGGCTGTACACGACTTCGCTTCAAGAGGACGATATTCGTTCCAATCTCAAAAAAATCGAAGTGGACATTCGCCACATTTTCTTCGAAGGCGGACGCAATATCCCGATGACAAGGTCGCAGCGTGAAGCGATTTTCAAAGAAGGCTTAACGGGTGTTTTGGCATCGCAGCAAGGGAGCAGCCGCGAAGGTCTATGGGGTTTTTACGATGCAAATCAGCAAGAGCAAGACCTTGCCAGAGTAAACCGCTCTGGCTCGTTCATTGCTGGCGGTGTAGACGGACTCGACAGCTTTCTAGGCAGCCCGGGGCTTTCCTATGACAGCCAGATTGGCTCGATTGGCGGCGGGAACCATTTTGTAGAGATACAAAAGGTAGTTAATATACGCAATCATGCCTTGGCTAACGAATGGAATATTAAGAAAGGCCAAGTGGTTGTGATGATTCATACGGGTTCCGTATCGATTGGACATCATGCAGGCCTCAATATAAAAGAAATGCTGAAAGACATTTATCCAGCATCATTAAAGCATCCAAGCAATGGCATCTATGTGCTGCCGCAATCTGAGCAGTATGCGCTGCAATGGAAGCGTTACTGGAATCTCCTTCACAATGCGGCTAATTTTGCTTTTGCGAATCGCTTGTTTTTGGGACTTATGCTGCAAAAAGCATTGCATCAAAGCTTGAAATCGTTCGATTATCAATTGCTGTACGATGCGCCGCATAATTTTGTGTGGGAAGAGACGATCGATGACAGTGCGGGCTTTATTCACCGTAAAGGGGCATGCACCGCGAAGTCGGCAGAACAAATGATGAACACGCCTTTCCAATATACGGGGGAGCCTGTATTCATCCCGGGATCGATGGGTGCGAGAAGCTATATCCTTGCGGGACTCGGCAATCGGGAGAGCCTGTTCAGTGCCAGCCACGGCGCGGGCAGAAGTCTTTCCCGAGGAGATTCCATCAAGGTGGACGATGCTTTATTCCGGGAGTTTATTGCCAAGTTTAATGTGGTCACGCCGATTGATCCTAATCGCAACGATATTAAATCGCGGCCGGATATTTTGAAGAAATGGGAGGAGGAATTAAAGAAGGAAGCTCCCTATGCCTACAAGGATATCAATGCCATCATTGAATCGCATGAGGAGCACGGCATGGCCCAAGTCGTAGCGGAAGTAGAACCGATTTTAACGATTAAAGGCTAATCAACCGTGTATAGCCTAAAACCCCATAAAACCGCCTGTCAAATGTCGAAAGACAATGACAAGCGGTTTATTGATGTTGCAAGATGTTGCGCAATGTTGCACGTGCCGCAAACCCAAGCTTTAAATAGCCCGGGCAATCAGTGCCGCCAGCGCTTTCGCTCCTTTAGCCGTCAGATGGACACCATCTTGTGAAAAATAGTCGTCTTTGCCAGAGCTGGCCGTGTGCCAGTCAACGAGAACCATATTTTTGCCCGCTCTGGCGGCTTTGGCTAGAGCATCGTTGACGATTTGCTCCCACGGCCGAGGGACCCTCGTGTTCACCAATATAATTTTTTTATTATTCTTAAGCAGATCAGAAATTCGCGAAAGCTGCTTGCTTGCAAAAGCGCCGTTCGTTCCGAGCTCAATAATAACGGTGTCGCCAAGTGTGCCTTGCTGCTGAAGCTGTTCAAGAATAGGTGGAGCCTCAGACATTTGCCTGCCGATTTGACCGTCTACCGCTATGCTGGGAACGAGCTTTTCCAGCTCGCTCTGAATGTCGAGCATGACCGAATCTCCAATTGCGGTAATTTTTGTTTCAGAATGAGAAGGCTGCTCTTCTACATGCTCCGGCGCCCTCTCGCCCCCATCTCCACCCGACTCGGTCGGTTTCACTAACGGACTCGGCGTCTGCTCTGGTGCGGCTGATTCTGCTCCCGTCCCAGTACCAGAGCTTCCTTCAACACCGGGCTCCGTCCCTGGAGCTTCGGCATCTCCAGCGGCGTAATTACCCGACGCCTGCACATGTGTGAGCGGCTTATTGCCCCAGATCGATTCTAACCAATCCATTCGCAGCGCAAACGAAAACGTGACGAATAAGCACACGATGAAAAAGGCGGTAAAGGCTCTTCGATAGGAATGGGCGGCCATCCAGGCGGGGAATTGCCTGCACAGCTTTCTAATGCTTCCGTGACGTAGGGGCTGTTCAACATATTTATAGGATACGGTGGCAAGCACAAGCATCAACACAAGCTGCAAACTTAGGCGCATCATCGAAATTTCACCCGTGTCCACAGCCGGACTCGTCAAAATAATGACCGGATAATGCCACAAATACAGTCCATAAGAACGAACGCCGATAAAACGAAGCGGCGGAATCGATAATAAACGACCGATTCGGCTGGCTGGATGCGCCGCTGTCATAATGAGCAGCATCGATACAAAGGACAGCAGCAGCATGCCTCCTAGGTATAAGAAGGGCTGATACTCATTCGTATACCAAAAAGCAAGCAGCGACATAAGCAGCGCCATTCCGCCGATTATATCAAGCGTAAGCTTCGCTTCATTGGAAACGCGTGGTTTGAGCTTATGAAACGGCCATATAAGAGCGAGCGCTGCCCCGATGAGCAGGCCGAACATGCGCGTATCTGTTCCATAATAAACACGGCTCGGATCACTGTCAGGCTGATAAAGCCATGCCATAGCAGCGGCCGAAAGCACAGCCAGCGCAAGTATGCCCAGCAGCAGCGCACGGCGCCGTTTCAAAAAACGCAGACCTACTAAGAGCATAAGCGGCCACGCCAAATAAAACTGTTCTTCTACAGCAAGTGACCATAAATGGCCGAGCGGCGAGGCGGGGCCAAAGCTTTCGAAATAAGAAACATTATGTAAAATGAGCCACCAATTGCTCACATAGAGCAGCACGCCCGGTAAGTCGGTTAAAAAGGGAGACCAATGCGGATAGGCAAACAGCAGGGTCGCTGCCCCGGTGACCGCAATCATAAACAGCATGCCGGGAAGCAATCTTTTTGCCCGACGAATCCAAAAAGCTTTCAAATCTATTTTTCCATGTCGTTCAAGCTCATGCATTAATATACTTGTAATCAAATAGCCGGATAGGACAAAAAAGATGCCTACACCGAGCAGTCCGCCCAGCATCCATCCGGGATGAAGATGGTACACAATAACCGCAATTACAGCGATTGCTCTGATTCCGTCAAGCCCAGCCCTGTACGTTTTGTTTCCCTGTTTCTTATGTGCACTTCGCGCGATATGTCCTTGTGACTGCTTGCTGTTGTCCATTTTGCCTCTTACCTGCCTATGTCTAATTTTGTTGCGCAACATTTAATTTGAATGAGGGCTGTAACCTTTATTATCATAATGATTATAGAAAAATGCAAAGGATAAATAGTTACAAATCAGTTATTTACATTGTGTTCTTTTACCATGCAACTATTTAAAGATAAGATTCGTTTTGGTGGATGAAGGGTATTAAGAAGGCAGAGTCATAATGTTTATTAAACCACCTACGAGCAGGAGGACATTCATAATGAAAACATCCACACGATCGATCTCCAAAGGGAAAAGCATGATGGCAGCAGCGGCTATTGCGATTGGCTTGGCAACGATGTTGCCTACAGCTGGGGCAGCGGACTCTACAGTTGAGCAGGGTTTATTCAGCGGAAAGCCGGCAGGCGACAGCGCCTACCACTTTAGCGATATCCAGTTTTTAAATGCAACGACAGGACGGGCTGCTGGCAACGGCTTTCTAATCGGGACATCGGATGCTGGCTCCCATTGGCAATCGATATATAAAGGAACATGGCAGTTTACCCAGCTGGACTTCATCTCTAATACGACGGGCTGGGCACTAGCTAAATCTGCGAGCAATGGTCCGAACGCTTTGCTGTATACGACGGATGGTGGAAGCAAGTTTACGAAGCTGCCTACAGGCACTCTTCAACTGCAGCGCATTCATTTTATAGATAAAAATAATGGCTTTGGTTATACGAATGCCTTTGCCTATAAAACGAAGGATGGCGGGAAAAGCTGGGCGAAAATCGCAACCCCGGCAAATACGCGCTATGCGGAGTTTGTAAATGACAAGCAGGGCTGGGCGTTAGTCATCCTGCCGGGTCTCGGCTATAACCTGTCGAGAACGACGGACGGAGGCGTGACCTGGACGACTTCCCTTCATGTGAAGGCGGACGAGCTGAGCGGCGGCAAAATCGTTGCAGATGGCACTGGGGTATGGGCGCAATTTAATGGTGGAGCGGGCATGTCGCAGCAATCTTATTCGGTATACGCTTCGGCTAACAACGGTGCAAGCTGGCGCAAAGTCATTAGCCAGAGCACAGCAGGCGGTGGCAGCGCGCCTGGAGAAGCAAAAGGACTTGTTTCTCAAGGGCCGGCATCACCGGGCGGACATCCGAGCGACCTTGAGCTGGTGGGTGGCACAGCGATTTTGAGCGCGTATTCCCCAGCGGCGCAGCGCATCGGCATTGGCCGCTCCTCCAATGGCGGACAAACCTGGTTTGCGCCGTCGGATACGGTCGGTTATGCCAACACCATCTCGTTTACGAGCACCTATGTCGGGTTTATGGCGGACACAAGCCTGAATTCCCCAGCGATTTACAGCACAGTGGATGGCGGGAAAAGCTGGTATACGAAGCTTGAAATTCCGGTTAAGCCATAAGAGTTAAAAAAGGAGCTCCTCCCACTGCTGAATAGCAGTTGGAATGGAGCTCCTTTTTATTGCCGCTTGTATGGCTGCTTACAACGGCAGCTAAATACCGCCAATTTTTCGGCCTGCGCGGAATTGCTTGTACCAGAAATAAACGGTGCAGCCTACGCAATAGCCGAGCAGGGCGGCGCTAGCGGCTGCCAGCAGCATAATGGAGAACGCATACGCTGCAATGTCCCAGCCAAACGCTGCGGATGCCAGCGCTAAAGTAAGGAACAGCACAGCCAGCACATTGTTGAAACGCTGCAGCTCAGCCGCTTGCGTCACCGTGCCTGATCCTTTTAAAATCAGCTTCGCGATCCGTACAAAAAGATTAAGCTTCCCTGCGGAAGCAAGGCCAACCACTTGAATGATCCATAATATCCCCAATAGCAAGGGCTGATTAAGGACAAACGAGAGAAGAACAAAAGTAACGATTCCAACCTGGTTCGCTTTAACATAGCGCATAGGCACTTCACGCATCATCGTTCACCTCTAATTCCAATTTACTTACTTGGTATTATTGTATGTGCTAGTTGAAATTTGAGCAACACAAATATTTTGTAGCGTCATCTAAAGGGAGCAAGCTTTAAACCGGGCTATAATGGTGCTATATTTTAGCTACTATAAAGCGAGCGCAGAGGTGACGAATGCCGATTATAAAGACTGAGCTTTACATCAAGGCGCAAGCCCAGCTATGCTTTGATCTGGCCCGCAGCATTGATATCCATGCGGAATCGACTTCACAGACGAGAGAACGCGCGATTGGCGGCGTGACGCAGGGGTTAATTGAGCTAGGACAGTTTGTGACGTGGGAGGCTGTGCATTTTGGCATCAAGCAGCGGCTGACAGCGCGCATTTCCGTCATGGAGGCTCCGCATTATTTTGTGGACGAGCAGGTTAGCGGGGCGTTTAAGCATTTTACACATTCCCATGAATTTATCATCTCCGGCGACGGAACCTTAATGATTGATACGTTTGATTATGCCTCGCCCTTGGGACTTCTGGGAAAGCTTGCAGATGCGCTGTTTCTTAAGCGCTATATGCGGGTATTTTTGACAAGACGCAACCTTTATATTAAAAATATTGCGGAACAGCGTGCAATGGCGGCGTGTAATAAGAATTGAAAAAAGGATGGAAAAACGCATGAAAAAAAGATTTTACTTTTGCAGGGCTATGTGTTAAATTAATTTATGACCAACTGACCGAAATTGAATTTTAGTCATTTTTGATCAATAGGCAATCATTTAGAAGGTTGTAATGCTTAATGCGAGGGAGGTGCTGGGGATGGCGATTGATCGCAAAACATTGATTTTAGAAGCGGCGGCACAGTCGTTTGCACAGTTTGGCTATAAAGCGACGACGATGGATCTCGTATCCAAAATCGCAAATGTAGGCAAGGGGACGATTTACACCTTTTTCAAGACGAAGGAAGAGCTGTTTGAGGAAATTCTCGGCAAAGCCTTTGCAGAGCTGCAAAGCATTATGAACGAGGGAACGGAGCAGGACGCGGCGTTCGTCGACAATTTGTTTCATGTGCTTGATTCGATTCTCGATTTCCGCTCTGACCATGAGCTGGCGGTGAAGCTCTCCCAGGAGGTACGAGACATTGGAACGGTGCAGGCGCTGGAGGGTATTCGCCGAATGGAGCAGTTCGCGCTGGACTTTCTTAAGCAGCAGCTTGAACGGGCGATTGACAATGGCGAAGTGAAGCCCTGCAATCCTGAAATTGCCGCGTTTATGATTTTTCGGCTGTACATCGGATTGACGTCCGATTGGAATAAGCTGAGCGCGCCGCTGAGCAAGGATGAGATTAAACAAAATATGCTTTCCTTTATCACATATGGCATTGTAGCCGATCCGGTAAAGTAATAGGCAAAGTCAAAGCAAGTCGGCGATGCCTATTTTTTTGGGAGAAATTGACCGATAAACCGAAATGGTCATCGGTTCAACATATGAGCAGCATAGATCAGCATATTGAAAAAGGACGTGTTCGCGATGGGAGTATTTCAAGTGTTTTGGAAGGAAATCAAGCTGCTCGGCAAGAAGCCGATGGTGCTGCTGACGTTAGCGGGTGTTGCTCTGCTGCCGATGCTGTACAGCAGTTTTCTAGTAGAAGGCTCATGGGACCCTTACGGACAGACGAGCAAGCTGCCGGTAGCGGTTGTTAATCTTGACCAAGGGGCAGACTATGAAGGCAAGCAGCTGCATATTGGCGAGGATTTTGTCGATGAGCTGGGGAAAAATACTGACTTTAGCTGGTCATTCGTTACGCAGGATCAGGCAAAGACCGGCATGAGCAATAATCATTATTATATGACGATAACGATTCCTGAGCATTTTTCGCAGGATGCATCGACGCTGACGAAGGCTGAGCCGAAGCAGGCGGAAATTATTTTTGAACCGAATAGCGATTATAACTTTGTAGGCGCACAAATCGGCAGCAGCGCAATGAAAGAGCTGAAGTCGAAGCTGTCCGTGCAAATAACAGAAGCCTATACGCGCAGCATGTTTGAGCAAATCGATAAAATTTCCGATGGGCTTGGTAAAGCAGGCTCAGGTGCAACGGAGCTTCAAGATGGGGCAGGCAAGCTAGAGGGCGGCATTACGACGCTGAAAAAGAATTTGAACAAGCTGGCGAGCGGCACAGCGGACGTTCAGGTAGGTGTGAAGCAGCTCGCGAGCGGCGCGGGCGACCTTGCCAAAGGCGCAGGTGCGCTGAAGTCGGGAACCGCGACTTTGTCGAGCGGGCTCAGTGAGCTGTCTGCGGCCGCTGCCAAGCTGGATGCAGGGGCAAGCAGCGCGCAGGATGGCGCTGCTAAGCTTGAAGCTGGCTTGCAAGCGGCAAGCGTTGGAAGCGGAAAGCTGTCCGCTGGCTTGACGGCTTCGGAGAAGGCCAGCGCGCAGGTTGCGGCCGGCGCAAGCCAGGTCGCTGACGGTTTGGCGCAGCTCGTAGCGAGCAGCCCGGAGCTGCAAAGCAATGAGCAGCTGGCAAAGCTGCTGGCGGCTAGCCGCCAAGTGGCGTCCGGCAGCGAGCAGCTGCATGACGGACAGAAGCAATTGCTGACCGGCAGCACAGAGCTTGCGAAAGGACAGAAGCAGCTGCTGGATGGAGCAGCTAAGCTTAGCAGCGGACAGCAGGAGCTGGCTCAAGGGCTGCATACCTTCAGCACCAAAATGAAGGAAGCTGCGGCAGGCGGCGAGAAAACAGCAGAAGGTGCCTCAAGCCTTCAAGCAGGCGCTGCAAAGCTGCAAACGGGACTTGGAAAGCTGAACGGCGGCGTTAGTGAACTGGCCGACGGCTCTAAAAAACTTGACGATGGCGCAGGCCAACTGGCCGATGGCTCCGTGAAGCTGGTTGACGGATCGGGCGAGCTTGCGAGCCAATTAAATGAAGCGGCTAGTAAATCGTCAGACGTGCAATCAGGAGACAGCACGGTTAGCATGTTCGCTGCTCCAGTCAAAGTGACAGAAAACACCGATCATAAGCTAAGCCATTATGGTCTGGGCATTACGCCATATTTCCTGTCACTGGCGCTATTTATGGGAGCGCTCGTGTTTACTACGGTGTTCTCTTTGAGAGAGTCTGGCATTGCCAGTGCGACACCTATGCAGCGTTTTGTCAGCCGGACGCTGACGTTTACGATGGTCAGTCTCGTGCAGTCGGTCATTGCCGACACGGTTTTGCTATACGTCCTCAAGCTCGAAGTTCACAGCAAGCCATTATTTTTCTTATTCACGATTATAACAAGCTTGACCTTCACTTGGATTGTACAAATGCTCGTCACATGGCTTGATAACCCGGGCCGCTTTGCGGTCATCGTGCTGATGATTTTGCAGCTTACTTCAAGCGCAGGAACGTTTCCGCTGGAGATGCTGCCGGACTGGATGCAGAAGGTAAACCCTTGGCTGCCGATGACACACAGCATAATCGGCTTCAAAGCGATTGTAGCAAGTGGAGATTATGGGGTAATGCGCGAGCAAATGTTGATTTTAGGCATCTTTGCGATTATTGCGCTCGCCTTGACCTTCCTGTATTTCTTTCGCCAGACGGGCAAAAATGAAGAATTACAAGCCATTACCGCATAATGAAGCAGCAGGATAAATGAAGAAGAATAATCGGAAGGAACCTCCTCTTTCATTCAACTCGCAAATGCGTTAATATAATCTTAACAATTATCGTTAAGGAAGCGGCCATCACGTGTTGGTGGCTTCTTTTTTTTAATTATAAGCTTTTATAAGTTACACAATTATCATATTAACGTGGAATGCGAGAGAGTGAGTGAGGCTTATGCAGCAACTGATGTTTGGAGAAAATAAGCAGCGGTCGCCTTTTTTGCTTGTTTATGCAGCGCTGCTGCTCAAGCTGGCGTTATTTCGCTATTTTATTTTTGATACGATTGCAATGAGAGATGTGGCGATGGATGGCCTAGGCTTGCTAGGCGTGTTATTGCTGTTCGAGCTGGTTGCCCCCGCAAAACGCAAAGGCGCTCTTTTTTTACTCGTTAATGCGGTGCTGTCGCTGCTGCTGTTTGCCTCGACGGTTTATTTTGATTATTATGGCTCGGTGCCGACGTATAATGTGCTTAAGTCGATTAATCAAGTCGGTCAAGTGCGGGCAAGTGTTCAGTCGTTAATTCAACCTGTCTATTTCGCTTATTTTCTTGATGTGGCGATTTGGCTGGCGGTGTATGCAGTAAGGCGTTTTCGTACACGGAAAGTATATGAATACAAACGTATGGGAAGAGTGTCGGTGCTGCTTGTCGTGCTAATCGTCAGTACATCGTTTTTCAGCCGCCAGGTTTATATGGATCAAACGATTGCAAATGAGCTGGAGCGTGCGAAAAATCTCGGATTTATCGGCTTTCAGGCATCTGCGGCTTGGCAGGCTGGCAGTGAAGCCATCGAGACCGAAACCGGCAGCTTGCCAGAAACGATTGCTGAAATTAATGAGCTGCAAGCAAGCTATCCTTATGCTGATACGGGAGCTAATAAGGATGTACAAGCCAAGCAAGCGGAGAAACAGCCTGTTCAATTTGGTAAGGCAGCAGGTGAAAATTTAATTGTCCTGCAAATGGAGGCCTTCCAAAACTTTCCGATCCACCTTAAGGTGGACGGCCAGGAAATTACGCCGACCATTAATCAGCTAGCGGATGAGGGCTATTATTTTCCTCATGTGTATCAGCAAATTGGCCAGGGCAACACATCGGATGCCGAATTTATGTCGAATACGTCGATTTATCCGGTCGGCAGCGAAGCGATGTCAAAAGGGTACGGGGACCGTGCGTTCCCAAGCCTTCCGAAGCTATTGCAGGAGCAAGGCTATGACACTGCCACCTTCCATATTAATAACGTGACGTTCTGGGAGCGCGACAAGCTGTACCCGGCGCTTGGTTTTAATGCTTATTACGATAAGCCTTATTATACGAATGACCAATTTAATGATTTCGGCGCCTCGGATGAGGAGCTTTACCGGGTCGGAGTCCAAAAGCTTACCGAGATGAAGCAGCCGTTTTACGCGCAGTTCGTTACAACGTCCAGCCACTTTCCCTTTAAGGTGCCGGCTGACCGCGTAACACTAACACTGCCGGATTCGCTTGCAGGCACTCAGCTGGGCGACTATTTGACGGCAATCCATTATACCGATTACGCCATTGGCACATTGATTAGCAAGCTTAAGGAGCAGGGATTGTGGGACAATACGGTGCTGGTTATGTACGGCGACCACTTCGGCCTGCAGCCTGACAAAATCGATCCAGAGCAATTTAAGAAGGAGCTTGGCATGACGTATGATGCACGGCTCAGCCGCTTCAATATTCCGTTTATCGTCCATATGCCGGGCGGTGTCAAAGGCGGCAAAGGGCAGGTAGTAGAGCAGGTTGGCGGACAGTTGGATATGATGCCGACGATTGCTAATTTGCTTGGTCTTCAGCCGGAGCTGTCGGGCGCTACACTGTTTGGCCATGATCTGCTGAACATCGATCGGAATGTGCTGGGGATGCGTTATTATTTGCCGAGCGGATCATTTTTCAATAATGATATTTTGTTCGTTCCCGGCAAAGGCTTTGATGACGGCACCGCTGTGTCTCTTGATACGATGGAGCCGGTTACGAATTTTGAGCAGTACCGCAGCGACTATGATTATATTATGAAGCTCATGAGCTTATCTGATAAATACGTGCGAATGCTGCCAAAGCGTGAGCTTGAGGCGAATTAATGATAATAGATGAGTGAGATAATTACTATTTTATTGTAAAAAAGCTCCGCCTATTGGCGGAGCCCAGATTGTCGAGAAACCCTACGTCTTATCTCAAGACGTTCGGGTTTCTCTTTGTTTTGGGGATCTAAATGGAGTTGAAAGAGGGGATTTCCCTATTGTGCTTTCCTTTCAAGTCGAACCTTTTCATCAATAAAGGAAAAATCGATGTATTTGTCGATCTTGCGAAGCATATGATCAGTAGGCGCTAAATCTTCAATGGAAATGAGCTCGTAGCTTTGTTGTTTTTCTCGATTAGAACGCAGCATAGGACGACACCTTCCGTTCGTATAAGTTACCATTATCACACCGTGGTAACGCGATGTCGTATTAAACTAAATGCTTTTAAAGATGGCTGTCGAGAATTTCTCGACAGCCTGAGCTCCGCCTATTGGCGGAGCTTTTCGTAATTACCATTCAAATTTTTCCGCTTTTCAATAACTTCGCTAACTTCTTTATCTCGTTGTTCGTCTTTCGGTCTGGGTACAGTCGGGGAGACTTCATATTTATTAAAGCGAGTGTCTGCTACATCTGTTCGGCCTCTATTGGAGCTTCTTACAAAGTGGAATCCGGAATTTAGTAAGGCATAAATTTAAGCTGATCGGGCATAATATATTCAAAACCGAAATGGTGGTGCTGTTTATGCAGAAACCTCGCAAATTCATTGAAAATAGGACTCATAACTGCTATTATTCAAAACATAAGGAGGTGTTCTGCATGTTGATTGAATACAAAGTTAAGAATTTCATGTCTTACAAAGATGAAATAGTTCTTTCAATGGTAGCGGATAAGAACAGGGAACTTGCTGAAACAAATATATTTGAGCATGGAAACATGAGGCTATTAAAAACTGCGGCAATATTTGGAGCAAATGCAAGCGGTAAAACAAATTTAATAGAATCAATGAATTTTTTAAGTCATTTAATGAAATCAAGAATGGATGTAAAGGAAAGTTTTTCTGAAATTCCTAATTTCAGGCTTGATAATGAGAGTAGAAAAAAGCCGATTTCTTATGAAATATCATTTTTTTTAGATGAGCAGCGTCATAGGTACGGCTTAACCTTGGATAAGGACGGTATTTGTGAAGAGTGGCTGTACTTTGTACCCAAAAGACAAGAAGCATGTTATTTTGAAAGAAAAGGAAATAACATAACTCATATAGGAACCTACTTCGAAGATAAAAAAGCTTTAGATTATATAAAGCCTGATTCGTATAGACCATTCTTATATACATTAGGGCAAGAATCAATTAAACAATTTCAATGGGCTAAATTAATTTTAAGATATTTAAAATTCAATATTAAATCCAGTAACATACCAGATGCAATTTTTAGGCAGATGATTGAAGAAGAAATTATGGATGATACAGATGAAAAGACTATCTATAAGGAAGAGATAATTTCAATATTAAAGGATGCAGATGTGGGCATTAGTGATTTATCAGTTGTTAAAGAAGTAAAGAGTGCCGAAGAAAAAGAAATGCTAAGTCACATTATTGGCATATTACAAAAGCAAGGGCAAGAAGGGGAATTTGTTGAACAAAATGAAAATTATGAAACACTCATGCATCATTTAAAGTATGATGATGATAAGAACCAAATCGGCGAAGAACGCTTCCCATTGAAGATTGAATCTCGTGGAACAGTCAAATTATATGCACTTCAATATCCTCTTCTTAATGTTTTGAAAAGAGGGGGCATTCTACTGATAGATGAGATAGAAACTTCGTTACATCCACTTCTATGCGAGAAAATTATAAATTTGTTTAATAATAAATCTACAAATCCTAAAAATGCACAATTAATATTTACTACGCATAATACTTTACTAATGAATCCAAAACTTTTGAGAAGAGATCAAATTCTTTTTACTGAAAAAGATCAATACGGTGTAAGTTCCTTATATAGCTTATACGATATCGACTTAAAGGTTAGAAACAATTTTAATTATCTAAATAATTATTTATCAGGACGGTTTGGGGCGATTCCCTACTTAGGCTCATTCTTTATTAACTCCGAAAAACTAGAGGATATTGCCGATGAGACAAAAACGGAGTAACGGTAGTTATCAGCGGAGGAGTAAAAGCATTCGTCCATCCCCATTTTTTATAATTGTCTGTGAGGGTGAGGTAACGGAAGAAGACTATTTTAAAAGCTTCCCTTACTACCATAGCCTTGGGAAGGGAAATCTACAAGGACAATTATATGAGCATAAAGCCGTACATATAGAAGCTGGGGCTGGACAACATATACAGGTAGTAAAGAGAGCTGAGAAAGTTTTCAATGAGTTCATTAAAAAGTATGGTACCGTTAAACCTAGTGAAGTATGGTGTGTATTTGATTGTGATAATGACATCATTGCCTTAAAGCTAGCTGTAGAGGCCGCAAAGAAAAAAGGATTTAATGCTATATATTCAATTCAATGTTTCGAATTGTGGTATCTATTGCATTTTAAACAACTAAATGTAGCGATTTCGAAAGAAGATTACGACAGTCAAATAGGTAGATTTTTAAAAATAAATTATACTCACGGAACTAAAGGATTATATGGAAAATTGCTTGAGTATCAACAAAAAGCTTTAGACTCATCGGAGAGTCTTTGGGATATGAGACAAAAAAGTGGTGAATTATTTGAAGATCCTACAACAAATGTACATATATTAGTTAATGAGCTTAATAAATCATTTTCAAATTTGAAAATGAAGAAATGATTTAGAGAATTGAAAAATCTTTCAACGATATAGTGAGTTTTTCGAGATCCAATATTTTATTTATTCATACTAAATAGGCACCTCCAGCGCTGCGCTGTATTGCCGCAGCTGGAGGTGCTTTTTTCAGCTTTTTTGAAAAAGAAAACGGCAGAACAGGCAGGCGGCTACTCCCGCGAAAAGCCTTCCTCTTCCAAATATTCGACAGCCTCTTCGTAAGTTTCGAAGGCCATCTCCAAATTAACTCCCTCGTAGATCATCCAAGTATCTTCCTCAAACCGTACTTGAAGCGTCTGCGAATCCTCGTTAACCCATTGCTGATCGGAATTAGCCCGTTGTCTTCTGCGCTGTGCTCTCGTCAGCGGCACTTCAGGCTTGAACGATAGCGATTTGATTGCTTCGGTAATTAATGTGCGAAGCGCAGGCTCATCCAAGCTGCGAATATTGACGAGACCCTTGTCGTCGATGTCATAGCCTTCCAGCAGGGCGGCATAAACGAAGCCATTGCCGTTCGGATGCAGGTGGTAAACGACATTTTTGCGGTCGTACACGCTGTCTGCATATTGAAAATTAACGCGTCCAAGCGATACATCGCTGCGCTCCAGCTCGGGAAAGGACGTAATGATTTCAAGCTTTTGTTCAAAGGTTAGCATAATTTCCTCCATCGTTGAATCCAGTTTACTTTAGCGTAAAGGGCGCTGGCTACAGATGCGCCTTGTTGACCTGTTCGTTGCGTACCATTTGCTCCAGCTTGTCGACGAGAGCTTGATGCTCAGGCGGCAGCTTCCGCAAGCCGAATAACCGTTTGGCTTTGTTTTGCTTCAGCGTCTTCAGCATATACAGCTTCTCCCGATAGGTGAACATGGGTACCAGCCTCCAATCCAATTGCACCGTAAGTTCCTCCATTATATAGGCTTCACCGTCAGGATGAAAGCTATAACCTGAACAATGGAGCTTTTTTGCGAGAGGCAAGGCGGCGCGGGCGGCTTTTCTTCTTTTTTATCCGAGCCAAGCATAAGCTTGAATACAGAGTGGGACGATCCTTAGGGCGGGAGGCGATAGAAGCATGGCAAGATGGGGGAGAAAATGGGGACTGCTTCAGCTGTTGAACCGCAATCGAAAGCTAGCCTGGCCTGGCCTGGCGCTGCGGCGGGTGAAGACGGTCAATTGGAGCAGCCGTGGAAACGCAAGCGGAAATGCAGGCAGCCGCAGCGGCACAAGATGGGGCAATGGCAAGCGATCTGGCGCAAGTGTTAGCCGGCCCAAGAGCTGGGGCAGTGGCAAGCTTGCCAGCGCAAGCATGAGCTGGCCTAAAAGCTGGGGCAGAGGGAGCCGTACTAGCCCCACCGCTAGTCGCCCCAAAAACTGGGGAGTGAGAAAGCAGCTGCTTGGCAAAGGCAGCAGACATAGCGGTTTTGTGGCAAAATCGCAGTCTGGGAGCGCTGAAGCCCGCCGAGCGACCTATGATGCTTTTCAGCCTGGACAGTTACAGTCGTCCGGCGGAGGAGGCTGGGGCTCGCGGCCAAAGTCGCCAAGACGGAAGCTCAAAGTATGGACTGCCATTATTGTGCTGACGCTGCTCATTGGCGGCATTCAGTCTTTTTTATACGTAGATAAGCATTTGCGCGAGCCGCTTACTAAGGTTGCCCAATTGCGAATTAAGCAGGTAGCAACGCAGGCGATTAATAAAGCGACGACGGAGCAGGTGGCCAGCCAATCCGAGTTCGAGAAGCTGGTAGATTGGAAAATGAACAGCAACGGCAAAGTGTCGGGATTCATGCTGAACTACAATGAGCATACGAAAATTAGGGCGCAGACCATTGAAACGGTGCAATCGACGCTTGCGGATCTCAAGGAAATACCCGAGCATATCCCGATTGGCAATGCGCTGGGCAGTCCGCTTATCGCGTCGTATGGTCCCCGTGTTCCTGTGAAGTTTGAGCCGGTCGGCGCTGTTAAAGTAGATCTCAGCACACGGCAGCAAAATGCGGGCATCAATATGATTTTGATTGAGGTGTACATTCATATTGTCGCTGAGGTTGCGATTATTATTCCTTTCGAAACGGAGCCGCAAATGGTGGAGACGGAAATTCCAATTTCCTATTTGCTCGTCGTTGGCGACGTCCCGATGTATTATTACGACAACAAAGGCAATCCAGTAGGCAACTCTGCCCCTGGCGCCCCTAATATTGCACTGCCTTTATCAAAAGGAACCGGGGTGACGCAGCCATCGGACGGCAGCATGCTGGAGGAGCAGCTTGAAGCGCCGACACTGCCTGCGCCGAGCGCGGAGAATGAGAGCGAGCATTAGAAATAAGGAGAGCCACTGATGCAATCACCAGCATCAGTGGCTCATTAGTGATTCATTGTTGTTTCATTTAAGCGTAAGCGAAAATTACATGTACAGCATGAAGAAATTCACGTCATGTCCGTTCTGCTTCAAGTAGTTGTAAAGCTGCGAGCGATGGTGGAACGTATGGGTAACGACCTCAATAAGCCATTTGATCTGAACCATGCCATGCTCCAAATAATAAGCCTTAGATGATTGATTCAGCAGCTCCTCCTCGCTTAAGGAAAGGATATACTGCCTGAACGTTGCGAGGTTGGCTTGAAAACGCTGAATCAGCTCATCGGGGCTAGTAATGCCAGCGGCTCCATTTTCAACTGCCGCCACTTCATGCTCTGTCTTTTCCTGCAAAATGGCAAGATCGCTCGCCGGAATAGCTACCAAATGATGAACGAGCTCAAGCAGCGAGCGCATATTGTCCTGCGGACGAAAGTCCCACTCGGATGGCTGAATTTGGGCAATGAAGGAGCAGCTTGTCCGAATGGACAGCTCCAATTCCTCCAGTAAATGATCTCTAACGGTAAATGTTCCTGACATCAAGTATCGTCTCCTTGTTTGGTCGTTTATTTATTCATGTTGTTCATAGCGGGCAGCGAGCTGGCATACTCGTTGATAGATCGCTTTTCGCAGTGCAGGCGGCTGCGTCACTTCGGCATCCATGCCAATGTAGGTGAAAAATTGAACAGCCCAATCCCATTCGGACATGGGCAAATCCATTTCAAGCTGCCATAGCTGGCTGTCCACCTGCTGGACCAGCTGCCCAAAATGAGGGTCCTGCTCGGCGAGCAAAGCTCCCCGATACGTTAATTGGGCAGCGATGTGAACGAGCTTCATTGCACCGGGCTCCGCCGATATAGCCTTGTCCAAGTAGGCTGAGGCCGCTGGCGGCGGCTCAGTGGGCTCTAATTCCACAAAACGGTCAACGCGGAATGTGCGCTGTTCTTCATGCAGCACGGAATAAGCCTCACAATACCAGAAGCCATGCGCTGTGTAGAGCCGAAGGGGCAGCAGCTCAAGCGATCTTTGATGCTGCTCGGAGCGATAGAAGGCGCGAATCCAGATCGATGTTCCTGCATATTCCAGCAGCTTCTCTAGAAGCGGCGTTTTGTAGCTCCGATCGGGAATCGAAATTTCTATACGATCCAAGATCGGCTCTATATGCTGCAAAATATGCTCCGGCATGGTGGCCCGAATTTTATCAATAGCTGTAAAACGTGCTTGGTTAAAAGGGGTGTCGGCCATTTTAGTCATGGCATTTAGCGAAAATAACACAGCGAGTGCTTCCTGCGAATCGAAATGCAGCGGCGGCAGCTTATAGCCATCCATTAGTCGGAAGCCTCCAGCAGGCCCCGATATGGAATACAACGGTATTCCCATCTCGGCTAGCGCCTGCATATCGCGAAGAATCGTTCGTTTGGATACCTCAAGCTTGCTGGCCAAAGCCTGCGCTGTCTCGGGCCGCTGCTGCAAGGCCATCATAATGGCAATGAGGCGATCATTCCTTTTCAAACGGAGCCTCCCTCCCTTTTTAACCCAGTATAGCATGCCATTAGTGACAACATGTTTGTCATCATTAAATCAGGCCGCTCAATAAAAAATAAAGCAAAAATAATGCTGCCGCCTATGAAAAAAACCGCTAGCTGCCGGCCAGCGGCCAGCAATTAGCGGTACGGAATTTCTCGGAATGAAACGCGCCGCGCCGCCGAGGAAGGCGCCAGCCGTTTCACCTTGAAATATAGGAAAGGATATCCTAACGCGCCATCCTTTCTCTATATTTCTCGGAATGAAACGCGCCGCGCCGCCGAGGAAGGCGCCAGCCGTTTCACCTTGAAATATAGGAAAGGATATCCTAACGCGCCATCCTTTCTCTATATTTCTCGGAATGAAACGCGCTGCGCCGCCAAGGAAGGCGCCAGCCGTTTCACCTTGCTCGTCGCAGTTCTTCGCGCTCCCATGCCTTCAGCAGCGGGTACGGATCAAAGGACCATTCGATGAGTCCGCGGTCGCGGTATATACCGTAGTGAAGATGGGGCGGGAATTTGCCCTGGGTTCCCGGCTTGCCATAGCCTGAGCTTCCGACCCAGCCAATCACTTGTCCCGGCTTGACTACCGTTCCGGCGGTCAGCGATTTGTCGAAACCGGATAGGTGCGCGTAATAATGGTAATAATTGTTGAGATCACGGATGCCAATGCGCCAGCCGCCGAACGGGTTCCAGCCCTTCACCTCGATAATGCCGTAGCAGGTGCTTTTGACCGAGAGGCCGTAGCCGGCGAACAGATCGGTGCCTTCGTGGCTGCGTCTGCCGCCCCAGCTGCGGGCGTTGCCCCAAGTGCTTTTATACGAATAGTTATGCCCGACAGGCAGCGGAAAAGCATGCTCAAACAGATCCAGTCGCCCAAACGCTTCATAAATACGCGCAAACTGCTGAATGCGCTGGACAGAGCGGCTGTTATGATAATATTCCCACAGCCCGATGGCCAAATCATCCTCGGTCGTTCCATGCTGCAAAATTTTGCTTGCTATCGCATACAGCAAATCGGAATCATTGGTGCGTTCCGCTTGCCCATCTCCATCGCCGTCCCGGCCAATGCCGTTGAACCAGCGAATGGAAAGCGGTGATATATCATCTTTATTCGGATTCAGCAGGCCGCTCCATTGATCCTGCTCAATAAAGACGCCAACGGTTTGGCCTAGAAGCGGCCGCGATTTCGGGCGTGCGCTGGACAGAGTGCGCTCATATTGATCGATAGCCGCAAGCTGCGGCCAGGGAATGCCCGTCATCAAGCTTAACTTGTCATATAACGTTTGCCGGGTGGCGAACACTTCGGCAGCTTGGGGTGTGGACTGGGCTGGCAAAAGGCTTTCATCCTTATACTCAGCAGGCCGGGATGCCGAATGGGCTTGCCCCAAGTGCCCGGTTATGAGGCAGGTGGAAAGTGTGAGTGCTGCTGCAAAACGCACGGTCTGTTTCAAGCTGTCCATCCTTTCTGTAGCTGTATCGCTTAATGGTTAGGTTTTGCAAATCATTGGTTTTTATGCGAAGCGCGCAGACTCGTCATCTATCGTAAATCTGTATGGCTTTTATCTGAAATTCGAATGAATCGAATGGGCAATAACGTGCTACATAGGGAAGAAACATGCTATAATAGCGAAAGTGATACGGTCAGGGCTTATTTTGAAATGCAGCCATTGTTGCGTTTAAGGTAGGGCCTTGTTAAATGGAGTGAAAGCAGGGATGCCGGATGAAACCAACCAAACAAACAGAAAAACTGCCGAAGCCGGATTGGCTTCGCATTAAATTAACGACTGACGGCAATTATGCCGAAATTAAGGACATGATGCGCACCAAGACGCTGCATACGGTATGCGAGGAAGCGCGCTGTCCAAATATTTATGAATGCTGGGCGAATCGTACAGCAACCTTTATGATATTAGGTGACATTTGTACGCGGGCTTGCCGCTTCTGTGCGGTGAAGACGGGTATGCCAACGGAGCTTGATACACAAGAGCCGGAACGCGTTGCTGAAGCAGCGGAGCAGATGGGTTTGCGCCACTGCGTCGTAACATCCGTTGCACGCGATGATTTGAAGGATGGCGGCGCATCTATTTTCGCCGGAACGATTCAAGCGATTCGCGAGCGCGTTATGTTTTGCCGCGTCGAAGTGCTCATTCCGGATTTCCTAGGCAATGAAGCCGCGCTTCAAGTGGTTATGGATGCGAAGCCTGATATTTTGAACCATAATATTGAAACGGTAGAGCGCCTTTCTGACCGCGTGCGTGCCCGGGCCAAATATGCCCGTTCACTGGAGCTGCTTAAACGCGCGAAAGCGATGAATCCGAAAATTCCGACGAAGTCGAGCATTATGCTAGGCCTTGGCGAGACGTTTGAAGAAATTTTGAAAACGATGGATGATTTGCGTGCTGTGGATTGCAACATTTTGACTTTAGGCCAATACTTGCAGCCAACGCCAAACCATCTGCCGCTAGTTCGTTACGTGCATCCAGATGAATTTGCCGCTTTGAAGGAAGAAGGATTGAAGCGTGGATTCCGGCATGTTGAGTCCGGTCCGCTCGTTCGCAGCTCCTATCATGCGCATGAGCAGACGGATTCTGCTGTTGCCGCTGAAGAGCGCGAGCTGAGCAGCGTATAAGGCTTGAACTGAAGCTTCGAGAGGTGGGAAGTCGTCTTGATTCAAATCGGTGGTAAAATATATGAGCTTGTTCATGAGAACAGAAATGGCTGGAATCAAGAGGCCTTTCGTGCCCGCTACAGCGAGGTGCTGGAGCGGTATGATTATATCGTGGGCGACTGGGGCTATAGCCAGCTGCGCCTGAAAGGTTTTTTCAAAGACAATCATATGAAGTCAACTCGTGATACGATGTTCTCCTATGCGTCGGATTACATTAATGAATATTGCAACTTTGGCTGCCCTTACTTTGTGCTGGAGAAGACCGGAAGCGTGAAGCAGTCTCCCGAGCTTGAGGAAGTGGACGAGGAGGATGCACTGACGGCTGATCTCAACGACAAGCTGTTCATGGCGCTAGAGGAAGCTTTTCAGACGGCTGGGCAGGAGGAGGACGGCCTCGTGCAGACGGATGCTCCGGCAGCCAAGTCTCCTGGTGAACCACGTGCTCTGAATCAGGGTCAGAAGCAAAGCCAGCAAGGTCAAAGCCATACTTCGCGCGGCAGCTCCGGCAATCGCAGCGAGGATTCTGCTTCTGCGCAACGCAGCGGTGGCAAGCAGCGTGAGCGCCGCAGCTACCGGCCGAATGGCGGCAGTAGCGGGGGCGGAGAGCGTGCAGATCGCAGCGGCGGCAAGAAGCCGCCAAGAGGACTTGCGGCAAGCAAGGAAATCGCCGCTTCCGCTGAAAGCAATGAAGGGGCGCCGGCTCAGCCGCAGCGCCAGAAATCGCCTTATCGCGGCAAAAACCGCCCGCCGAAACCGAATCAATCCGAGCCAACAGCGGAATAAGCTGGCCCTTGTACAGGTGTAGGTTTAAAAAAGCAGGAATGCTGGAGTTCATCCAGGTTCCTGCTTTTTTTTTTGCAAATATAAGAATTTATAAGTTGTAGCTTATAAATAGGACTTATATTTCTCGGACTGAAACGCGCTGCGCCGCCAAAGGACGGCGACAGCCGTTTCACCTTGGTTCAACAGCAATTGGTAAAATCGGACAAAATGCTACATGGACGGTCGCAGGCGTTGTCGATATCATTGATAATGAAAATCAATTAAAAATTCCAGGAGGTGCTTCCAACGGGAATGGCTTACGCGAATAAGGCAGCAATAGGCGAACTGGCAAGCTCACAGGCTTTTCAGAGGGCGAGAAGGCGGGTGTTCACCCAACTGATTGAAGCGCTCGTATTTGAAAGGCTCCCCGCGTTTACATGCACAGAGCAGCGGGATGGCCAGCTGGAAATACTTATTTTCGGTCGCGATGATCAAGAGCGGCCGGTCCATTATAGCTGCCAAGGCAGAAAAATGCTAAGTTTTGGGAAAATAAAGCTGACGAACAGCATCATAAATCGCCTTCAGGATGGAAGACAGGAGGAGGCGCAGGATATTGCCCTCTTTCTGGAGGAAATGGCCCGCTCGCTTGCTGAGGCACCTAGCCAGATCAGCGCCTTTGCCGCAGAGCTGGAGCAGACGCTGCTAAAGGAAGCCGCTGCCTTGCAGTGGGTAAACGAGGAGGAGAGCAATAAGCGGGGCGGCAACCGCAGCTACGACGAGCTTGAGGGAGATGTGCTGGAAGGGCACCCGTACCATCCATGCTTCAAGTCGAGAATCGGATTTTCGATGGCTGATAACGAGGCGTACAGTCCGGAATTTCATCCGCAGTTTCGGCTGCTCTGGCTCGCCGTCTGGCAGGAGGATGTGGAAATGACGTCGTCCGAAGGGATAGATGGACGCGGGCTTATCTTAGCAGACGTTGGCGCGGAGCTGCTCACGCAGTGGGAGCGGCGATTGGAGCAGAAAGGCAGCGAGCCAAAGGATTATGTATATATGCCTGTACATCCATGGCAGTGGCGGGAGGTGCTTTCCGGTTTATTTTTCAAGGAGATCGCTTCAGGAAAAATCGTCGTATTAGGCGAAAGCCGTCACCTCTACTCGCCACAACAGTCCATTCGTACTTTAGCTAACCGCACAGAGCTGAAGGGGCTGTCGATTAAATTGCCGCTAAGCATTCGCAATACATCATCGCTGCGGACAATTAGTCCGCGGCATGCGAGGAATGGTCCGAGATCTTCGGCCCGTCTTGCGGCTATGGTGGCGGGGGATCGGTATTTGAGCGAAACGCTGCGGCTGATTTTATTGCAGGAGCGGCTCGGTGTTTCTTATCGTTATGAACGGCTTCCACAGTCCGTGCGCGGGCGGGCAGAAGGAACCCTTTGCGCCTTATGGCGGGACAGCGTCCATCTTTATGCAGATCAGGGTGAGCAGGCGGTTCCATTTACGGCGCTATGCCATGTTAGGCAGGGCGGGCAGCCCTTTATTGCGCCATGGGTGCAAGCGTCAGGGGTTGAGGTATGGCTTCACCAATTGCTCAGCGTTGTGTTGCATCCGCTGCTCCACTTGTTGTTCGCTCATGGGGCCGCAGTTGAAGCGCATGCGCAAAATCTCGTGCTGCTGCATCGCAGCGGCGTACCGTCGCGGCTCGCCGTAAAGGACTTTTCCGGCGGCGTATTATTTTATAACGGAGAAAATGCGAACCCTGCGGCTTTGCCGGAAACGGATGTTAAGCATGACGTTCGGGACGTGGTGCATAACGCTTTGTTTTTTGTGAATTTGGCGGAGCTGGCTTTGTTTTTGAATACGCATTATTCATTCGCGGAGCAGCATTTCTGGCAGGCGGTTGCGGATGCGATCGGCCAATATGAACGGGATTTTCCGCAGCTGGCAGAGCAGTTTCAGGCCTATAATCTGTTTGGAAATCAAGTTTTCGTTGGGCTGCTTGCTGCCCGCAGACTGCGAGGAGATGGCGGAGAGCGGGATCACTGGATTGCGAATGCCTTGGCTGGCTACCGTGACAGTAATCGCAAAGCTGACCGTGAAGCTCGCCGTGACCAATCGGACTGCATAGAGGAGGAGAACAAGAAATGAAGGCACTTGAGCTGACGCAGCACGAGGCGGGGATAGAGGAGATTGTCCATTCGGAGGCTTATCCGCCAGCGCGGCGGCGTGTATTCCGCCAGCTGCTGGAGGCGCTGCTGTATGAGCAGATGATTGCTTACGACAGCGTTATCGCTGCTGATGGAGCAGAGAAGATTTCGATTACAGGAATGGATGCCGAGGGGCGTCCCGTCTATTATCGCTGTTCATTCAGGCGCAAGCTGAGCTTTGGCAAGCTTCGCTTAACGGATCAGCCGCTGTTTAGGCAGGCAGCGGAGCATCAGGATGGAATCGGGCAGGAAGCCGAGGATATTGCGTTATTTTTGCAGGAAATCGTTTCTGCGATGGTGGAGGAGCCGCGGTACCTAGAGCGCTTCACGCAGGAGATCGAGCAGACGCTGATCAAGGAAGCGGCTGCCCGCAGTCACCGACTGCTGCATCCGGTTAGCGGCAGCCGGGAGCTGGCGGATTTGGAGGGCGACGTTATTGAGGCGCATCCGTATCATCCG
The DNA here is from genome assembly GCF_038051995.1 of Paenibacillus sp. FSL H8-0537. Classification (NCBI taxonomy): domain Bacteria; kingdom Bacillati; phylum Bacillota; class Bacilli; order Caryophanales; family Paenibacillaceae; genus Paenibacillus; species Paenibacillus sp. FSL H8-0537. The sequence continues at coordinate 5,398,068 of NZ_CP150290.1, read as the reverse complement.
TGCTTCAAATCGCGAATCGGCTTCCAATTGGAGGATAATGCGCAGTATGGCCCGGAATTTCATGGACGGTTCCAGCTGGTATGGCTAGCGGTCCATAAGGAGGATCTGATTTTCGCCGTATCCCAGGATCGTTCATGGGCGGAGCATATTGCCCGTGAGCTTGGCGAGGAGACTGTTGCAAGGTTTGTACAAAAGCTGGAGCAGCAAGGGCTTGCGGCGGCGGAATTTACGTTCGTCCCGGTTCATCCCTGGCAGTGGCGGGAGAAAATCGCTCCCCTATATTTCCGGTTCATGGCCAGCGGGCGTATCGTTGTGCTCGGCGAAGAAGGAGATCATTATTCTCCGCAGCAGTCGATCCGTTCGTTGTCCAATCGCAATAACCGGCTCAAAAATAATGTCAAAACCGCGATCAGCATCGTCAATACATCCGCTGTACGCCTTCTCGGAACGCATCATGTAACGAATGCGCCGATTTTATCGGATTGGCTTGAAAGCATTGTGGCTGGTGACCGCTATTTGCACGATGAGCTCAAGCTCGTGCTGCTCAAGGAGCATGCTGGCGTCTCCTTCCGCTACAATTTATTGCCAGGCCCTGTACGGGCCGCCGGCTATGGAACGCTTGGCGCTATATGGCGCGAGAGCGTCTATGTTCACTTGGAGGAGGGCGAGGAGGCAGCACCGTTCACCGTTTTATGCCATATTGGCGCAGACGGCAAGCCGTTTATCGACAGCTGGGTGCAGCGCGAAGGACTTCGAAGCTGGCTGGATAAGCTGCTTTCAATCAGCATGCTGCCGCTCATTCATCTGCTGTTCGAGCATGGCATTGCAATGGAATCGCATGGTCAAAACTTAGTGCTCATTCACAAGCAAGGTGTGCCTTCGCGAATTGCGCTGCGGGATTTGCCCGGCGGTGTGCGTTTCCATACTCGCGATGGCGAGCAGGAATCGAGACCTGAGCATTTACTGGACTCCGATCCGCTGCATCCTAATAGCTACAGCACATCGCCTATGGAAACGAATAATGTTCAGAAGATTCGCAATTTTCTGATGGATTCTTTTTTGCAAATTATGCTTGCTGACCTTTGTCTCGTTCTAGAAGAGCATTATGGGCTTCAGGAAACAGCGTTTTGGCAAGCCGCTGCGGCGCCGATCCAAAGCTATTTGAGCACATTCGGTCTGCATAAGGCAGAGCGCTATGATCTATTTGCTGAAACGATAGAGGTCGGGCAGTTAACAAGGCGCAGGCTGTTCGGCGAGCATGTAATCCGCAATCATGCTGTCGTCAATCCGCTATACCATATGAGAGAAACGGGAGTGTGAACTAGATGAATGTGAAAACGGTGCACAAGCAAGAGGCAGGAGTGACCTCCGTAGTAGATTGTGTGGGCGGAACACCGCTCGTTCGGCTGAAAAGAATTTTTCCAGACTCAAGCGTCCGGCTGTTCGCCAAGCTGGAGATGATGAATCCGGGCGGCAGCATGAAGGATCGATCTGCGCTGTATATGATTGAGCAAGGCTTCGAGAGCGGCTTAATCGGGCCGAATACGCATTTAATCGAAAGCACCTCCGGCAATCTCGGCATCGGGCTGGCGATGGTTGCGAAGATCAAGGGGCTGAAGCTGACCTGTGTCGTCGATCCAAAAATATCAAAAACGAATTTGCAAATTATTAAAAGCTTGGGCGCGAGCATTGATATGGTGACCGTCAAGGATGAGCAGGGCGGCTATCTCAAAACGCGGATTCAGCGGGTCAACGAGCTGCTGGGCCAAATTCAGGATTCCTACTGGATCAATCAATACGCCAATGAATGGAACTGGAAAGCCTACTATTCTACTGCAGCGAGTGAAATTATAGAGCAAATCGATGAAAAAATAGACTATTTGGTTTGTGCGGTCAGCACGACCGGCAGTATTTTGGGCTTTGCCCGGCGGCTGCGCGAGACGAATCCGCATATGAAAGTAATTGCAGTGGATGCGGCAGGCTCCGTTATATTCGGCGGCCCGCCGGGAACGAGAGAAATTCCTGGCATTGGCGCAAGCCGCGTGCCGGAGCTGCTCAGCAGGGATGAAATCGATGAGGTCATCTATGTGCGCGATTTGGAATCGGTAGCCGGCTGCCAGCAGCTGCTTGGACAAGAGGGGATTTTTGCAGGTGGCTCTACGGGGTCGATTATTGCTGCCTTGGGCAAGCTGCTGCCGTCTATTTCTCCGTCCTCGACGATTGTTACCGTATTCCCCGATCGTGGGGATCGTTACATGGATACGATTTATAACGATGATTGGGTCAGTATGCTCGAACAAACAGGAGGCGCACTAGTATGAACAAAATGCTGTATTTGAACCGCGAGGATATTCGCCGGGCGGGAGGCGATTCGTCAGAGCTGTATGTGCAGGCGGTCAGCCATGCACTTGCGCTGCATGCGGAAGGGGATTTCGTACAGCCGCTGAAGCCGTATCTGCGCGTCAATGAACAGAGCGGCCATATTGCCGACCGGATTATCGCCATGCCCGCTCATTTGGGTGGAAACGAGCCGATATCCGGTATTAAATGGATCGGAAGCAAGCATGACAATCCATCCCGGCTTGGAGCGGAGCGGGCCAGCGGCGTCATTGTGCTGAATGATCCACAGAGCAATTATCCGGTAGCGATACTGGAGGCGAGCCTGATTAGCGGCATGCGCACTGCAGCCGTTACCGTTATTGGCGCCCGTTATTTGGCGAAAAAGCAGTTTGCAGCTTTAAGCTGCATCGGCTGTGGCGCAATTGCCGGCATGCAGATGCAGGCGATGCTTGAACAGTTTCCAGCTATTAAGACGCTGCAGCTTTATGATTTGAACGCAGCGGCGGCGGAGCGTTTCGCTCAGCGCCTGCGCGAGCGCTTCAACCATGTGGATATTACAGTTGCGGGGAGTGCGGAAGAGGCTGTGCGCAGCGGCGAAGTGATCGTCACCTGCACGGTCGCCGACCAGCCGTATATTCCATTCGATTGGCTGCAAAAAGGCGCTTTCGTCAGCAATATTTCGATTATGGATTTGCAAAAGGATGTTTTTCTCCGCGCGGACAAAATCGTCGTTGACGATTGGCAGCAGGCGAATCGGGAGAAAAAAATTATTCATCAGCTTGTCACGGAGGGCAATTATTCGCGCGAGCAGCTGTATGGCGAGCTGGGCGAGCTGGTTACTGGCCGGAAGCCAGGACGCGAGAACGATGAGGAAATCATCGTGCTCAATCCAATGGGCATGGCTATTGAGGACATTGCCAGCGCCGCGGAAATTTATCGGAAGGCGAGAGAGGCGGGCATTGGCAGCGAGCTGGAATTGTTTGGCGCTGAGCAAGCTGCGCCATCTGCAGGGTGATGCTATGAGTGAGCGGAAAACAATCGCGGCTCCGCTGGCAATAGCGGAGCAAGCGCATGTGGAGCGGCTGCTCAATGCGTATATGCGGGAAGCGGGACATTTTCGCCCGCTTCTTCATGCGGAGCAGCAGCTGCCGATGGAGCTTCAGGCAGCTGTCGCTCGTGAAGGAGGCCTTGGGGCATTTATGCTGGAGCTGCCCCATTCCCGCGGGGCAATTGTCGGTTCTATTCGCTGGCTATCGGCGATGGGCCATCACAAATATGGCGACTCGCTGTGGCTCGTGGAGGGAACAGGAAGGGCAGCTCGTCATGCTCCGTTCAGCTGGCTGGATGGTGCAGCTGGGCTAGCAGCGATTATAGTGGCCGAGCTCGCGCTTGCGAGCGGAAGCCGAGATGCAAGCAAAGAAGAAGCATTTCTGGCGCAAATTGCTAGCTCATTGAGCAATATGAGCCATTTCTTAGAGGAGTCAGGCAGTGGCGGCATGCAGCTTGCAAGGACGTATGGCAGCGGGCGAATAAGGCTGGCAGAGCAGTCGATGCTGCAGGGCCATCCATTCCATCCTGCCCCGAAAAGCTCGCAGGGATTTACGGCGGACGATAAAGTCCGCTACGCTCCGGAGCTTGGCGCTGCGTTTACGCTGCATTATTTTGCCGCTGAGCCGGAGCTCGTGCAGCAGCAGTGGATTGGAGATCAAGCAGTGGGCGAGAAGGGCGATACGGTTACCCCTGAGAAGGTACGCCTAGCCGCACTGAAGCTGCTGCCTGCTGCTCGCCAGCACTACGTTCTTATGCCGGTCCATCCTTGGCAGGCGGAGTACTTGCTCCGCTTGCCTGTGGTCGAGCGGCTCATGGAGCAAGGCGGCCTTGTGCATTTGGGCCCGCTAGGAAATGAAGTGGTGCCGACCTCATCTGTGCGTACCGTTTGGGATGCACAAAGCCCTTATATGATCAAGCTTCCGCTGCAAGTGCGTATTACTCATTTTGTGAGAAATAATCCGACAGAGCAGCTGGTCAGAACCATTGAGGCCAGCCGAATTCTCGCACAGCTGGAGCAAAGCAGCCCGTTTGGAGAAACGTTCACTATTATCCTTGAAGAAGGGTATCAGACGATTAATTTGCTGGAGGATGTGCCAGCTGAATCACTAGAGGCTGCTATAAGCGCAACAGAAGCGGCGGAACTTGCCGCGAGCTTTGGCGTCGTATTCCGCCGCAACCCGGCCTATACGGAGTTGGGCCATGAACCTGAAGAAGCGGCAAGCCCGCTAGTAGTCGCCGCGCTGCTTGAGGAAGGAGCGGAACCGAAGTCTGCGCCGATAGGCGCCTTCATCCAGCTTGCCGCAGATGCCCGGCAGGCGGCACCTGATCTTTCTTTTGCCCAGCAATGGCTGGAGCAGTATGTTGAAATATCACTGGTACCGCTGATTTGGCTATTTGCAGAGCATGGAGTCAGCATGGAAGCCCATGTGCAAAACTCGCTAGTTGCATTAGAGCGGGGCTGGCCGGTACGTTTTTACGTCCGTGATTTGGAAGGGACTTGCCTTAGCGAAGAGCGGCATGGACAGCCAGCTTCCGGGAGGAAGTCCAGTTATGCAGCACGAGGGAACAGCTCTACTGGGCAGACTGCCTTTACACTGCCGCAGGGCCATCCGGCACTTTATGCAGATAAGCAGGCATGGGATCGATTTAAATATTATGTGCTGGTCAACCATTTCGGCCATCTCATTCATGCCATCGCTTATTCGCTGGATGTGGAGGAATTGGCGCTGTGGCACACCGTTCATCATACGCTTCGCCGTTCTTCATGGCTGAGCGGGGCTGAGCCGTATATGACCGATTTATTTCATACGCCCCAGCTGCCAGCCAAAGCGAATTTGTCCAGCTGGTTCAGCCAGTGCGGCGAAAATCCGTCCTATGTAACGCTGCCTAATCCGCTTTATGCGGTGGCAGAGCGCAGGGACGAGCCGATTACTGCCTCCGTGCTGAAGCGGGTAATGTCGGATAAGCAGGAGCATGCCGATCAGCCCTATTGCGCTTATTTGTACCATTTGGCTGAGCTCCGACAGCATATTAGCCGCCTGACCGCCAGCCTGCCGAGCTTCTGCCAGCTGTTTTATGCGCTGAAGGCAAACTCCGAGGCACCTATTATAGGAGCGCTTGCTCCTTATGTTCATGGGTTTGAGACGGCTTCCGCAGGCGAAATCCGCAAAGCGCGCGAGGTGGATGTTAGCATTCCGGTTATTTATGGAGGTCCCGTCAAAACCGATGAGGCGCTGATGGAGGCTATGGAGCGAAAGGTTCGCCATATTCATGTGGAAAGCAGGCATGAGCTGCTGCGATTGAACGAGCTTGCCGCTCGGCGCAGGGAAATCATGCCGGTGCTGCTGCGCGTAAATGTAAGCATCCCTTTGCCGGATGCAAAGCTCGTAATGGCGGGACGGAAATCGCAGTTCGGCAATGATGAGCAGCAAATTCCTGAACTGCTGGAGTTGTCTCGCACGTTAAGCCATATCAAAATCGACGGTTTTCATTTCCATTCGCTATCGAATAATTTGAGCGTCGATCGGCATTTGGAGCTGCTCGCCTTTTATTGCCGCCGCGCTGCAGAGTGGACGCAGCAGTTCCATCTGAACATTGCTTACATCAATGTAGGCGGTGGAATTGGCGTCAATTATGCAGATTTGCTGCGCCAATTCGAGTGGGAACAGTTCACGGACGGGCTGCGGGAGCAGATTGCTCCGCTATGTGCGCCTGGGGTCAAGCTCGTATTTGAATGCGGCCGCTATATTGTCGCTTCTTGCGGCTATTACGCGGCGGAGGTGGCCGAGGTGAAAAATAATCACGGCAGCCGCTTCGCCCTGCTGCGCGGCGGTACGCACCATTTCAGGCTGCCGGCATCCTGGCAGCACAGCCATCCGTTCCGCATTATAGCGGTGGATAGCTGGCCCTATTCCTTCGAACGTCCGCAGCTGTCTGATAGCCGGGTAACGATAGCTGGCGAGCTGTGTACGCCTAAAGATGTGCTGGCGCGCGACAGCTATATCGAGCGGGTGCGTGTCGGGGATATTGTGTTATTTCCTTATGCAGGTGCTTACGGCTGGGCGATATCCCATCATCAGTTTTTGAGCCACGCGCAGCCGCAGCACATTTACCTTGATTAAAGAAACGGAGCTGAAAACGATGACCCAGACGAAAAAGCAGCTGCATCTGAATTTATTTCTGATGAGCACCGGCCATCATGAGGCTTCATGGCGGCATCCCGACAGTAGCCCGGAGAGGGCAGTCGATGTGCATTATTATGTAAAGCTGGCGCAGACCGCGGAGCGGGGCAAGCTGGATTCGATTTTTCTCGCCGATTCCTATGGCCTGCCGCCTACGATTCAATACAAGGTGCTTCAAGGACTGGAGCCGTTTACGCTGCTATCCGCGCTTGCGATGGCAACGAAGCATATCGGGCTCATTGGCACTGCCTCGACCACTTATAATGAGCCGTTTCATATTGCCCGCAAATTCGCCTCACTGGATCTCATCAGTGGAGGTCGGGCCGGCTGGAATATTGTGACCTCTACCGGCAATACAACGGCTTTCAATTTCCGCGACGAGCAGCTTCCTGAGCATTCGATGCGCTATCGCCGGGCCGAGGAGTTTTTGCAGGTCGTCAAATCGCTATGGGACAGCTGGGAGGATGATGCGCTCATCATCGACAAGCAGTCCGGCGTCTATGCGAATCCCGAGCGAATTAAGCGGATCGATCATAAGGGTGAGCATTATGCGGTTCGCGGTCCGCTGAACTTGCCGCGCATGCCGCAAGGGTACCCGCTGCTAGTGCAGGCAGGCGCTTCGGATACGGGCAAGGAATTTGCCGCGATGGCGGCGGAGGCCGTATTTACAGCACAAAATACGCTGCAGGGCGGGCGCGACTTTTACAGCGATTTGAAATCGAGAATGGCTAAATACGGCCGCAGTACGGATAGCCTTTGCATTTTGCCCGGCTTCTGCGCCATCATTGGCGATACGGAAGCAGAGGCGAAGGAAAAGGAGCAGGAGCTGCATGAGCTGGTGCAAATCGATTATGGACTATATAGGCTGTCTAATTTATTTGGGATAGACCTGTCTGCTTATCCTTTGGATGGTCCGCTGCCTTATGCCGACTTGCCCCAAACCGAGCAAATCAATTCGCAGAAGGGCCGGCATCAAATGTTTATTGAAATGGCGCAGCAGGAAAAGCTCAGCATTCGCCAGCTTATGATGCGCACCGCTTCTTCACGCGGCCATTTCTCCATGGCAGGAACGCCGATACAAATAGCTGATGCGATGGAGCGCTGGGCAGTCGCAGGAGCAGCCGATGGCTTTAATTTAATGCCGCCTTCACTGCCATCAGGGCTGGATGACTTTGTAGACAAGGTCATTCCTGAGCTGCAAAATCGCGGCTTGTTCCGCACCGATTATACCGGCAGCACACTGCGGGAGCATTACGGGCGCAGCGTAGAGGCACGGCCTGGCGTCCACGCGTGAAGGGAAAAGGGGCGCCAGCCGGAGCAGGTGGCGCAGACAAGGCAGCGGTTAACTGGCGGCTGAATCTCACCATTTTATGGCTCGGCAATTTTCTTGTTACGGGCAGCGCGACGATGGTCATCCCCTTTCTCCCGTTGTTCCTAGAGGATTTGGGCGTGAGCTCGGTCAGTGAGGCGGGGTTTTGGGCTGGAGCGATATTCGCCGCCCATTATGTGACCTTATTCATTTGCCAACCCATCTGGGGAAGAATAGCCGACCGCTATGGGAGAAAAATGATGCTGCTGCGAGCAGGCTTCGGCATGGCCATCGTCATTGCGATGATGGGCTTCGCTGAGGCGCCATGGCAGCTGCTGCTGCTTCGTTTACTCAATGGCGCTTTTGCCGGGTTTTCACCTTCGGCAACTGCCATTGTATCGACGAATACGCCGAGCAGCCGAATGGGCTTCGCCATGGGGACGCTGCATTCCGGCAATATTTCCGGTACGGTCATGGGGCCGCTTATTGGCGGCTTGCTGGCGGAATGGCTTGGGCTGCGGAGCGTTTTTTTCATAACGGGCACGGTGATGTTTTTGGCGGCACTGTTGACTGCTATCGTCGTGAAGGATCATTTTGTGAAAGCCGATCAGCACTCCGAGCAAAATGTTTCCACGATCGGCGGCTTTCTCGTGTTATGTCGGGTTCGGCAAATTCCCGCGCTGCTGGCGGTCAGCGTCATGATTCAGTTTGCGCTGACCGGATCTCTGCCGTTTATTCCGCTGTTCGTCAAGGAGCTGCATGGCGAGGCGGGCATGCTGGCTTTATATGTAGGGCTGGTCAGCTCGGTTACGGGCGTGTCCAATATGATTTTTGCGCCGCTGCTTGGCAGGCGCTCTGACCGAACAGGCCCGCACCGCATTTTGAGCTACTCGATGCTCGGCGCATGCGTAGTCGTACTGCTGCATTATTTTGTCGCTTATTATTGGCAGCTGCTGCTGCTGCGGTTTTTGCTTGGCATGTTCATTGGCGGGCTCATTCCGACGGTGCGAACGCTCATTAAGCAGTATGTGCCGAAGGGGATGGAGACGCGGGCATACAGCTTTGATACGAGCGCAGTCAGCCTGGGGGCCGTTCTTGGGCCCATCGTGTCTGGGGCAGCTTATGGCTACGTGGGTATAAGGGGAGTTTTTCTCATGTCTGCCTTTCTCATGCTGCTCAATGCCGGCTGGAGCTACAAAATGCTTGGAGGCAGCGGCAAATCCAGAAGCGATGCTAGAGCAAATCCCGAAACTCCTTCTGACACGATCGCCACTCCTGAAAATAACGCTTCTACGCCCCGACCTGCGGGCGAAGCATTCAAAAAGCCTATGTAGCCGCGTTAGCGCGGCCGCATAGGCTTTTTTTTGAAATATAGAGATAGGATATCCTAGCGCTATCCCTTCTCTATAATTTCTCGGAATGAAACGCGCCGCGCCGCCAAAGGACGGCGACAGCCGTTTCACCTTGTTGAAAAACTAGGCATGATGCTGTCCGTCCGTATAGAGGAGCAGCGAATCCATAATCGTTTTGCGGCCGATCGGCGTCCAGCACATGGCATACCAATTTGGGATGAAGCGTACACGGCCGCTCTGGACAGCCTCATGCTTTTTCCAGAAGGGGCTGCTTTGCATTCGCTGCAAAATTTGATCGCTGCTCGGTCCATGATGAAGCTTCTGAACGAACAAATAATCCGATTGAATGGATAGGCCGCTAAGCTGCTCCGGCTGCATTTCGACCTTGTGGTCAATGGCTGGAGAAGAGCTGCCCGCCGTTAGTCCGAGCTCGGTGAACAGCAGCTCGTTGAGCGGATGGTCCGGCGCTCCTTGAATGCGTACGGCGTTGTGCGTAACCCGCATTAACGTCAGGCTACCGCTGCCGACGGAGCGGCCGAGCTGCTTGCGGGCGTCGTCGGTTTGCTGCGCCAGCTCGCTGAGCATCGTCTGCTCGGTGAGCTCGCAGCCGATCATCTCCGCAATTTTGTGCAAGGCGATACGCCAGTCGGCATGATGCTCCAGACAAGCGGTGGAGGCGATTTGTTTAAGCGGCTCCTCGTAGTTATGATGATAGCGATCAATGAGAATCAAATCCGGTTTAAGCAGCATCAGCGTCTGCAAATGTCCGGTCACTTTGCGCAGATGCTCGGCTTCTCCCATGCCGGGATAACGGAAGCAGTTCATGCTGGCTATCGGATAAATGCCGAGCGAGCGCAAGCTGTCGTCAAAGCTGGAGCAGGCGACGACCGCGATTTTTAATTGATGGCGCTTCATATAGAGATTGGGAGAAATGCCAACCGCTGCTTTAAATACCCGGCTGAAATAAAATTCGCTGCCAAAGCCAATCCGCTCGGAGACACTTCTGACAGACGCCCCATTCAGCGAGAGCTGGGCCTTCGCCTCCTTGACCCGAAGCTCTGCTAAATATTCAAAGGGAGTGACGCCCATTACCTTCTTAAACTTGCGCGAGTAGGAGGTTGGCGTCAGCATGGCGATACTGGCAAGCTGCTCCAGATTGATTTTTTCATGCAGATGTTTATGAAGGTAGTTAATGCTTTCCTGCATGCCCTTCTCAGATGTTGGAATGCGATTAAGCTCCAGCAGCTCTAGCAGGACTGTGCTGTAAAGCTCCTGAAATTGCAGTTGAATCATCATCTCGCGTTCAGGCCTGCTTTCGAACTTATCGGCTTGTGAGGCTGTCTCATATAGGCGTGCGATGCGCTCGGAGATTTGCTGCTGGCTGTGCAGTTTAATGCCACTATTGAACAGCTCGGCTGGCAGCTCGGGAAGCTGTACCTTCCGGCTTTCACGCTGTTTGGCGATACCAACGGCATCCAGCATCAGCACATAATATTCAAAGTCTCCGCGACCTGCTTGGAAGCGTATAGACATGCCGGGAAGCAGCAGAAGCGGCTCAAGCGCTTCGAGCTTTCGCTCATAGCCGTTCATAGAGAGGAGGCCGGAGCCTCGGGTAAGAAAGATGAGCATCGGAGCGGGCGCCGTCCGCTGAATAGAAGTGTGAGCGGGTTTGCTGTATTTGTGAATGGAAGATAAAAAAACCATTGTACGTTTCATTTTGGCGTCTCCAGTCTATTAGTCTGGTAAGAGGCATCGGTTGCTGCAAGGTGAAACGGCTGTCGCCGTCCTTTGGCGGCGCGGCGCGTTTCAGTCCGAGAAATATAAGCCTGTTATAAGAGTGAAACTTATAAATGCTTATATTTAAAAATAAGAAAAATGGGATCCTGTTTATTGTAAATGAAAATCATTATCATAGTCAATTATGAAAATAGGTTATTGTCAACTATGGGGTAGATGATAAAATCTTATATGGAATCGGACAAAAAGATCAATGTACAAAAAGCGCCAAACGTTTTATGATTCTCGTTGAGAATAGTTCTCATAAAAATGGTCGTTAAAGGCCGAAGATACATACAGGGAGGGTTTTTCAATGTTATTCAAGTTACAAATCAATGGGCAGGCGCGCGCGGTACTGGTGCTGCTGCTGCTGATGCTCGTCGTATCAGGCTGCGGAGCTGCGGCAAATGGAACTGGCGGTGCATCGCCTGGGCAAAGCAGTGCTAGTCCGGCTGCGGGAGAAAGCACTCAGCCAACCGCTGAAGCAAATGCTGCTGGGTCGACAGAAAATCGTACTTTCAAGCATGCGATGGGAGAAACAGTCGTTCCGCCTAATCCGCAGAAAGTGGTTGTATTGGATAATGGCGCACTTGATAATATACTTGCACTTGGCGTGAAGCCGGTTGGCGCGCCATCGATCATTTCGGTGGATGATGGCTTCGCCACTTATTTGACAGGAACAGATGGCATTACGAATATCGGAACGGTGGAGCAGCCGAGCTTGGAGACGATTGCCTCGTTGAAGCCAGATGTCATTATCGGCATCAAGGATACCCAGGAGGCTATTTATGAACAGCTTTCACAAATTGCGCCAACTGTATTTACTGAGGTAGGCGGCGCACAATGGGAGGCGAATCTGGCTGTGCACGCCGCTATTGTTGGCAAAGAAGCAGAGGGCAAGAAGCTGATTGAGCAATTTGATGCGCATATTGCAGAGCTGCACGCAAAGCTGGGCGATAGCTTGAATACGACGGAGGTTTCGCTGCTTCGTCCAAGGAAGGACCGCGTTTCCGTTTACTTGAAGCCTTCGTTCACTGGCGGTGTAGTAGAGCGTGCAGGCATTAAGCGTCCAGCTGTACAAAGCGGCGATGACGATTTTAACTTTAATGCGACAGAGGAACAAATTGCCGATCTGGACGGCGATGTCATTATTTTGTTCGGACGCGAAAGCGAGCAGGAATATTTTGAGCAAAAAATTAAAAGCAATCCGCTATGGAATACGCTCAAAGGTGTGCAAAATGATCGCGTCTACGTAGCGAGCTGGGAAGTTTGGCTCAGCGGGCATGGCATACAGGCCGTCAATCTTATGATTGACGATTTGGCTAAGTTCCTGGTCAAAGCGTAATCAGCGCTTGCGTTCAAGGGATTGGAAGCGTGGTGAGTAGGCAGAGTGTCCCTGCTGCGGCAGAGCTGGCGCTCTGCCGCCACGCTTTTAGGGAGGAACGGATTTGAATATTCGGCTTATGGGCATTGTGCTCGGTATTGTATTTGTCATCCTTGGCCTTGCAGCCAGCATCGCTGTAGGAAAATCAATGGTTCCGCTTCATACGGTCATCGATGCGTTTACCTCATTTGACGGCTCAAGGGAGCATCTGATCGTTCGCACGGTCCGTGTGCCGCGCGCGCTAATGGCGATGATGGTCGGAGCATCGCTCGGGATGGCGGGAAGCATTATGCAGGCGATTAGCCGCAATCCGCTGGCGGGCCCCGAGATGCTCGGAAGCAACTATGGGGCGGCGCTGCTGCTCGTCATTTCCATGTTTGTATTTGGCTTTACGTCTTCGCTTGTCCATATGTGGGCGGCACTGCTCGGGGCTGGGCTTGCCTGTCTCGTAGTTTTTATGCTTGGCTCGCTGGGCCGGGGAGGCCTTACGTCCATTAAGCTGATTTTGGCGGGCGCCACAATCAATATGCTGCTTGCCTCCATGGTGCAGGGCATTCTTATTTTCAGCGAGGAGTCGCTGGATGAAATGCGCTTCTGGATGGCGGGTTCATTAACCGGTGGCAGTATGGAAATGTTCGTGCGCGTGCTGCCATACATGCTGGTCGGGATCACGGGCGCTCTGGCGCTCAGCCGGCAAATCAATTTGCTTAGTCTCGGCGATGAGGTTGCTCAGGGGCTGGGGCTGAAAATCGGCCTAATGAAGACGGCGGCGCTGTTCATCGTCATGTTCCTTATGGGAGGCTCTGTCGCTATTGCTGGGCCAATCGGCTTCATTGGTCTTGCGGTTCCGCATATCGTCAGATTTATGGTCGGACTGGATTATCGCTGGATTATTCCTTATTCTGCGCTGTTTGGAGCGGGCTTGCTGCTGCTGGCGGATATCGCCGCTCGCTTTATTTTTCCCTATCAGGAGCTTCCGGCAGGTGTAGTGACGGCGATGGCAGGCGCTCCCTTCCTCATTTATTTGGCTCAAAGGAGGGAGAAGCGATAATGTCCCGTTTCACTTTATCCGCCTCCGCCCCTTTGTGGCCCGTCATAGTTGTCCTGATTGCCGCCAATTTTATCGTTCTCTCGATGAGCATTATGATCGGAGAATATCCTGTACCGCTGTCACAAGCGTGGAAAACGATCATCGGCATTGGCGAGCCTGAATATGAGTTTGTCGTCAATCAGCTGCGCTTTCCAAGGTCGCTGGTAGCCTTTCTAGTCGGCTGCGGGCTGGCGCTGTCAGGTGCCATTTTACAAGGGATTACCCGCAATCCGCTGGCTGCCCCAGGTGTTATTGGCATTAACGGAGGTGCTGCCTTAATGGCGGTTACCGCCATTATTGCCCTGCCATCGGTGCCGATTGCGCTGCTGCCTTTTATTGCGTTTAGCGGGGCGCTTGGAGCGGCTGCGCTTACGTATTTTCTTGCTTGGCGACGTGGAGCTGCACCAATGCGGCTGCTGCTTGTCGGCGTAGGGGTGGGCGCGGCCTCACACGCATATATTACCTTTTGGATGACGACGCGTCACGTTCAGAACATTAAGCAGGCGATGATCTGGCTGATGGGAAGTACATATGGAAGAACATGGGATCATTTTTGGCCGCTGCTTCCTTGGCTGCTCATTTTGTTTCCGACAGCGCTTCTTATGTCGCGGACCTTGGATATTTTGAAGCTTGGCGATGAGCTATCCATCGGGCTTGGCAGCTCGGTTGAGCGTTCACGCGGCCTTTTACTGCTCATCAGCGTAAGCTTGGCTGGCGCTTCTGTCGCGATGGCCGGCACCATTGGGTTTATTGGCTTGATGGGACCGCATATTGCGAGGCAATTGGTGGGCCAGACGAGCCGCAGGCTGCTAAGCGTATCGGCTTTAGTTGGCGGCTTGATCGTGATGTCTGCCGACCTGCTGGGACGTGCGCTGCTGCCGCCTATTGAAATCCCTACAGGCATTATAACGACAGCTATTGGAGCGCCCTATTTAATCTATTTGCTGTACCGCAATCGCAATCGTCCATAACTGGACACAAGGAGGAGAAAACGATGCATACGGACAAGTCCGCTCTGCCGAATACGGTATCGCAACTCATAAAGGAAAGGCGCACGGTGAGGGTTTTCAAGGAAGATCCGGTATCCGTGGAGACATTGACGGAGCTGCTCGATGTAGCGGTCTGGGCCCCTAATCATAATTTGCGCGAGCCTTGGCGTTTTATCGTGTATGAAGGGGAGGGGCGCAAAATTTTCGCAGATGCGGTGCTGTCCACCTTCTCGCCGGAGGAGCTGGCAAAGTATGGCGAGCACCGGATGAAGGAGTACATGCTTACCCCGCTGCATTTAATGGTCGTGCTCAAGGAGGACCCGCGTCAAAAGCAGTGGGATGAGGATTTTTCGGCCGTATGCTGTCTCATTCAAAATCTTCAGCTTGCCGCCTGGGAGAAGGGAATTGGCATGGTGTGGAAGTCGAATCCTTACATGTATAATCCGAAATTTCGCGATGAGTCTGGTGTAGGCGTACAGCCGGGTGAAAAAATTGTCGCCGTGCTCCATATTGGCTATCCGCGAGTGATTCCCCATGCTGCCCCGCGTACTCCAGCGCGTGAGCTTCTTACAATTGTTAACAAATAATTTACATTAAATTTAGTTTAATTTTCTATAAAATCCGAAGACTCTTGGAATCTAATGATTCTAAGAGTTTTTTAATAATTTTAATATAGAAAAATAGGGCAAAAATGTACATGGATTAACTTTAAGTATTTCGTTAAAATCGTAAATGAAAATCGTTATCAATATTAGAACGCAGAGTCGCCATCCCGTTCCAGGGTGACCCTATATCCTTTTGAGGAGTGGTAGAAGATGAGTTATGGCAAAAAGAAGATGCATTTGAACTTGTTTCTGCGAAATACAGGGCATCACGAAGCGTCATGGCGCCATCCGGGCAGCGACCCGAATGGGGTGACGGATATCGACTATTATATAAAGCTGGCGAAAATTGCCGAAGCGGGCAAGCTGGATTCGCTATTTCTCGCCGATTCCTACGGCCTGCCGCCAACGATGCAGTTTCTGGTGCAGCAGGCGCTGGAGCCGTTCACACTGCTATCGGCACTCGCGATTGCGACAGGCCGCATCGGATTGATCGGGACGGCTTCGACAACCTATAATGAGCCCTTCCATGTCGCCCGCAAATTCAATTCGCTGGATCATATTAGCCGGGGCCGGGCGGGCTTTAACATTGTAACCTCGACGGGCAATGCGACGGCCTTCAACTTTGGCGCGGCTCCGCTGCCGGAGCATACCGACCGTTATGAGCGGGCTGGCGAGTTTATGGAGGTGGCGAAGGGGCTATGGGACAGCTGGGAAGAGGACGCGGTCGTTGCCGATAAGGCGCAGGGACTTTATGTGGACCCGGATAAGCTGCATGAAATCAACCATGTTGGCCGCCATTTCTGTGTGTTGGGGCCGTTAAATTTGCCGAGGTCGCCACAAGGACATCCCGTGCTGGTACAAGCGGGAGCATCGGATACCGGCAGAGAGTTTGCCTCTCGTATGGCGGAGGCTGTTTTTACCGCGCAAAATACGCTTGAGGATGGACGGAGCTTTTATGCGGATGTGAAAGGACGGATGGCGAAATATGGCCGCTCGCCAGAGCAAATTAAAATTTTGCCGGGCTTTTGTCCGGTCATCGGCGATACATCGGCGGAGGCGAAGGAGAAGGAGCGCGAGCTGAATGAGCTGACCCAGCCGGAATACGGGGTGTACCGTTTATCCAATTTACTGAAGATGGACTTGCGCGGTTATCCGCTCGATGGTCCGCTGCCTTTCGCAGAGCTGGCGAAAAATCATGAAATCAATTCGCAAAAAGCACGGCATCAGCTGTATCTGGAGCTGGCGCAGCGGGAAAACCTGACGATCCGGCAGCTTATATTGCGGACAGCAACGTCGCGTGGACATTATTCGATGTCAGGCACGCCGATTGAAATTGCCGATGAGATGGAGCGCTGGATAAAGCAGGGGGCAGCAGATGGCTTTAATTTGATGCCGCCTTACTTCCCGAGCGGACTAGAGGAATTTGTCGATAAGGTCATTCCCGAGCTGCAAAATCGCGGTCTGTTCCGCACCGATTATGAAGGCACGACGCTGCGGGAGCATTACGGGCTGGAGCGGCCAGAGCGCTCTTCATCCAGGCAGTCGGTTATTTCCGCCCAATAAAAGGGCAGTGGAAGGGGAGGAAGGAATGAAGGCGACCGACAGGCAGCTTCACCTGAATGTGTTTCTTATGGGCAATGGCCATCATGAGGCCGCTTGGCGGCTGCCGGGAAGCAGCCCGCAGGATGTTACAAATGCCCGCTATTACGTCAAGCTGCTGCAAACGGCGGAGCGTGGCAAGCTCGATTCCTTATTTTTGGCTGATTCGTATGCGCTGCCCCCGACTATCCGATACAAGGTGCTGCAAAGCTTGGAGCCGTTTACGCTGCTTTCTGCGCTTGCTATGCTGACTAGTCGGATTGGATTAATCGGTACGGCTTCGACGACTTACAGCCATCCGTATCATGTGGCGCGGCAGTTTGCTTCGCTTGATTTTATTAGCGGCGGCCGTGCCGCTTGGAACATTGTGACATCAACCAATGATGCCACTGCCCACAACTTTGCTGATGAGAAGCTTCCGGAGCATGGGGAGCGTTATAAGCGCGCTGCAGAGTTTTTGGAAGTGGTGCAGCGGCTGTGGGACAGCTGGGAGGACGATGCGCTTGTACAGGATAAGGAGAGCGGCATTTACGCTGATCCTGGCAGCATACACGAGATACGCCATGAAGGCAGCTATTTTTCGGTGCGAGGCGCACTGAATTTGCCGAGGCCCCCGCAAGGGCAGCCCGTACGGGTGCAGGCCGGCGCTTCGGAGACGGGCAAGGAATTCGCGGCGCATGCAGCGGAGGTCGTGTTTACGGCACAAAACAGCTTCGCGGACGGCTGCCTCTTTTATACGGATTTGAAATCGCGAATGAAGAAATATGGAAGGCAGCAGGATGAGCTGAAAATATTGCCGGGGTTTTGCCCGATTATCGGCGATACGGAAGCTGAAGCTAGGGATAGGGAGGCCGCGCTTCATGACCACATCCAATTTGATTACGGTCTGCTGCGTCTCTCTAATTTGTTCAGCACCGACATGACCGGGTTTGAGCTGGATGGACCGGTACCCGTCGATTTTCTGGCGCAGCAAAGCGAAGTGAATGGCCACCGCGGACGCTACCAGCTTTATGTGGAGCTTGCCCGCCGGGAAAAGCTGACGATGCGTCAGCTGATTATCAAAACGGCCGCCTCGCGCGGACATTATTCGATGGTAGGCACGCCAGTGCAAATTGCCGATGAAATGGAAAAATGGTGGCGCGGCGGAGCGGCAGACGGCTTTAATGTCATGCCTCCATATTTGCCGGAGGGGCTGGAGCTGTTCGTGGACAAGGTGGTGCCGGAGCTGCAAAACCGCGGTATTTTTCGCAGTGAATATACAGGAACAACTTTAAGGGAGCATTATGGCCTGCAGCGCCCTGCCAGCATCTATGGGCGGACGGGGCAATTGGCAGCCAAGAGATAACGGCAGTGATGCCCTAACATGCTATGTCGAAAGGAATGAAGGAATGATTTCAGCGAAGCGGAGCATGCATATTAATTTATTTCTGATGAACACCGGGCATCATGAGGCGTCATGGCGCCATCCGGCAACAGATCCCCGCCGCATTACCGATTTGAATTATTATCGTGAGCTTGGACGAATTGCTGAACGGGGAAAGCTGGACTCGTTGTTTCTCGCGGACACCTTAGTGCTGCCTCCGACAGTTGAGCATAAAGTGCTGCATGGACTGGAGCCGTTCACACTGCTGTCAGCCATCGCCGCCGTTACCGATAAGATTGGGCTGATTGGCACAGCCTCAACCACCTTTAACGATCCCTTCCATATTGCCCGCAAATTTGCCTCACTGGACTGGATCAGCGCAGGACGGGCTGGCTGGAACATTGTGACAACGGCAAGCGAAAGCGCAGCTTATAACTTTACGGATGCGGCTTTGCCGCCGCATGACAAGCGCTATCGCAAGGCAGGCGAATTCGTAGAGGTAGTGAAGGCGCTGTGGGACAGCTGGGAGGATGATGCGCTCGTTGCCGATAAGGAAAGCGGCTTATACGCCGATATGGCGAAAATCCATCCGCTGAATCATAAGGGCGAGCATTTCGCGGTGAGCGGCCCGCTTAATATGCCGCGCTCCCCTCAAGGCCACCCGCTGCTCGTACAGGCGGGGTCATCCGAGGATGGCAAATCATTCGCTGCAAGGGTGGCGGAAGCGGTATTCACTGCTCAGCCTACCTTCGAGAGTGGACAGGCCTTCTACGCAGACATCAAGTCGCGTATGCAGGAGTTTGGGCGGAGCCCGGACGAGCTGTGCATTTTGCCGGGTTTTTTCCCGATTATCGGCGATACGCTAGCTGAGGCGCAGGACAAGCAGCGTGAGCTGGATGAATTGACGATTGTTGCATATGGGCTGAAGCGGCTGTCGACACTGTTCAAGATCGATTTGACGGATTGTCCGCTCGATGAGCCAGTACCGCTCCATCTGCTGCCGCGTCATGAGGAAATCAACGGCAATCGAGGGCGCTATGAGCTCGTTGAAGGTATGGCCCGCAAGGAAAAGCTGACGCTCAGGCAGTTGATTATGCGCACCGCAGGATCACGCGGACATGCATCGCTTACGGGTACGCCGCTGCAAATTGCGGACGAGCTGGAGCGGTGGTTTGTCGGCAGGGCGGCGGACGGTTTTAATTTAATGCCTTCGCATATGCCAGATGGACTGAGCGATTTCGTCGACAAGGTCATTCCCGAGCTGCAAAACAGGGGCTTGTTCCGTACCGAATATACGGGAAATACATTAAGAGAGCATTACGGGTTCAGTCGTCCTGCCAGCAGGCATAAACTGGAGGCTCATATATGATGGGCGGTGGAAGCGAGAATCGCCAGCTGTACATGAGCGTTGCAATAGATGGCCTTGATTACCTGGAGTGCGTGCAGCTTGCGGAAGCGGCAGAGCGTGCTTGTCTGCACGCTATCCTTGTTCCGGACAGCAGCATGAGTCCGAAGCCGCTGGACGCAACGGGACTTATCGGTCAAAGGGGCTCGGCCAATGGTGATGCCGCGTCTTCTGCCGTGCTGGAGCCATTTACTTTGCTGGCGGCCTTGTCGGCTTCGACGAGTACGATTGGCCTCATTGCGGAAATCCATACCGCCTTCCATGAACCTTTTCACGCGGCGCGCAAACTGGCTGCACTGGATTATATGAGCGGCGGCAGAGCAGGCTGTCTTGTGCTGCCGGGGCAGGAAAATGCCGCTGCAAATTTCGCTCGAACCGATCAGCTGCAAATGCGCCAGCCCTGCTACGAGGCTGCCGCCGCTGCGGAGTTTGGTGAAGCCTTGCGGCAATTGTGGGACAGCTGGGATGACGATGCGCTTATGTATGATAAGCAGGCAGGGCTGCAATTTGATGAAGCGAAGGTGCGCGAGGTCCATTATGCAGGACGCTATTACAGTACGCGTGGCCCGCTGAATATTGCTCGTCCCCCGCAAGGCTACCCGCCACTGGTAGCTCGAATCAGGGAGCAGGCGGACAAGCTTGCTGCAGCCAGCGGGGCAGACGTCATCATTATTGAGCCGCAATCGCTGGAGGAAGCCGCCGAGCTAGGATGCGAGCTGCGAGAGCTGCTGCGCCAGCAGGGAAGGCAGCCGGAGCAATGCCGGATTTTGGCCAGTGTGACGCCGCTTGTACAAAGCAGTGCCAACAACCATGCGGAATGCTCATTGCAAATGGGTGGCGGCTTTGAAGGCGGGGCAATAGAGGTTCAGCATTCCCGTGAGGGAAATGTACAGCAATTAGCAGAATGGATGCGGAAGTGGCAGCTTTCAGGGGCAGTTGACGGTTTTCATATGGAGCTGCTGCCGCATGCTGCGCTTGACAGCTTCAGGTATGTTGAAGAACGGCTCATTCCAGAGCTGCAGAAAAGAGGGATATTTCGCCAGGCAGCGATTGATGGCGGGACGCTGCGGGATCAACTGGCGCTTCCAAGGCCGATTAATTCATTTCACGCCATGCGGTAAAGGGGGACGTTGCAACTGAATGAGGACAATCGCAAAATACGCTTAAATGTATTTGTACACGGAACGGGTCATCATGAGGCAGCTTGGCGGCATCCCGGCATGCAGCCGCGCCAGACGCTGGATATCGTCTATTACCGCCATCTTGCGGAGGTGGCCGAGCGCGGAATGATGGATTCTATTTTTGTCAGCGATGCCTATTTTGGAAAAATCAATAAGCTGGAAGCGACTACGCTGCTGGGGGCGCTGGCTGCTGCTACAAGGCATATCGGCCTCATTGCCACGGTTGGTACGACCTACTATGAGCCGTATCATCTCGCCCGGCAAGCGGCAACGCTTGATCATATTAGCGGCGGTAGGGCAGGTTGGAATATTGTGACGGGAAGCGCCGATGAGACGGCCTTTAATTTTGGCCGAGC
The DNA here is from genome assembly GCF_038051995.1 of Paenibacillus sp. FSL H8-0537. Taxonomy (NCBI): domain Bacteria; kingdom Bacillati; phylum Bacillota; class Bacilli; order Caryophanales; family Paenibacillaceae; genus Paenibacillus; species Paenibacillus sp. FSL H8-0537. Next base: position 5,377,087 of record NZ_CP150290.1, on the reverse strand, counting down.
AGCCCATCCCGAGCATGGACAGCGCTACCAGCTGGCGAAGGAATTTGTTGAGGTTGCGAAGCAGCTGTGGGACAGCTGTGAGGAAGGAATCGCTGTTCATACCGCTGGCTCTACTAACGGTGTTGGAACTGCTCGACATTATGCGGTGAAAGGGCCGCTCCATGCTCCTCGTCTGCCCCAGGGCTATCCGGTGCTCGTCCAGGCGGGCTCCTCGGAAAGCGGCAAAGCGATGGGCGCAGAAATGGCCGACGTTATTTTTACAGCCCAGCAAACCTTTGAAGCAGCATGTACTTTTTATACAGACGTCAAGGGTCGTCTTCCGGCATACGGAAGAAAGGCTGGCGAGCTGTTGATTATGCCTGGGCTATGTCCGATCGTAGCGGATACGCTTGGGGAAGCACGGGAGCTGGAAGAAGAGCTGAATCAGCTCGTTCATATGGAGGATGCGCTGAGGCGGTTATCGCGGCGATTTGCCGCAGATTTGTCCTCGTACCCGCTCGATGGCCCGGTACCGCTGCATTTGGCAAAATCGTCTGGTGAAATTAATTCGCTGAAAAGCCGCCAATCGCTGCTGCTTGAGCTTATCGAAGAGGAGCAGATGACGATTCGCCAGTTTGTCCATCGCTTTGCGAATGGGCGCGGCCACTATGCTTTTACGGGAACGGCAGTGCAGCTTGCAGATGAAATGGAAAAATGGTTTCACGGCGGAGCGGCGGATGGGTTTAATGTGATGCCGCAAATTTTCCCGAGCGGGCTGGAGGCTTTTGTGGAAAAAGTCATTCCTGAGCTGCAAAATAGAGGGCTGTTTCGAACAGCCTATGAAGGAGCATCATTGCGTGAGCGTTTGGGGCTTAAGGCGCCAGCTCAGCACTGCAAGGTCTAAGGTTAATTAGCCAGAGGAGTGAGCGCTATGGGAGAAACATCGTTGAATGGATCGAAGAAACTGATTGAGAAGACGATACACTACATGCAAACTCATTTTCATGACAAAATCGATATGGTTACGTTATCCTCAATGGCGGGACTGACTACAAGCTCATACTCCCGGCTGTTTAAACAAACGATGAAGGAGCCGCCAATAAAATATTTAACGAGATTGCGCATTGAGCGGGCCAAGCGCCTGCTTTACCATAATGCAGGTCCGGTTAAGGAAGTGTCTGCCGCAGTTGGCTATGGCGATGAATTTTATTTTAGCCGCATCTTCCACCGTATGGTGGGAATACCACCATCCCGTTATGGAAAGCAGAAGGAGATGGGCAAGGAAGAAGGCAGTGTGATGAACGAGGAGCTGTTTATTCATTAAAAAAAAGAAGCTGCCCTGCAGGCTAATTGCCTGAGGGGCAGCTTCTTTATTCGGCGCTTGCTCAGATTTAGACTTCGTGCATATCCACGAAGGCATCGCGGACGCGATTCCAGAACGGGAATGGGCGATAGCGGGCGAAGCTGACCTTGCGGCTGGACACATTGCAGCGTATGGATAAAATGTCGCTGCGCAATATGCTGAGCTGGTCGATAGTCAACAGCATCCGCTGGTTTTTCTTCGAGATAATGTCGCAGTGGTGATGCTGCGGCAGCAGCAGCGAAGAGCCCAGCGTCCGGAAAACGCGATTGTTAATAGAAGCAATCTCGGCAATTTGTATTGAGGCAATGGACGGATGGACGATAGCGCCCCCGACGCTTTTATTATAGGCGGTACTGCCTGAAGGCGTCGAAATAACGATACCATCGCCACGGAACATTTCGAAGGGCTCATCATTGACATTGATTTGAGCGACGAGCGTGCCGTCTACCCCTTTAAGCGTGAACTCGTTCAGCGCCATATAATGAAATTTTCCCTCGGTCGTCTCGACCTCGATTTCCGCGAGCGGATAGCGGACGATGCTAAGCTCCTTCTCGGCCATTAAAGCGACGAGCTCGGGAAGCTCATTTTTTTGCCAGTCGGCATAAAAGCCCAAATGTCCGGTATGTACCCCTACAAAGGCGACATCCATAATGCGATCAACATATTTGTGAAAAGCCTGCAGCAGCGTGCCGTCTCCACCTATGGATACGACAATTTCAGGCGCGTCGTCATTTCGGTTGAAGCCGCGCTCCGCTGCGAGCGTATGGAACTGTTCCGCCAGTGACTGGGATATGGAATCGCCTCTGTCGATAACGGCATATTTCAAGGAATGCAGCCCCTTTTCAAATCTTCTGGTTACGTTCCCTTAAATGATATCGGAATACAGCCGTAAATTCAATGTGCGCAGCACATTTCATCCGAGAAATCTGGGTATTAGGGCCCGAGCCATCCCCATAACGCATAAACGAGCCCAAATGCGATAAAGCCGTGCAGCAGCCTTGCGAGCATAAGCGGCTTGTAGCGCATATCGGTTTTGCTGACGAGGCTGGCCACCTGGGCGTGGACGGATAAGCCTCCCCATGACAGCACCCAGGCTGCGATTGCCGTTTGATGCAGCAGGCCTGTGCCAGCTTCACCTGCGGCGCGGGCGCCGAGCGTTACTTCGAACAGGCCGAAGATGGCGGCATCAGCGAGGGCGGGCGGAAGCCCAACCAGCTCGAACAGCTGCCGCAGCATAGCAGCAAGCACGGTAATCAGGCCGGCTGATGTCAGCATCTCCATAATGACGGAGAAAAAAACAACGAGGCCGCCGACGACGATCATTAGCCGCAGCGCGGATTGAATCGCCTCCTGCAGCAGCTGGCCGAGGCCTCGCCTGTCAAGCAGGCGTGCCTCATGCATCGCCTTCAGCGCTTCCGCAAGGCGAGAACGGCGCAGCGAGCGTGGGTGCTGCAAGTGCTGTGAATGTTGTGAGTGCTGCAAGTGCTGCGAAGATGTTGTCGTATTCAGCGGCTGATGGCCTGCCGAGCCGGGCTTTGTGCCAGAATCGGACAGGCTGCTGCTGCGCCGGGCTTCGGTAATCGGCGCATGCGGGTCGTGGAAGCGCATGAGCAGGCCGATGATGAGCGCGCCGCCATAATGGGCGGCGGCTAGCACAGGCGCCAAAGCAGCATTGTGGAAGAAGCCCACGGATACGGCGCCGATTAGGAAGATGGGATCGGATGTCGTCGTAAAGGCGACAAGCCGTTCTCCCTCTGTACGGTTGATGAGCTGCTGCTCATAGAGCTTGGCTGTCAGTCTGGCGCCAACCGGGTAGCCTGATATATAGCCCATTGCCACAACGAAGCTGCCAATACCCGGGAGCTTGAACAGCGGGCGCATGAGCGGGTCCAGCAGCTTGCCGAAAAAATGGACGATGCCGAAGCCAAGCAGCAGCTCGGAAATGACGAAGAAGGGGAAAAGGGCAGGAAACAGCACCTGCCACCATATCGATAAGCCTCGCAGGGCAGATTCCAGCGCTTCATTCGGAAATACGGCCATTAACAGGGTAAGGAACACAGCGGCTAATCCTGTTAAGGCAGCGGGATGCGAGAGCGTGCGCAGCATGGTCAAGTCCTCCCCTCAAAATGGCGCTTCACAGTCAAAGGGACTTGTCCCGGTAAATAGGCAAGCAGCCCGTAGGCCCGGCAGAAGTCCTTTTATCATCTTTATGCACAAACTAGGACATCCATCACTTGCAAAGGAGGAAAAGCCTATAAAAATATTTTTAGTCCCAGAAAGAAAACGCTTGCAAAAAGGGTGGACGCGGGATTATTTTATGGTACAATAGAATTACCTTTGAATGCTTGGAGTGATGGGAATGAGTATAATCGCTGGCATCCTCGTCTGTGCTTTCGTCTATGTAATTAGGGAATCGCTTACAGCACCAGGAGAAGAGGACTACGAAGGCTACCACTAAAATAAACCTTATACTTTCACAAAGCCCGCATATGGATATGCGGGCCTTTTTTCATATAACGGCTTTGCAGATGACATCATGCATTTGAACAGCAGCTCCGTACCTGACAGCACGCTTGAATTTGTGCTTCAAGCGGTCAGAAGCCAGGACCGGGAGCTGCTGCCCAAAGCGGTCGAGCGTATGCTTGCAGCAGCATGCAGCTACAAAGTAGAGCAAGCGACGGTTGCGTTGTCCAAGCTGGCCTCCGATCTTCAGAAAATAGCGAAAACCGGTCTTGCCGAGAGCATAACGCGGCATGCGGATTTCCTCGATCATTATCAGCGCATTTGGCGTATACGCAGTCACGCTGAGCTGCGGGCCTGGCTGGAGAAGCTGTGTTTTGATGCATTTGGGAAGCTGAACGATTTAAATACGGTGCAAACCCGAAATTTGGCCAGCGAAGCCATCGCATATATCCGCAACCATTTCGGTGACCAGACGCTTTCCTTGAATGGTCTTGCAGAGAAGCTGACGATTAGTCCGCCTTACTTGAGCCGCCTGATTACAGAAGCGACGGGCAGCAGCTTTCCCGATTTTGTCAATTTGGTCAGTCTAAGGGGTTCTATGGCAACTAACGGACGAGTTCGGAAGAGGCGTTGTTTAGCCAATGTGCGAGCTCAGTTGCAAAGGCCTCTGGCTGATCCTCTTGGACATATGTACGCGAGTTTTGTATCAGCTTGAAGGTGGACTGTTGAAAAATAGCGTCGACCCGCAGCCCCAATTGCTGCGGAAACAGCTTGTCGTCGTCGGCTCCCCATAGGACAAGCACCGGTTGGCGAAATTGGCGAAGCTGCTCGGCAGCCTGTAGCGTGATGCGGGGAGACCATCCCTTTACAACCTTCCTGAAGTCGGCCCGAATGCCGCGTTGCCTAATAAACGATGAAATATAGAGCGTGGACGCCTCATGCTTGGTCAGGCGATGAGAGAGGAGGCCAAGCACGAGAGGCGTTGTAAGCAAAGCTTTGCAACGGAATAATTGGGCCATGAGCCACGTAAAGCCGGGAATGCGGACACCGGCTTTCAGCGAGGCAAACGCCTTGGGAGGGAAAACCTCAAATGCATCGGTGTTGCACAGAAGAAGATGAGAAACACGATCCGGATAAAGCGATGCAAAAACTTGCCCGTAAGCGCCTCCCGTGTCATTGCCGACAAGAACGATGTTGTCAAGCTTCAGGGCTTCGATAAACTGTTCTAGAATGAGCGCAACGCCGTGCGGCGAAAGATCCGCCTTGTGGGCAAGCGGAATGGCATGACCGCCAAGCGGAAGGTCGGGAACGATGCAGCGAAATTCGCTCGACAAGAGTGGAACAACTTTCCGCCATGTATGTCCGTTGCTCAAAGCTCCGTGCAAAAAAATGATGGTTCTGCCGCAGCCCTCATCCCGGTAGCGAATGGTGCCTGCCTCAATGGTTAATGTTTTCAATCGCATCAGCCTCCCCATTTGGTTGTGCAGAAAGTATAACATACTCTCGGTATGTTATACATACCAAGAGTATGTTGCGGGCTAAAGCTTTTCCAAATAGGCGGTTCAGCAGTTATAATACAGGTATGAGCGAAAAACGACGAAAAAAACAAGATGCCGAATGGACGAAGGAAGCATTGCTGCAGCAGGCGCAATTGCAATTTGCCGAATACGGCTATGCGGGAACTTCAATTGATGAAGTTGTAAGACGGGAACAACTGACGAAAGGAGCAGTCTACTACTATTTCAAGGATAAAAAAGATTTGTTTGCCCAGGTGGTGGATCGGCTTCTAAATCGTATGGTGCAGCAAATCGCAACGACCATTGCACAAAAGAGCGACCCGTGGGAAAAAGCGTTGACCGCCATCGATACGTATTTGGAGGGATGCCTTGACAAGGAGTATCGGCAAATCGTATTGAGGGACGCACCGGTAGTGCTGGGCTGGACGGAATGGCGGGAGAAGGAGCGGCAAAGCGTGGTTGGTTTGTCGACTTTGCTGCTGGAGCAATTAATGGAAGCGGGACTTATGAAGAGGCAGCCTTTGGACATGCCCGCCTATATGCTGTTTGGCGCGGTAACGGAAGCGGGGATCGGCATTGCCGAATCAGACGATCCGGCGCGTGCCCGGGAGCAGGCCAAACAAGTAATTAGAAGTATATTGCAAGCTCTTTAAAGTTGCGAGGCGAGAGCTTCATGTCGAATGGCACCTATGCAAATGCAAAGCGAAAGAATAAAAAAGTTGGACGGAAAACATGACATGTTTCTGCCCGATTTTTTTAAAGCAGATACGCAGAATAAGGCTTGTAAGCTTGAAAATTAAGGCGGTACAGCTGCTAGTTAAGCGCTGTGCCGTCTTTTTTTGTGCTGCCTGCCTCATTGACCTTGTAGTGAAGCTCGTAAAAATGAGCAAGCAAGCTGTTCAAATAACGTCTGATTAATCACGAATTCGCCGCTTTTAGATGGGAATAGAAATTAAAAGCAAGCTTAATTATATTATAATAGGCTTATGGCCCAGAACGAACCGGGACAAAGGGGCCGGAAGGAGGGTGATACGAGGCAAAATTGTTGAGACAGCCAAATTTTTCTGTGATATAATACTAAATACCTACTAATTGGAGCTGAAAATGACGATGAATAGGAATATAAGCCTCTATGAAGCACTTGGAGGAGATAGGTCTTTAAGACTTATTGTGGAAGCATTTTACCCGAAGGTACAAGCTCATCCCCTTCTTGGTCCGCTGTTTCCGGAAGATATTAATCCGGTTATGGAGAAGCAGCACATGTTTCTCACCCAGTTTTTTGGAGGGCCAACGCTGTTTTCTGATGCTTTCGGCCATCCGATGATGCGTGCTCGGCATATGCCTTTCGAGATTACGCCACAGCGTGCTGAGGCTTGGCTCGATTGTATGAACAGAGCGCTACAGGAAGTAGGCATTGAGGACGAGCTAAGACAATTTGTAATTGAACGACTATCAGGACCTGCCCATCATTTTGTAAACACACCGGAATAGGAGATGTGGTCTGTATGGAACCGCTATACGAAACGAAAGTACAATGCATTTGCTGTGAGACAAGCTTTATAACCTCGCGCGTGCGTCCTAGTTTTAAGAAAGCGGTGAAGTCAGACACAGACTTCTGCGGATATTATAAAGCGGATATAAATCCCGATTATTATGTCGTTCGCGTATGCCCAACATGCGGCTATGCGTCGACGGAGAATGGAACGGAACGGCTGAGCGATAAACAGAAGATGAGCTATTATGAAAATATTGGCTCGCGCTGGGCTGCACGTGAGTTTAGCGGAGAGCGCACACTTCAACAGGCTATGGCTACGTACAAGCTGGCGCTGTTGTCGGCCCAATCGGTGAGCGAGTCCCAACGTGTTATCGCTGGCATTTTGCATCACATTGCATGGTTGTACCGCTATGAAGGCAACCACGCCGAAGAGCAGCGGTTTCTGAGATTTGCGCTGCAAGCCTATTTAAGAGTTTTTGAAGGGGAAGGCGCGGAGCTTAATGGCGCTAAGCTGATGTATTTGATTGGCGAGCTGAACAGACGCATCGGCGAACGTGCTGAGGCTGTGCGCTGGTTCTCGCGCATCGTGAATGACAAGCGCATTATGGATGCCGCGATGATACGGGCAAGCCGCGAGCAATGGCAGCTCATTCGCGAGGAGCAGGAAACGAGCAGAATGCTGGAGCAAGAGCCGCATGGCGAACTGACATCTGCTTAATACGAATCAGGCATGAAGCAGTCTGGTACAAATAAAGAAGCTTTCGCATTTCCGCTGTAAGCAGCGGGTGCGGAAGCTTCTTGTTTTTGCTGTGAGGCCAGCGGGCAATTGCCTGCTAGCCTGATTTAGTTGAACGGGAGCAGGAGGCTTCAGACAAGGGACAGGCGCTCTATTTTTCATAAAAGGCTTGGAGGGCTTGTCCGCGCTGCCTGGTTAGCTGCCTAGCTTGCGCAAGCGCTCAGTTGCCAGCAAATAGTCGCCATCTACATCGATGATCGTTACTCGGTTGTGGCAGCAGGGAAAGACCAGCAGCTTTTTTTTGCCTTGCTGAATGAGCGGAATTTCCTTGGGACGAATCGGGAGTAACACATTGCTGGCCTGGCAAAATGGACAAGCATGTACATAGATATCATTCATGATGATGTCGTAGGGCCAGGTGTTCTCAAACGGAATCATACAGGCTTGTCTCCTGAAGCTTCATCTTCAGAAGGGTTCGCAGCGGCTGCGCTCGCCTGTGCTTCGGCTTTGGCGAGCTCCCCGAGCTTTTGCAGCAAAATGTGCTTTGGCATATGCATTAAGTGTTCAATCGGTATGCCGAGCTGCTTAGACAGCTTGATTGCGGTATCCGCTGAAATTTGTAAAGGCTGGGACATGGTAGAAATCCTCCAATCTGTATATAATTAAGTTATACACCGCCTCCGGAGAATGCGCAAATGAAAAGCGAATCTTGCGGGCGGTTTTTAGTGAAATAGAAGCAATTATAAGTTTCACACCTATTAATAGGCTGATGATTGGGCAAGGAGAGGAGATAGGCGAATGTCAGTTGGTCATTATTCATTAACATGGAATTTGGACTCTATTTATGCAGGAGGAGCGGGCTCGGAGGCTTTTGCAGCGGAGCTGGCTGCGGTGCAGCAGGAACTGTCGGAGCTAGAGGAGCTGCTGGCAGCACCGCAGGAGGGAGCTACATATTTAAACAAGGCAACGGAGCTTGTACAGTCGGTTTTGCTGCGGATGCGCCAGTCGGATTCATTCGTAGCTTGCTTGACCGCGCAAAATATGAAGGACAAGGCGGCAACTGCTCTGAATGATCGCATTAAAACATTGAATGCGGCTTTTCAGGGCGCGCTGACGCGCTACGATAATGTGCTGCGGAGTGTGGACGATGCCAGCTGGGCAGCGTGGATCAGCGAAGGGCCAGCGGCTGAGATTGCATTCAGCTTGACGGAGCGCCGCGAGCAGGCGAAGGAGAAGCTGTCTCCGGAGCTGGAGTCTTTAATCGAAGATATGGCGGTGGACGGCTATCATGGCTGGGGAGATTTGTACAATCTCGTCGTATCGCGGGCGAAATTTAATGATGTCGATGCAGATGGCGAGAAGCGCGAGCTTTCGGCAGGACAGATGTTTAATAAGCTGTCAGCTAGCGACCGTACGGTGCGGCAGGCGGCTTTTGCCGAGTGGGAACGGGAATGGGGCGAACAGGCTGATCTGTGCGCAGACGCCTTGAACCGAATATCGGGCTTCCGCCTGAAATTGTATGGCAAGCGCGGCTGGGATTCGGCGCTCAAGGAGCCGCTGCAAATGAACCGGATGAGCGAGAAGACGATCGGGGCCATGTGGTCGGCGATCAATGAGGGCAAGCCGGAGCTGGTCAAATATATGCAGCGCAAAGCGAAGCTGCTTGGTGTCGAGCAGATGGATTGGCACGACATGTATGCGTCCATCGGTACGGCGGAGAAGGTTGTCAGCTACGACGAGGGCGCGGCGCAAATTTTGGAGCAGTTTGCGAAGTTCAGCCCGGAGCTGGCCGCTTTTTCGGAAAAAGCATTTGTAGATAAATGGATCGAGGTTGAGGATCGTCCGGGCAAACGTCCTGGAGGCTTCTGTACTTCTTTGCCGAAAAGCAAAGAGACAAGAATTTTTATGACGTATTCGGGTACAGCATCGAATGTGTCGACACTCGCGCATGAGCTTGGACATGCTTACCATCAGCATGTCATGAATGATTTGCCAGCCTATTCGCAGGAATATGCGATGAATGTGGCAGAAACAGCCTCGACGTTCGCAGAGCTGATCGTATCGGATTCCGCGCTCAAGGCTGCTACGGACAAAGATGAGAAAATCGCTCTGCTGGAAGAAAAATTGAGCAGCGCGGTGTCCTTTTTCATGGATATTCATGCGCGGTTTTTATTCGAGACGCGTTTCTATGAGCGTCGTGCCGAAGGCATGCTGACCGTGGAAGAGCTGAACAAGCTGATGGAGGAAGCGCAGCATGAAGCATTCTGCGGCGCATTCGGACAGGTGCATCCGTTGTTCTGGGCATCGAAGCTGCATTTCTACTTTACGGATGTGCCTTTCTACAACTTCCCGTATACGTTCGGCTACTTGTTCAGCGCGGGCATTTACGCACGGGCAGTGAAGGAAGGAGCAGCTTTTGCTGACCGCTATGTGGCGCTGCTGCAAGATACCGGCCGCATGACAGTTGAGGATTTAGCGCAAAAGCATTTGGGCGTCAACTTGGAGGAACCGGATTTCTGGCGTGAAGCGGTCGCTTTGACGACTGCCGATGTAAAGCTGTTCCTGGAGATGACGGAGGAATAACGCAGTTCGCTTATGATTGAAGAAAAAGAAGCCAGCAGAGCCGGGAAAAGCTTCCCGAGCCCTGCTGGCTTCTTAGGTGTAGGCTTAAATTTAAGTTTCCGCGCCAATGAGCTGTTTTAGCCGCTTATGATCTGCTTCGTTAAAAGCGGACCCAAGGCTGGTCTCCACTGGGTGCGTGATGCTCATTTGGTATTCGTCGCTGACTTTAATCCGCTGCTGCTCTTCATGAATGTCCAAAGCTATGGAGGCGGGGGAGCCTGCAAGCAGAACAATTCTCGAACCAAGCCTTAATGCTTCATCGCAGTCATGGGTGACGAGGAGTACGGTAGGCTTGTCCTTCTCCCATAGATTAAGCAGCAGCTGATGCATGTTTAGCCGTGTGGCCGGATCAAGACTTTGAAATGGCTCATCCATCAGCAGCCATTCAGGGCTTGCGGCGAATGCCCGCACGAGCGAAACACGCTGCCGCATGCCGCCACTGAGCTGGTGGGGGAAGTGATGGATGGCAGAGGCAAGTCCTGCTTCGCGGAGCAGCTCAATGACCCTATCGCGAGCGATGCTGTTTTTTGCAGACTTGGAGCTGCTTTGGCCCAGCACCCACAGTACATTATCCAGCACGGTTTTGCCGGGCAGCAAGCGTGGCTCTTGGAAAACGCAGCTGATGCGATGCTTGATGCTGCTGCTATTGCCTTTACTGATGTTGTTGCTGAAATTAGTGCTAGTGCTAGTGCTAGTGCTAGTGCAATTGCAATTGCTGTTGCGAGTCACCCGGCCTTGCTCGGGCTTCTCCAAGCCTGCTGCACAGCGAAGAAGCGATGTTTTGCCAATGCCGGAGGCGCCCATTAGGCAGGTGATTTTTCCCTCGCCCAATTGCAAGAAAAAATCATGGAATATCGTTTTGCCGCCAAAGCTCAGCTTGATGTTGTCGAACTGCATCAGCGATTCTCCTTCAAGATCATGTTATTCGGCACCTGCTGGCCCTTTGCGATGGAGCAGCTTTCGTGCGAGCTGCTCCATCGATAGGCCGAGCAGGGCAATGACGAGCGTCCATGCCATAACGTCCGGCATTTCCAAGTAAATCCGCGCCGTATTCATCGACGCGCCAATCCCCGTATGTCCGCTAATAAGCTCCGCCATGACCACCGTTTTCCAGCCCATACCTAGATTGACCATAATAGCTGCTGACCAGAAGGGCTTTAATGCGGGCATGTAAATCCCAGTAATCCGTTTACCAGTGCTTACTTGGTACACGGCGGCCATTTCCAGCAGCTCATGGGGCGCTTGTCTAACCCCTTCTACCGTATTGAAAAAGAAAACAGGCATAAGCGCTATCATTACAATGAGCACCTGCGCACCACCGTTCGTGCCAAACCACATGATGGCCAGCAGCATCCAAGACACCGGTGGCACCGCCTGAAGCAGTGAAATGGCGGGACGAATAAACGCATGTACGCTTTCCCGCCAGCCGGCGGCTGCACCTATACCGGCTCCAAGCAGGAAGGCGAGAGCGAAGCCTGTGGCAAAACGGGCGATAGTACGCTTAAGCGGCTCCCACAGCTGACCTTCGGCAATGAGTGCTGCTAATGCTTGCAGCGTTTCGACGGGGCCGGGCAAAATGACCGGCGGATACAAACGCGCCGCTCCCGCCCAAGCCAGCAGCAGAAGCAGCGCAGTACTTATTGGCTGCAAGCGATTACGGCGCGTAGTAGAAGCCATCATCCGGCAGCTTGCCCCCGACTGACTCTGGCGCCAGTTTCAGCAATATATCAAAGTAGCGATCGGTCTCTTGCCTTGCCTCTGCGGCGGTTTTGAAAGTGAGCATGATTTTGCCCATGGCCTGCGTCAGCACAGCTTCCGGCATGCCGAAGGCTTCGGCGGCTGCCGTTAGATCCGCTCCTGGCTGAATGGCTTCCTCCAGCGCTGTTTTATACTGGCTTTGGAAAGCGGCAATCGCCTCTTTATTGGTTTTGGCCCATTCGCTATTGACGAATATGCCTGTTTGCGGCAAGCTTTCGCCAAATGCTTTTTGCCACGCTGCATCATAATCGACCACTTGGGACAGCTTGCCTTCCAGCTTTATGCGCAGTCCGCTAAGAACTGGCTCCGGCAGCACAGCATGCTTGATCGTTCCCGCAGCAAGCTGCTGCATCATATCCGGAATTGTCGAATAGGCGAGCTCGATGTCCGAAGCAAGTGCGGCTTCTTTTATCAAATATTTCGTCAGGGTGTCAGGAGGGCCGCCTTGGCCGGGAATATATACGGTTTCGCCTGCGAGATCGGCGAGCGTTTGTTTTTCCGTATCCGTCGATATGAGGTACATAGAGCCCCATGTATTAACTTGAATGAGCTGCACCGGCAAGCCTTTGGCATAAAGATTGCTGCCTACATTAAGCGGTGCTGCAATAAAGGCGGCATCGCCGTTTTGGATGCGGGCAAGCAATTGCTCAATCGTATCCCAAGTTTCGATTTTAAGCGCAATGGTATCGGCAGGCTTGTCCGCCGCAAGAAGTGCCGGAATGAGCGAAGGCGCTTTTGGCGTTAGCAAAGTGACAGCTTGCGCTTCCTGTGCAGGTGCTTCAGTGGCCTGCTGCTGTGCCGCAGCTTCGGCCGTTGTCTCTGCTGCTGCCGTCGCATTCGAAGCGGGGCTTGAAGCCTGCGGCTCCTGCTCGCTGCTGGAGCAGCCGGCAATAATCATGGCTGCAGCAAGTGTGCCTGCCATTAGCAGTCTGCTGATCTGGTGACGAAATGTACCCATTTGTTTGTCCAACTCCTTAAGTGTTTGTGTGGTTTCGTTAAGAATCATTCTCAATTATAGAGGGTGGAGGAGAATGCACCATCCCATAAATGTGGGATATGACTCGCGCCTTAAGGAGACCAAGCGTCATATAGCGGTCATTTTTTTCGAAAAGGTCATGAATAAGCATTATATCGTTCTCTTTAATCCGCTATCAGAAACACTAATAGCATTATGTCGTCTTATATATTGTGCATTATATTTATATGTGTTATATTAATTGCGGATAATGACCATTTAATATGATGACTATCTTATAGATAGATATGGTCGAGAGGGGGAGAGAACGGTCATACAGCTATCATCCAGGCAGTTAGAGCTTATTGAGCTGGTAAAGAAGCATGCGCCTGTTACCGGAGAGCAACTTGCAGATTATATAGGCGTGAGTCGTCCTACTCTGCGCTCGGATTTTTCGCTGCTCGTGATGCTGGGGCTTCTTGATGCCAAGCCTAAAGTCGGTTATTTCCTAGGCAATGCTTACCTCGGCATCGACAACTCGGAAACGAGGCAGCGCTTTGATCATATGAAGGTTGCTGAAATACAAGGCGTGCCAGTGAACATACCGGATACCCTTTCCGTTCATGATGCTGTTATCACTTTGTTTACCGAAAATGCGGATACGCTGCTGATTGTTAATGAAGATAAAAAATTTGTCGGCATCGTTACGCCCAAGGACTTGCTGAAAATTACGCTAGGCAATGCGGGAGCTGCATCCATTCCAGTAAGCATGGTCATGACGCGCTTCCCGAATATCGTGACGCTTTCCAGCGATGATTCGGTGGCGGATGCGATTCGCAAAATGATTTTACATCAAGTGGACTGTTTGCCGGTTATTACGTCGGTGGACGAGTCCGGTCAAGGTCCCGAGGTTACCGGTTGGGTGTCCAAATCCAATATAATTCGTCTGATGTCGGACATCGCAGCAGCAGAGGAACTGGGGGAACAGGGTTTATGACAGAAGAAATCATATACGTGTGCTCCGATGCCGTAGGCGAAACAGCTGAGGCAGTGGCGAAAGCAACGCTGCGGCAGTTTTCTTCGGAGCATGTCAAAATTAAGCGTTATGGTCACATGAAGACGGAGGACGAGGTTATTCAGCTTGTTGCCGAGGCAGCACGCACTGGCGGCTTCATCAGCTATACGCTCGTCCAGCCGGAATTGCGCGAGCTTATGAAGCAAGAAGCTTTACGCTGGGGTGTTCGCGCAGTCGATGTGATGGGTCCGATGATGCAAGCCTACGTGGATACCTTTGGCAGCTTTCCCAAACGCAAGCCCGGCTTGCTGCATTCGATGGATGATGAATATTATCGCCGAATGGAAGCGATTGAGTTCGCGGTTAAATATGATGATGGAAAAGATGCGAGAGGTTTTATGCAGGCCCAAGTGGTGCTGATCGGCGCATCGCGGACGTCGAAGACGCCGCTTAGCGTGTTCTTGTCCCACAAAGGCATTAAAGCGGCGAATTTGCCGCTGATGCCAGAGGTAAAGCCGCCAGCTGAGCTGTACCCATTGCCAGGCCGGCTTATTGTTGGCTTGACGATGCAGCCGGAGCAACTGCTGCACATAAGGTCCGAGCGTTTGAAGACGCTAGGCTTGCCGGGTTCGGCCCAATACGCTTCCATGGAACGCATCATGGAGGAGCTTAATCATGCATCGCGCGTTATGGAGGAGCTGGGCTGCCCTGTCATTGATGTGACGAGCCGGGCGATTGAGGAAACGGCTGGCATTATTATAGAAATGATGAACAGCTAGAATTGCTGGACAAGAAGGTATAGAAGGCGAAAAGTTGGCAATACGAAGGAGAGGGAGATAACAGATGCTGGAACGCGAATTATCTTTGGAGCTTATACGAGTAACGGAGCTTGCCGCACTTGCGGCTTCTCCATGGATGGGACGCGGCGACAAGCATAGCGCAGACGGTGCGGCAACGGAAGCGATGCGCAGCATGTTCGACACCGTTTCCATTCGTGGAACCGTTGTAATTGGCGAAGGCGAGATGGATGAGGCGCCGATGCTGTATATCGGAGAGCAGGTCGGCAGCATGAATGGTCCTGAGGTTGACGTGGCAGTAGACCCGCTTGAGGGTACTGAGATCGTTGCCAAGGGGCTAAATAATGCTATGGCTGTCCTTGCTGTAGCGCCGAAAGGCCAATTGCTGCATGCCCCTGACATGTATATGGAGAAGCTTGCAGTGGGCCCTGCGCTTGCCGGGAAGCTGTCGCTGCGCGACCCGATTGTGACAACGCTTGAAAAAGCGGCCCTCGCCCTTGATAAGCCAGTATCTGATCTCACCGTCATGATTCTCGATCGAGAGCGTCATGCAGATACCATTCTAGAGCTGCGCAAAGCAGGTGTCCGAATCAAGTTTCTGTCAGACGGAGACGTAGCGGGCGCGATGGCACCTTCCTTCCCAGAAGCGGGCATTGATTTGTATGTAGGCTCTGGCGGTGCGCCTGAAGGTGTGCTGGCAGCTGCTGCACTTAAATGTCTAGGCGGAGAAATTCAAGGACGCCTCATGCCGGAAAATGAAGAGCAGTACGAGCGCTGCATTTCTATGGGGCTGTCCGACCCTCGCAAAATTTTGTATATCAACGATATGGTCGGCACGGATGATGTGATTTTCGCTGCGACTGGCGTTACGCCAGGCGAGTTTATGGGCGGTGTTCGTTATTTGCCCGATCAGCGGGCTGAGACACATTCGATCGTTATGCGGGCCAAAACCCGTACGATTCGTTACGTGAAATCGCTCCATTACTTGCCGAACAAACCGCTGTTGCGATAGGGTGCTTTTATGAAAATCGAATTTTTAAATGAAAATGAGAGGTTTACCTTCGATGTTCGCAGAAGCATTTTGCTTGGCGCGTATATGGCACAGTGGGGCATGCCGGAATATCGGGTAGTGCTGTCTAGGGCGGAGAGCGGCGTCTATATTGAAATGTATCTTTTTCCCGATCGGGGAGGCGTTTCAAGGTTTGTGACGATTGGCTTGTCCAATACGTTTCACAAGTCTGGGCAACCCGTAGCCTCTGAATGGATGCTGGCGCTTCCTTCTGATTTGGGAGGAGAGAAGCAAGAGCGAATCTTTCATTATTTTGCCGATTTAATTGCACACCATATCGAAAAAGCCTCCAGCTCGTCTGTTCCTCTCGTCATGGGCTCAAGTGCTTTAGCACCAGACAACTGGAATGCGAAAGCTTTGTTGATCGATGAGCTGCGCGGCGAAAGCGATAGCTTGGAGGAGCTGAAGGTGGGCGATGAGGTTTTTCCACTCTTATGGGCAGTTCCGATTACCGAAAAAGAAGCGGCGATTATTTTGGAAAAAGGAATTGAGGATTTCGACGAAATCTTTGAAAAGTCTGATTATTCTATAATTGATCCTTGCCGTCCGTAATCTAGCATTAGATTTGACAGGAAATGAAATGGATAATAACAGTTTAGAATAGAAGAGAGGAAGTTAGCGTATGAGTCGTACTTTTGTAATGGTGAAACCGGATGGGGTTAAACGCGGCCTAATTGGCAATATCGTAGCAAGGTTTGAGGAAAAAGGGTTTGAGCTTGTACAAGCCAAGCTGATGAATGTAGATGTAGCGCTTGCTAAGCAGCATTATGTGGAGCATGTGGAAAAACCATTTTTCGGCGAATTGGTAGATTTCATTACTTCCGGCAAGGTGTTTGCGATGATTTTGGAAGGGCCCGATGCGGTGCAAAATGCAAGAAACATCATTGGCAAAACCAATCCGAAGGAAGCTCAGCCCGGATCGATTCGCGGCGATTATGCGTTATCCGTTGAAAGCAACATCGTACATGGTTCAGACTCAGATGAAAGCGCTGCTCGCGAAATTAAATTATTTTTTCAACAATAGAGATCGGCAATCAGGAGGGTGGAGCTCGCAAGCGAAATGAGCTGCTCGCTGTTCTTTTATTGCTTCAAGCCGCCGGTCATGGCTCATGGCCTGGCGGCTTTTCTTTTGCCGCTAGGCTGCTCCCTAAGGTATGATAGAAGCAGATGGACTAAGGTACGCTTGCAAGCTGAGCGACTAGAGCAAAAGGGGACAACAAGGAGGCTATTGGAGATGGAGATCAGAGCGCTGGAAGCCAAACATTTTGAGGAAAGATTGAAGCTGTCCGAATATGCCTTTCAATTTAAACTTACACCAAGCCAGCGGGAGCAGAATGAGCAAAAATTCCGCCCGGAGCAGGAGCTTGGCGCATTCGATGAGCAGGGGGAGCTACTCTCGGCGCTTACTTTGCTGCCGCTCGAAATTTGGGTGCAAGGCAAGCCGTTCGCGATGGGCGGGCTTGCGGGGGTTGCGACATGGCCGGAGGCAAGAAGACTTGGCTGTGTAAGCGAGTTATTAAAACGGTCGCTTGAGTTAATGAAGGGCGCAGGGCAGACGGTAAGCATGCTTCATCCGTTTGCGTTTGCCTTCTATCGGAAATTCGGCTGGGAGATGACGGTGGAGCGCAAGGCGTATACGATTGCAGCGGGCCAGCTTCCTCTGCGTAAAGTGACAAGCGGCCGAATGCAGCGGCTGGCAGAGGTGGATAGTGCGCTGCTGGATGAGGTGTATGCCAAGTTTGTATCGCGGTATACGGGAACGCTTGTTAGAACATCCGAGTGGTGGGCTCAGCGTGTACTCAGCAAGCCCGGTCACACAGCTGTATATTATAATGCGGACGATGAGGTGGCAGGATATGTGAGCTATCAAATTGAAAACCGTAAAATGACGATTCACGAGCTGGCTGTGCCAACAGAGGAGGCTCGCACTGCAATTTGGACCTTCATTAGCAACCATGACTCCATGCTGGATGAAGTTACTGTGACGGTGGCAAATGATGATCCACTGCCATTCCTGCTGCCAGACCCGAGAATCAAGCAGGAGCTGCAGTCTTATTTTATGACGCGGATTGTAGATGCGGAAGCTTTCGTGAGCCAGTATCCTTTTGCTGCTGGTGATCAGGAAGAGGCATTAGAGCTTGTGATTACAGATGCGCACGCTGAGTGGAACAACGGCCAATTCCGGTTAGTATTCGATGCAGATGGGACGGCACGTTTGACGAGAATAGAAGAAGAACAGTCGGATATGAAGCAAGCGCCTGCTGCTCCTCAGCTTGCCTTGGATATCCAGACCCTGTCAGCGCTGCTGCTTGGTGGCCGTAAAGCCTCCTGGCTTGCAGAAGCGGGACGAATAACGGGCGATGCGGAAGCGGCTGCACTGCTCGAACGCCGGATACCGCAGCATAAGACGTTTTTGATGGACTTTTTTTAAGCGGAGTGCCACAGCATTTGCAATAGTTAGGGCAGCAAACAGGGTATGGGACGTTATTCGTTCCCATGCCCTGTTTTTTGATATGGATATTTATAAGCCTTCATTAATAAATAGGAGACGTGGCGATTGAAACAGAGGGCAGTATGTAGGTGTCGAAAGAAAAAAGGCCAACCATAAATCTCTGGTTGGCCTGATAATACGAAATAAAGTATTAGACGGGAATCGTTGATTTAATGTGATTTTTGTAATGAAGAATCGTCAGCTTTGGAAAAATAATTTGTAGACTGCCGCTGTTGTCATTAAACTAACGATTCCCGTAGCTTAACCTTCTTTCGCAAGTATTAAATACTTCTCAAAACTTAGCACATCATTTATAACCTCTCCATCAAAATCTTGCGTGTAGTGGTACCGGGCAATCAAAGATTCTTTATAGCGTACGGTTTGTACAAATTCAATCAGAGAATCAAATCGAAAATTAATAACTAGTGCGATCCGTTTCTAGTTCGCCAGGATATTATCATTACCCTGACTATCTTTCCTCGTTAGTGTTGAATAACTGTTTCTGTTATTTCACTTGTTCAGTTATTTTAAATGCCTGATTTAAACAAGCAAGATGATTTAGTTTTACACTCATTTTGTCGTTGAATACTGTATAAATGAGTTTCGCTAAGTCTGTTTCAGACTTGCACAAGGAGCATTGTGCTACAATTTTCCTTATTTCAATACTGTATTCATCTTCTGGGGCTCCTCCTTCTAAAAGACCAACAGGATCCCAGTTATTTATTACTTTAGTTAAAACCAACAAGTCAATATTCACCTATTTATCCCCCTTTTTTAGAATCAGCTATTGGAATTATATTGCTCTTTAGATTGTGTAGCTGTCTGAAGGTAATATGCACGATGATGCACTGAACTAAATTCTTCGTTAGCTTAATAATTACATGGATTTATGATTATCGAATATTGAAGACAAGATACTGTCCGAATACTCCAACCAATCAAACATAAAAGTACCGATTTTCAATGTTTTTGTTGTCTCGCCATCTTCATAACTAAAATCACTCCAGATAATATTCTCTCCTTCAAGCCTTATGGAAACTGTAATTGCTCCACAACCTAAATCAGCACACATAGGGCATACATAGAGAAAATATCTCCTACTGTCCAATTCAGAAGTTCTCTTCAGTAATAACTTTTCTATTTCTTCTCGTTGTGCCGACTCTTCCTTATGCTGGAGTACCGAAATGAAATCGTATGACTGAAATCGATCGTAAAGTGAGTTTCCATCAATATTAAAATCAAAAAACTCAGTATTTTTCT
Source organism: Paenibacillus sp. FSL H8-0537 (assembly GCF_038051995.1). Classification (NCBI taxonomy): domain Bacteria; kingdom Bacillati; phylum Bacillota; class Bacilli; order Caryophanales; family Paenibacillaceae; genus Paenibacillus; species Paenibacillus sp. FSL H8-0537. The sequence goes on along the minus strand of NZ_CP150290.1, from coordinate 5,357,567 downwards.
CGCATTTAGTGATTATCCCATCAACATATCTATCTACATACCCGTGTCTGATCTTTGTTTTACACTCTATTTTGTTCATTAAAGTGCCCCCATTAATAATTGGTCTTAACCTAAGGTTTTTATCTTAAGTGGAATATAGGGTCTTGTATTGCAATAAAAGCAGTCGATTTTACCGCAATTTGGGGTTATCCATTCAACACAATACGCACAGAAGGTAGCATCATATCTATCGTAATAAAAGAGTCCATTATTACAGGTGACACAAAAACTATTAGGCTCTGGGGCTCCACCAATTTTAAAGTAATCGTCAATAATAATAAGCCGCTCCTTACTCAATATTTTTATTTTCAACCTACACCTCCGACGAAAAATATTATCCTTATTTTACTACATTTACGGGAACTAAACTGTCCGTTAGCTTAATGATACGTTACGAGCCTAATACTTTATTTTCACCGAACAATAGATATGGCTCGCACTGCTTCAACACGGAGCATCCCATCTACCTACTTTGGCCGAAGCCATCAGCCTCAGGACCTTCTATCTAGTTTTGTATACAAAATGTATCAAATTTTGTCTATAAATCTACCTCGCCATATTACAGGCTGTTCCTCGCCTATCCTCTAAGAATAAACACGCGTTTTCTACATATAAGTTAGTTTGAATTATAAAAAAGTCCCATTTTCCCTAGAGAATACGGAGTTTTTCAGTGAAAACGCTCTCTTTTTTAGGATTGCGCTTTCAGTTACATTCTGACGCATTTTTATGAAAATATGTGAAAAATCTATTGACATGATACGTATTGTATCGTAAAGTTAGGGTTATAAAAATACATAATGTATCAATCAACAGGCGGCAGACGCTTATGGAAAATGGCGCTAAAAGCATCCGTATTTGTCAGAAGAAAAAAGAATATCAGAATGAAAGGGTGGATGAGTGACGTCATTATGTCAGCTGCTGAGAAGGCTCGACTCTAAGAGACAAGTTTCAGCTTTTTCGAAATAGACATAGAAATACGGATAGCCTGTGGAGGGATAACAGTGGAGTTGAAACAATATATGAAAATCGTCCGAAAAAAAATAGGGCTGGTTGCGGTCATTGTTCTTATCGCCTGTGTGGCAGCAGCGGTAAAAAGCTTCTTTTTTACGACCCCCATCTATCAAGCTCATGCCCGGCTGCTCGTCAATCAAACCGCCCTGCCTGACGGCCAGTTTTCCCCAAGCGTAGGAACGCTGCAAACGAATATTATGATGATAAATTCTTACAAGGTCATTATAAAATCAGAGACGATACTTAGTCTGGTGACCGAGCGTTATCCCGAGTTGAACATTACACCGACGCAGCTGGCTGGACGCATATCCGTCTCCTCTGCCGAAAATTCGCAGGTTATGGATTTGCTGATTCGAGATCAATCGTATGTACGGGCTGCGAAAATGGTCAATGCGGTATCCACAGTCTTCAAGGAACAAATTCCCCTCATTATGAAGGTCGACAACGTTACAGTCCTGGATAAAGCGAATGAAACGGCCGCTGCGTATCCCATAAACAACAATCCCATTTTCGTCATTCTGGTTAGCTTTATTGCAGCGCTTATGCTGGCGATTGGACTTGTGTTTCTGATTGAGTATTTGGATGACACGTTTAAGATGGAGTCCGAGGTTGAAGCGGTGCTGGGTATTCCGGTCATTGCCTCTGTACCGAAGATGACGAAGGAAGATGTCCGTCCTTCCCGCAAGCGTGTATTGAATAACCAAGGGGTAGGTGAAGGGCAGCATGCGACGATTAACCAGTGAGACGAATTTAGTAGCGTTAACGAATCCCAATTCTCCCATTTCGGAAGTTTACCGAACGCTTCGCACCAACATCCAATATGCCGAAATCGATACGCCCAAGCAAATTTTAATGATCGCCTCCTCACAGCCGGATGAAGGCAAGACGACGACGATCACCAATCTGGCGGTCACGATTGCCCAAGAGGAACGCAAGGTGCTGCTGGTTGATGCTGATATGCGCAAGCCGTCCTTGCATCAAGTGTTTGACAAGCCGAATCGCATCGGTCTCAGCAGCGCCATATCCAATCAATTTTCGTGGCAGGAGGCGGTAATGGATACGATGGTCGAGCATTTATCGGTCATTACCTCCGGCCCGATTCCACCGAATCCCTCCGAGATGCTGGGCTCTAATAAGATGAAATCGCTCGTGCAGGAGTGGAAAGAGCATTATGACGTTATTTTGTTTGATACCCCGCCCGTGCTTGCTGTAACGGATGCCCTAATCGTAAGCGCGTTTTGCGATGGCGTTGTGCTGGTTGTGCTGGCAGGCAAGGTGAAGAAGGAAATGGTCAAAAAGATGAAGGCGAATCTGGACCGCGTCCAGGCGCAAATCGTCGGAGTCGTCATGAATAAAATCAATCCGAAGGACAGCGAGGATATTCAGCTGCAATATTATGAAACAGCTAAATCCTAAGCGGTCTGCCATAGCTTGATTTTCAGAAAAAAGAAACGAATTACGGAGCCAAACGGCTCAGGTCATGCCTATAACACCTTTATCAGGGTAGGCACTCGGTCACGCTGTGGGTTAAGCGACCTTAGACATGATTGTCGAGGGTGTGATGTGAGGAAGGGTTAAATGCCCTGTTAAAAATAATAGTTATTGCCTTTTGTTATAGGCAAGAGGCAATAACTAGCATTTTTAACTTCTAAGAATGGCAGCCATAGATAAAGAATAAATAGGGATAGGGTGATGGATGATGAAGAAGGTCAAAAAAGCAATTATACCTGCTGCAGGGCTCGGAACACGTTTCCTGCCAGCGACGAAAGCAATGCCGAAGGAAATGCTGCCTATCGTGGATAAGCCGACGATCCAGTATATCGTTGAAGAAGCGGTGGCATCAGGAATTGAAGATATTATTATTGTAACGGGCAAGGGCAAGCGGGCGATTGAAGACCATTTTGACCATGCCTTCGAGTTGGAGAACAATCTGTTCAGCAAAGGGAAATTCGATCTGCTGGACGAAGTCAGACGCTCCTCCAATGTAGATATTCATTATATCCGGCAGAAGGAAGCGAAGGGGCTTGGCCACGCCGTATGGTGTGCACGCAATTTTATCGGCAATGAGCCGTTTGCGGTACTGCTCGGAGATGACATCGTCCAAGCGGAAGTGCCTTGCGTGAAGCAGCTGATTGAGCAATATGAAAAAACGCAAAAATCAGTTATTGGCGTCCAGACGGTGGCGGATGATCAGACGGATCGTTACGGCATCGTAGATATATTAGAAAAATTTGACCGCCTCTATGAGGTGAACCATTTCGTGGAAAAGCCGGCGAGAGGCCAGGCGCCGTCGAACTTGGCTATTATGGGGCGATACATATTAACCCCTGAAATATTTGGCTTTCTGGAAAAGCAGGAAGAGGGCGTCAGCGGCGAAATTCAGCTCACCGACGCGATTCAGAAGCTGAATGAGCATCAGGGCGTATTTGCTTATGATTTCGAAGGCATTCGGTACGATGTTGGTGAAAAGCTCGGCTTTATTAAAACGACACTCGATTTCGCCTTGCAAAATCAAGAGCTTCGCGGCCAACTGCTATCGGTTCTTGAGGAAATTTTGGTCAGAGAGCAACTGATTAAAGCAAACTAGCGCAGCGCACCCCGCTGTTTTTTCAAATATAGGAAAGTATATGATTTCGTCATACTTTCTCTATATTTCTCGACAAAGCTCTTCGCACGTCCCAGAAGGACGACGAAGTCGTTTTTGCTTGGAGTATTGAAATCGTTATTCTACTATTTAATTGAGGTGATTGCGAATGCCCCCATCCCCGCAGCGCAATGATGCCAGGGCCGTATTGGAAGGCGGTTTTAATGCAAGCTTTGAGAAAAGAAGGTCGCTACGTCTCTATTTAATGGCAAAGCGGGCAGTGGATATTATCGGGGCAGCTACAGGCATTATGATTTTATCGCCGATTTTTATTCTCGTGGCTACTCTCATCAAGCTGGAGGACCCGCGCGGCAAAATCTTCTTTTACCAGACGAGGGTTGGACGTAATGAGCGGACGTTTAAAATGTACAAATTCCGCTCCATGGTTTCCAATGCCGAAGATATGCTGGAAGATTTGCTTAGCAAAAATGAGGTAGAAGGCGCGATGTTCAAAATGAAGGAAGACCCGCGCATTACAAAGATCGGCCGATTTATACGAAAAACGAGCATTGATGAGCTGCCGCAGTTTTGGAACGTGCTGCTTGGCGATATGTCGCTCGTCGGTCCCCGTCCACCGGTGCCCCGGGAAGTGGAAACCTACAGCAGCTATGACAAGCTGCGACTGCGCGTAACGCCTGGCTGCACGGGCCTATGGCAGGTGAGCGGTCGTAATGAGCTGAATTTTCATGAAATGGTGGAGCTCGACCTCCAATATATTAAGCAAAGAAGCATTATTTTTGATATAAAAATTATTTTATTGACCGTTAAGGTGATGTTCGGTTCAAAGGATGCATATTAGGGGCGGGGCTTCGAAACCTTTATTGTGAAAAGGTGGCGTGAAAAAGAAGCTTCGCTGCATGAAAAGCCCGGCTTCCGATCGCCATTGACCTTCAATTTCTTCAATTAAACCGCATCTGCGGTGGAAATTGTGGGCCAAAAGCGAACGCTGACGCTTCTCCAGTCCAAGCTTTTCATTCCGCTACGTCTTATTCACTTTACCTTTAAACAAGAAAAGATTTTAAAAGCACAGCCCGCTAAAAGGGAGAGGAATAAAGGGATGGAAATAGGAGCTAAAATTTATGTGGCGGGACACCGGGGGCTTGTTGGCTCGGCTATCGTCAGAGCCCTTCAAGAGCAAGGCTATCAAAATCTTGTATATCGCACTAGCGCGGAGCTGGATTTACGCAAAAAGGATGAGGTGCTCGCTTTTTTTGAGCAAGAAGCTTTCGATTATGTGTTTCTCGCTGCGGCTAAAGTGGGTGGCATCGTGGCAAACAACGATTACCCAGCCGACTTTATTCGAGATAATTTGCTCATTCAAACGAATGTCATAGATGCCGCTTATCAGACGCGTGTTGGCAAACTATTATTTTTGGGCTCAACCTGCATTTATCCTAAATTTGCTCCGCAGCCGCTGAAAGAGGAATATTTGCTGACGGGCGAGCTGGAGCCGACAAATGCGCCTTATGCAATTGCCAAAATCGCCGGCATTCAAATGTGCCAATCGTATAACCGGCAATACGGTACAACCTTCATTTCCGCTATGCCAACTAACCTCTATGGGCCTAATGACAACTTCGATCTAAAAACTTCGCATGTGCTGCCCGCCCTTATTCGTAAATTTCATGAAGCTAAGCAATCCGGCCAGCCATCAGTGGAAGTATGGGGCTCCGGCAATCCAAAGCGCGAGTTCCTGCACTCCGATGATTTGGCGGATGCCTGCATCTACTTAATGCGCCATTATGATGGCAATGACATCGTCAATATTGGCGTAGGCGAAGATATTTCAATTAAAGAGCTCGCAGAGCTAATCGGTTCTATCGTGGGGTATGAAGGGGAAATTACATTCAACACCACCGTTGCTGATGGAACGCCGCGCAAGCTCGTCGATGTAACGAAGCTGAACAGGCTCGGCTGGAAATCCAGCATTACGCTTGAAGAAGGTCTGAAAGCGGTATATGCCGCGTATCAGAAGGAAGCTCTAGTCAACCACTAATGCAGATAAAAGTGTCATGAAAAAAAGCGCAGCTTCTTTTTCAGCATGCTTTTAAAATTCATACAATAATCCCTTTGGAGGAATGAAAATGAAGAGAGCGCTAGTAACCGGTGTAACGGGGCAGGACGGATCGTATTTGGCAGAGTTTTTGCTGGAAAAAGGCTATAAGGTATATGGCATGAGAAGAAGAACGAGCACGCCAAACTATGAAAATGTCGCTCACATTAAAAATCAGATCGAATGGATTTCCGGCGATTTGACGGATCTTGCTTCTTTAATCGAAGCGGTACGCATTTCCGATCCGGATGAGGTCTATAATTTGGCGGCGCAATCGTTCGTGGCGGCCTCATGGCCACAGCCGCTGGCTACCGCGCAGCTGACGGCGCTTGCCGTCACGAATATGCTGGAAGCCGTTCGCATCGTTAAGCCGGAGGCGCGTTTCTATCAAGCATCCAGCAGCGAAATGTATGGCAAGGTGCAAGAGACGCCGCAAAAGGAAACGACTCCTTTTTACCCGCGCAGTCCGTACGGCGTAGCCAAAGTATACGGTCACTGGATTACGGTCAACTACCGCGAAAGCTTTAATATGTTCGCTTGCTCAGGCATATTGTTCAACCATGAATCACCTCGGCGCGGGCTTGAGTTCGTAACGCGCAAAGTAACGGACGCCGTTGCCCGCATTAAGCTCGGTGTGCAAAATGAGCTGCGCATGGGCAATTTGGATGCACTTCGCGATTGGGGCTTCGCAGGCGATTATATTAAAGCGATGTGGCTGATGCTCCAGCAGGATGAGGCGGATGATTTCGTCATTTCGACGGGTGAAATGCACACGGTTCGCGAGCTGCTGGAGGTTGCGTTCTCCTATGTAGGGCTTGATTACAGCAAATATGTCGTTATTGATCCTGAATTTGTGCGTCCGGCAGAAGTGGATTTGCTGCTTGGTGATTGCACGAAAGCGAAAGAGAAGCTTGGCTGGGAGCTGGAGGTTGGTTTCCAGCAGTTGATTCATATGATGGTCGATGCGGATTTGAAACGGGTTCGTGCTGAAACAGCCTACAACAACAGCTTGATTGGCGCAGCAGGGGCAGGCGTTTAATTAAAAAGCAGAACAGGGCGGCAGAGCAATTCTGCCGCTCTTTATTTTTGAAGAAAGCTGGAGTGAGCGATGATTAAAATTAAACCGGTAATCGAGCATGAAGGCATTTGCCGGCACTGCGGCGTTGTTCTTGCCAATGAACGAGTGCTGTGGCAGGGCATTCATGTATGCGTGGAAGCGTGCTGCCCGGCCTGCGGCGGCGAATACGTGGAGGATTTGAAGGTCGGGCATGCAACGACCTATCCGTATTTGATTGACCTTTCGTCATACACGCTTAGTGGTCATGAGGAATCCAGAGGCTGGCTCGGGAATCCGCTGCTTCATAGCCTACAGCATCCAACTGCTGATGAACAGGTCAGGCTTGAGGTAGAGATACGCGAGGCTTGCCGCGATGTAGTTATCATTAACTGCATCGACTTTCTTTACGGTCATTCCCTGCTCAAGCTGCTGAACGCTGAACGTGAACGTACCGAAAACCCGGATATCGGCATTATCGTCCTCGTGCAATCGTTTATGAAATGGATGGTACCGGATTATGCGGCGGAGGTGTGGACGGTCAATGTGCCGCTCTCCAAGGCGCAGCGGTTCTATCCGCAGCTGGATGAGCAAATTTCAGCGCAGTGCGAGCGTTTTGAACAGGTTTTCGTCAGCAGGGCCTATTCGCATCCGAGCCGATTCAATATTGAGCATTTTACGAAAATGCGCCCATTCCAGATGGAGGAGCCCCAGCCTGGGCCGACGCGGATTACTTTTATTTGGCGTGAGGATCGGGTATGGCTCGATAATCCTTATGTCATTAAAGCGGCGAAGCGCTATAAGCTGCTGCGGATGCTGCTTAAGCCGATTATTTGGTCGCAGCGCAACAAGATCGTCAAGCTTTTTAGCAAGATTAGAAAGCAGGAGAAGGACATTAAGTTCAGCGTAGTCGGACTTGGCCGCTCCTTCGCTTTCCCCGATTGGATTGATGATTGCCGTGTAAGCAAATTCAATCTGGAAGCGGAGCTGATGGCTTGCGAGATTTACGCCTCCAGCGCGGTCATTGTCGGGGTGCATGGCTCCAATATGCTGCTGCCCTCGGCGCTTGGCGGTATGGTTGTTAATTTAATGCCCGCGGACAAATGGGGCAATTTCGCCCAGGATATTTTGTTCACGGAAGAGAATAACCGCATTTCGGCTTATATGTACCGTTTTCTGCCATTGGAGACGAAAATCAAGGTGCTGGGCAAAATCATTTCCAGCCAAATTTCCGGCTTCACGCATTATCACGATCAAATGAAGGAAGACATTATGATGAGTAGGAATGGGTAGGCTTATGGGCAAAGTAAAGCAAATCTTGCAAGCAAAGGACCACCCGTTCTGGGTCATTGTCCAGCAGTTCGTGACGAAGGTGCTGACGGGCGTCAAGTTTCTCATTATCGCTCGCATGCTCGGGCCGGCCGAGATGGGGCTGGTCAGCATTGCGCTCGTGAGCCTGTCCATTATTGAGCTGCTCACGCAGCTTGGCGTCATGGAGGGCATCATTCAGAGAAAAGAAGACTTGAACAATGAGCAGAAAAATGCGCTTTGGACGATGATGCTTGCGAGAGGCGTAGGCATCAGCCTTGTACTGCTCGTAACCGCGCCTTATATTGCGCAGCTGTTCGGCGAGGGACGGGCGACGTCCTTGCTGCTGCTGGCAGCGGGCGTTCCACTCGCAACTAATGCGGTCAGCATTAAGTGGTATGAGCGAATGCGCCATAAGGATTTTCGCTCGACGGGCATTTTGCAGCTGATTACGATTATGCTCGATTTAAGCTTATCCGTCATGCTCGTCGTAGTGCTGAATTCGCCAATCGGCGTCATTGCCGGTCAGCTTATCGCCCAGTTGTTCCGCTGTACGGCTTCCTTCGTCTGGTTCAAAGATAAGCCGAAGCTGAGCCGCGATATGGGCAGCATTGCCGATATTCGCAAATATGGCAAATGGATTTGGGCGAACAGCATTTCGACACTTGTGCTTTATCAATTGGATAAGGTCATTGCCTCCCGCTTTCTGGGAACGACGGTGCTCGGACTGTATCAGACGTCGCAGAAGCTCAGCCAAATGAGCATCAGCGATGCGTCTTATGCGCTCGGGCAATATTTTTTTCCGGTGCTTTCCAAGCTTAATCGGGAGGATCATAGCCAGCTGAAGGTGCAGTTTATGCAAATGCTGTTTATTATCTTCTCGTTTTCAATTGTTACTTCGGGCTATGTGTTATTCAACGCAGAAACATTTATTGTTTTATTATTGGGTAATGAATGGATGGAGTTAAGTCCGTTGCTCGGTCTAATGCTGCTTAACGCAAGTATTGCTGGCATTATGAATGTTTTTGTTGTTGCCTTGCGTGCCATAGGTAAGCCACGGGTAGTAACCATTACTTCTTATATTCAGTTGGGTATTTATTTGCCACTCGCTATAGCTGGCGTTTTCTATTATCAAGTTTATGGGCTGATTTACGCCAGTATTATAGGAGCAACCACCACCACGGTCTTATTGTTTATTTCCTGTTTTAAAAGAATGAATCTATGGGGTGAGCTCGTTTATTTAAGAGGGGTTTTTGCTAACCTCTTATTTGTCATTATTATGTTTATGATTTCAATTACAGCTGGAAATCAACTGACCTTTATTATGTCAACATTCTTATATCTAATATTTGCATACAGGCTAGCAGCGAAGCTAAAAGTCAAGGTGAAACGGCTGTCGCCGTCCTTTGACGGCGCGTTTCAGTCCGAGAAATAGAGAGAAAGTATGAAAAATTCATATACTTTCCTATATTTTAAAAAAGTGCAGGCGATTGATGAAATAAGCGTACCTGTAAAAATTTAATTGCGCAAAAGGAACGTGCTTATGGAACCTAAATTAGCTGTGCATAAAAACATTTCAATTGATTATATGGTAGGGTTTTATTTCATTTTCTTTTGCTATACAGCTATTCTAATTCCTTTACTGGAGCTTTATAAAACGGTATTGCTAGCTGCGTCATTTAATTATCTTAATCTGGGCTTGAGCTGGTTTATTATGTTTTATGCAATTGGAAGGCTTTCTTTGCTTATGATGAGCGATACAAGAAGATTAATTGAGCTTTTTTTCTGGATTTTTGTATACATTTGGATGGGGTATGTTCCTCTCCAACAAGTCCTTACGGAGCGTTTTGCTTTGTCGGGAGCTTACTCCAGTGATGATATTCGCTTTGCGTTGTTTCTTGTAATAGCGGGTATTCTTTCCTTCGACCTTGGTGGTTTTCTTCATAATAGCTTGAACAAGAGACGGGATAGAGCAGCCGATGATGATGCAGGATCAAATATAAATGTGTTTGCAATCGACAAAATACAAGTAAACGAGAAAAAATTTATTATTTTTACGCTGATAGCGCTGTTTATATGTGCCATTATTATTTTGAAAATTGGTGGCGTAAGTGCTTTATTTCTCAATAGGCAAATCTTTAATGCTCAGTTTGGTGGGAAAATTGAGTTTCTTGTGTTATCCAGTTTTTTAAAGGTATCCATATTCGTATGTCTTGTACTTGGCGTTATTTATTATAAGCATTCAAAAATGAAGCTTTCCTTAGGAACAAAGCTATGGATCCTCTTTATTGGTATCGTTAATTTTATGATCAATAATCCTATTTCGGGAGCTAGATACTGGATAGGCTCCATGTTATTAACCCTATGCTTTTTATTATTGCCATGGGGGAAACGGTCCTTTTATAAATGGGTCATTACGCTTTTATGTTTATTGCTATTTATATTTCCTAAGTCAGATATGTTTAGGCATACAACAGATACGGAGAAAATTGTTCAAAGCCTTACTACCCAAAGTAATATGGCGACAGATGGGGATTATGATGCCTTTCAAATGACGCTTAACACCGTTAAATATGTTGATCTGTTTGGTCATACGCATGGGGAGCAGTTACTAGTTGCTTTTCTTTTCTGGGTGCCAAGATCTATTTGGGCAGATAAACCATTTGGCTCAGGAACGACAGTAGCGGATGCCCTCGGATACGACTTTACGAATTTATCATGTCCGCTATGGGCAGAGTTTTACATTGACTTTGGTTTGCCTGGAGTTGTGCTTCTATTTATATTGTATGGTTATTTTACTCAGAAGGCACAGAAGGCTTATGAACGAGCGGTTACATCGAATGAAATTTCACTGGCGAGATTATGTGTGCCTTATTATGCTCCGTTTCAAATTTTTTTGCTAAGAGGAGAGCTGATGAGCGGAACCTCCTATTTAACGGCTTATCTTTTCTTTGCTTTAATCGGATATTGGTTTTTTAAGCAAAAGCAGGAGCCATTGAATCAGGCATATCCAGACTTCAAAAGTGTCTCGAGTTAAATGAATATTAAAATGATTGGAGCAAGCCTATGAATAAGGTACTTCTTCTAACCAATACAATTGCGCCCTATCGCATACCCGTATTAAATAAGCTGCACCGTGATGACAATACGAGCCTGACGGTCTGGTATTTGGAGGAGAAGGAGCAGAATCGCAAGTGGGATATTGATTATGGCGAAATCGAATATGCGTACAAATGTCTGCCGGGCATGCATGCTTTTATTCAAAAATTGGATATGGGCATTCATCTTAATCCCGGCATTTTTTTGCGGCTGATGAAGCATAATCCCGATGTGGTCATTACCTCAGGCTACGATTCGCTTGGTTATTGGTCGGCACTGCTGTACAGCAAGCTGTTTAGGAAAAAATTTATCATTTGGTGGGGCAGCACGCTGGAAAGCAGCCGGGTACAAAATAAACTGGTGAACACGGTGCGCAGAGTGTTTTTCAAGCTAACCGATTCCTTTATTACATACGGTACACAGTCAGCGGAATGCCTGGAGTATTACGGCGTCAGCAAGGATAAAATCGTAATTGGCTACAATACGGTGGACATTCGATTTTTCCATAAAAAATATACCGAGCATAAGCAGAGCAAGCTGCGCAGCGATGAGGGGCCGATCAAGCTGCTTTTCATCGGACAGTTGATTGAACGCAAAGGGCTCGCACAAATTATTGACGCTATCCAGCAAACGCATAGCGATGCGGCCTGGCAGTTGACCATTGTCGGCTCGGGCCCGGATGAGCAGAAGCTGAAGGCACGTGTGGAGCAGTATGGGCTAACGGGGCAGATCAGCTTCGAAGGCTATAAGCAGAAGGATGAGCTGATTGGTTATTTGGTGGAAGCCGATTGCCTGATTTTCCCTTCCCTAATCGAGGTGTGGGGGCTCGTCGTCAACGAAGCGTTAAGCACGAATACGTTTGTACTGGCATCCAAATACGCGGGAGCAACGAAGGACATTATCGTCGATAAGCAAAATGGTCTCATTATTGATCCGCTTGATCCGCAAAACTTAAAGGAATCGATGGACTGGGTGTTCGCAAACAAACGGTATATTCAGTCGAGCTGGAAGCTGAAGTTTGGGCTGTGGCGCAAAATGCACCCGAATTATTATGCCAGAGCGGTATCATCAGCCGTAAACCGGGCTTTGTCAACGGAGGGATAGCAAGTGGAAAATATTCTTTATATTCAGCCGTATGCAAGCCATGTCGGCGGTGTGGATACGGTGCTGCTGCAGCTGGTTCAAGGTCTGGATCAGGCGAAATACAAGCCCTATGTGGTGCTGCCGGAATGGAGCCCTTATGTGGAAAAATATGAGGCGAGCGGAGCAACGGTGCTGTTCGCAGCCCTTGCCGTCTTTGGCAAGCCGACCGATGCGCTTTATTATTTTCGCAATACGGTTAAATTGGTCAAATCCATGCGGGCACTGCGAAAAATCGTCAAGCAATATCATATTAAGCTCATTCATTCGCATAAAATGGAAGTCATTGGCGGCAATATTGTCGGTAAAATGCTCGGTATTCCGACGCTGCAAACCGTCCATGAGCTGCCAAGAAAGCCGCTGATCGCCTATAAATTTGTCGGCTATTTGGACCATCTGTTTAATGACCGCATTATCGTCTTATGCGAACGCAGCAAAATCATGTTTCAGTGGGGCGGCCATACGTCAAAGAAGCTGATTAAAATACATAATGGCATTGAGGTGGCCGCGCCCTCCGCGCTTAGTGAAACGGCCAGCAGCCTGCTGCGCCAGGAGCTGAATTTGGCCGAGACAGACCGCATCGTCATTACGGTGGCAAGGCTGTCGCCGATGAAAGGCATCGAATATTTGCTCAAGGCTGCGCACTTGATGAAGAGGAAAAAAGTCGAGCAAAACCTGCATTTTGTCATCGTAGGCGATGTTGCCTTTGATACGGATCAGGAGTATAAGCAGGGCTTGCTCGCCATGGCTCAGCAATACAAGCTAGGCAATGTCCATTTCCTCGGCATGCGCAGGGATGTTGCCGATTTACTGCAGCAGGCGGATTTGTTCGTGCTTCCGTCGGTCTATGATATTTTTCCGACGGTGCTGCTGGAGGCGATGGCGGCTTCACTGCCGATAGTAGCGACGGATGTAGGCGGCGTGCCAGAAATGCTGAATGGGGCGAATGGACTGCTCGTTCCGCCGCAGGATGAGCTAGCGCTTCAAAAGGCGATAACGAGCATTTTTGAACAAAATTACAAGCTGATGGGGGAAGAAGGCTATTCGCTGCTCCAGCAATCCTTCACCCGGGAGCAATATGTGAAACGAACGACGGAGGTTTATGAGGAGTTGTTGAACATCGGATGAAAAATCTCATACGTTTGGACCAGTATGAGCAGGCTGGCTATTCAAGGGGCAGAAGCGGCGCGTATGTTCTGTTATGGTGGCTCATACAAGGCACGCTGTTCCGGTTCTCCCTGCACAATATGTACGCGTGGCGAAGCTTTCTGCTTCGTCTGTTTGGTGCGAATATCGGCAAAGACGTATTAATTCGTTCAACGGCGAAGTTCACGTATCCTTGGAAGGTCAGCATTGGCGACTTCTCCTGGATCGGTGATCATGTCCAGTTTTATAGCTTGGATGAAATTGTAGTGGGCAGCCACTGCGTTATTTCCCAAAATGCTTATTTATGCACAGGCAGCCATAAAATCAATGATCCTGCTTTTTCGCTGGAGGTTCGGCCGATTGTCATTAAAGACGGCGCTTGGGTGGCGAGCGATGTATTCGTTTATCCCGGCGTCACCTTGCATGAAATGGCCGTTGCGGCAGCAAGAAGCACGGTGTTGAAAAGCATCCCGGCCAATGAAATTCATGCCGGTTATCCGGCGCAATATTTAAGAGAGCGATTCGCGAAAGAGGTCATGGCATGAAGCCTAATATCGTATTCGTAATAAATTATTTTTATCCTGATTTTGCTTCTACAGGGCAGCTGCTGACGGAGCTTTGCTTATATTTGCAGGATGATTTCAACATTACGGTCATCGCGGCACAGTCCGAGCAGGGCGAGAAGGAAGCGGAAGCAAAGGGGGATAAAAGTCGCATCGTTTATGATCGTTTGGAGGACATTCAAATTATCCGCATCCGCCTGCCCAAGGTGGATAAGCGGAGCAAAGCAAGTAGGCTGCGTTATATTGCATCCTACTTTTTTCATGCCAATATTCAGCTGCTGAAGCAGAAAAAGGTTCATTTCATTTATACGATATCGCAGCCGCCAATTTTGGGCGGGTTGATTGGAACCATAGGCAAGACGCTTAAGCGCTCCAAGCATATTTACAATATTCAGGATTTCAACCCTGAGCAGGCCGCAGCCGCAGGCTATATGAACAATAAAGCGGTGCTGGGATTGGCGCGCTGGGTGGATACGCTGAATTGCAAATACGCCGATCATATTATTACCGTTGGTTATGACATGCAGGATACCCTTCTTAAGCGTTTTGCCAGCCGGAGGGTGACGGACAATACGGTCATCAACAACTGGACGAATGAAGAGGAAATTATTCCGCTGTCCAAGGAGCATCCACAGGTTCAAGCGTTTCTTCGCGAGCATCATTGGCAAAATAAATTCGTTATTATGTATTCCGGAAATTTAGGCCTTTATTACGATCTGGAAAAGCTGGTTGAGCTTGCGAGCCGGTTTCGTGATTACCCGGATGTGATTTTCGCCTTCATCGGGGAAGGCGCTGTGAAGAAGCAGATGCAGGATTATGTGCAGCGGGAGCGGCTTGCGAACGTAGCTTTTTTACCTTTTCAGCCGAAGGAGCAGCTTCGTTATTCGCTTAATGCGGCGGATGTGCATCTCGTCGTGAACCAGAAGGGCATTAAGGGCGTGTCGGTGCCAAGCAAAATTTATGGCGTCATGGCAGCAGGCAAGCCGGTTCTAGGGGTATTGGAGCAGGGCAGCGAGGCGTACCGGATTATTGAAGAGAGCGGCTGCGGCATCGTGGCGGAGCCTCAGCAGTATACGGAGATTGCGCGAAAGCTGAATGCGATGATTGAGCTTGGAGGAGTGGAGCTGGAGGAGCTTGGCCTTTGTGGACGGGATTATTTAGAGGCTCATTTGCGCAAGGAAATATCTCTTAATAAGTATCGCAAGCTGCTGCTTTCCATATAAGAAGGGGAGGGATCCATGATGAAGCTGGTATTATTGTCCGGAGGTTCAGGCAAGCGGCTATGGCCGTTATCGAATGATGCGAGATCGAAGCAATTTCTGAAGGTGCTGGAAAATGAGAACCGGGAAATGGTTTCCATGGTGCAGCGTGTATGGGGGCAAATTAATGAAAATGGCCTAGGCGATTCCAGTTATATTGCCACGAGCCAGGCCCAGATCGAAATGATGCAGACCCAAATTTCACCGGAGGTTCCGCTCATTATTGAGCCGGATCGGCGAGATACGTTCGCGGCTATATCGCTTGCCGCCACCTATTTATATTCCCATGCGGGAGTAGGGCTGGATGAGGCAGTGGCTATTTTGCCCGTTGATCCTTATGTGGAAAGTCATTTTTTTGAAGCGGTTAAGCAGCTGGAGGATGTGCTGAACCGCTCTGATGCCGAGATTGCGCTCATAGGCGTGAAACCAACTTATCCATCGTCCAAATACGGCTATATTATACCGGAAAAGGCTGCTTCAGCAGCAGCGGGTACAGCGATGGCAAGTAAGACTGACAGGGAATATGTTGCGGTCAGCCACTTTCGGGAAAAACCGACTGAGGAAATCGCTGAGCGGCTTATTGCAGACAATGCCTACTGGAATTGCGGCGTTTTTGCCTTCAAGCTGGGTTATGTGATTGAGCTGCTGGCGAGCAGAGGGCTGCCGATTCAATATGAGGAGCTTTCAAAGCAATACCAGCTGCTGCCGAAAATCAGCTTTGATTATGAAGTAGTCGAGAAGGCGTCGAGCATCGTCGTTCTGCCTTATGAGGGCTGCTGGAAAGACCTTGGCACGTGGAATACGCTGACCGAAGAAATGAAGAACAAACAAATAGGCAGAGGCATCATCAGCGAGGATTGCATTAACACGCATCTCATTAATGAAATCGATATTCCCGTTTCTATTCTCGGCTTGTCGAATATCGTAGTTGCGCTAAGCCCCGATGGCATCTTGGTGACGGATAAAAGCGCGAGTCCGCGCATTAAGGATTTTATCAGCTCCGATCAGGGGCCAATGTATATCGAGCGCCAATGGGGCTGGATCAGAGTGCTTGACGATCGCACCTATGAGGATGGCCGCTGCGTGTCTACGAAGCGCGTAGGCATTCAGCTCGGCAAAAACCTCAGTTATCGCCTGCATTCGGCGCGTGAGGAAGTGTGGACCATCGTCAAAGGCAGCGGGGAGTTTATTCAAAATGGCAATTTTATGCGCGTCGGAGCAGGCAATGTGCTGCATATACCGATGAAGATGCTGCACAGCATCCGTGCATTGACGGAGCTTGAAATTATAGTCGTGCAAAGCGGCATGGCCGAGGAGCGCAATCAGGTTGTGGAAATTTATCATACCTGGGACGAAGTGTCCGAGCATTGCATTAAGGTATGACCATGCTTGGTGCTCGGGATACGAACGGCCGTTTAACAACGATTGGATACTATATTTCAGATTATGGCTATGGCCATGCAACGCGCAGCATTGCGCTTATTCGAACGCTGCTGCTTTATTCGCCGTGGCGTTACCGGCTTATGATCTGCTCGGGCAAAACACTTCCCTTTATCCAGGCTTCATTAGCGGATTACAGCGCTGAATATAGCCCGGAACGGTTAGAGTTTCGCAGCTGTTCATCGGATCTTGGCTATGTGCTTGGCGGAGGCACAGGCTCGGTTGAGCCTGATCAGGAAGGGTTCAAGCTTGGTTATGAGCAATATATGGCAGGATTTTCAGCTGAGATAAGGCGAGAAGCCGATTTTATGATGAGTGAACGGATGGATATGGTCATTTCGGATATTTCTCCAATTCCGATAGCTGCCGCCGCGATTGCGGGAGTGAAATCGGTGGGCATATCCAACTTCACCTGGCATACCGCCTATGGGGCTTTTCTGCAGCAGGAGCAGCTGGCTCCACTGCATCAGGCGTACGAACAACTGGATTATTTCATTCCGCTGGCTGGGTCGGATTTTGGGGAACGGAAATGGACAACGGGCAGCGAGCCAGAGACAGACTTTTATTGCCGAACGCCGCAAGCTGCTGAAGTGCAGCGCATCGTGCAGGAGCTTAATCCGGACGGCAGCAAAACGATCGTTTATTTTGCTCTAGGCATGGGAATGGAGACGGAAGCGCTAGACTCGTTTTCGCTGTGGAACGATCATTCTTGTGTGTTTATCGTATCGCAAAATATGCAGGTGAGCGGGCCGAATATTGCTCAAATTCCGCAAGGCTACACCGAGTCGCAAAATTATGCGGCAGCAGCTGATATTATCATTTCGAAGCCGGGCTGGGGTGTAGTTGGGGAGGCGGTAACACTTGGCAAGCCTTTGATTATGCTGGTCAGATCGTCCATGACGGAGGATCGGAATACGCTTCAAGCATTGCAGGGCAAGCATCCGCATATGCTGGTAACTTGGCAGGCACTAAGGGAGCTTGACGTGCAGCAAAGCTTATCGCAGCTAGCAATGGCAGGATGGAGCGAGCGCGCTTCTATCGCTAGGAATGAGCGGTGTAAATACCAAATTATCCAATGGATTGAGCGGATTGCTGATGAAACGAATGCCATTCGTGCCTATCGCTCCTCGGTTTAGTTTGTAGAGTTGGTTATGAAGGCTTTGTATAAGGATGCAAAGGGTTAGTGGGATGGTATATAAAGCAGCGGCCTGCGATTAGGCACCCTTGCTGCATATGGAGAGGAGTGGGCAGCATGAAGCTTGCTGTAATTGGAACGGGTTATGTGGGGCTTGTATCAGGCGTATGCTTCTCCGAGCTGGGCAACGATGTCATCTGCGTTGACCACCTGGAGGAGAAGATTGCCTTGCTGAATAAAGGCGAGGTGCCGATTTATGAGCCGGGCTTGAAAGAGCTTATAGCGAGCAATAAAGCGGAGGGACGCTTGCAATTTACTACGGATTTGCCAGAAGCGGTGAGGCAATCCGATATGATTATCATTGCGGTAGGGACGCCATCGCTGCCAAGCGGCAAAGCGAATTTGAGCTATATTGAACAGGCAGCCCGCGAAATCGGCTTGGCAATGAATGGATTTAAAATTATTGCTACGAAAAGCACGGTGCCAGTTGGCACGAATGAACATATTCAAGCGATTATAGCTAGCCAGACGGCATATCCGTTTGAGGTCGCATCCGTACCAGAATTTCTCCGGGAAGGCACAGCGGTTCAGGATACGCTGCACCCAGACCGCATTGTCATTGGCACATCGGGCGATACGGCGCGCAAGTGTTTGACGGAACTGCATAGGCCGCTCACCAAGCACATCATGAGCACCGATATTCGCAGCGCCGAAATGATTAAATATGCATCCAACGCTTTCCTTGCAGCCAAAATATCCTTCATTAATGAAATAGCCAACATTTGCGAAAAGGTAGGCGCCGATGTGACGGAGGTAGCGGAAGGAATGGGCTATGATCAGCGAATCGGTTCCTCTTTCTTGAAAGCGGGAATAGGTTATGGGGGCTCCTGCTTCCCGAAGGATACGCAGGCGCTTATTCAAATTGCCGGACAAATGGATTATGATTTCAAGCTGCTTAAATCAGTCGTCGATGTGAATCGCGACCAGCGCTTTAACGTCATTCGCAAGCTGGAAGCTTCGCTTGGCGATTTGGGAGGCCGGACCGTTGCCATTTGGGGCCTGGCCTTCAAGCCGGAAACGGATGATGTTCGCGATGCACCAGCCTTTGAAATTATTGAAGCGTTAGTAAAGCGAGGCGCAAAAGTCAAAGCCTACGATCCGATAGCGACGGCTAATTTTCGCCAGCAATTTGGCGAATCGGGTGTCGTATACTGTGATAATCCGGAGGAAGCGGCAATTCAGGCGGATGCGCTGTGCATTTTGACCGAATGGAAGGAATTCCGCGATATTAAACCATTAAGTATTCAATCCTGGCTGCGAACGCCTAATCTCATTGATGGGCGCAACATTTATAGTGAGCATGAACTAGTCAATACACAGCTCATTTATTATTCGGTTGGCCGTCCCAATATGAACCATGGAGTAAAAGAACAAAAACCATTATTATCGCTATGAAAAATGGTGAAGCATAGGTTAAAACGAATAATTGTTTCGGTAAAAATGATACAAATTGTATCTTTATGTGCTATAATAAATACAGTTAGTATCAAAAAGAAGGAGGCACAGCATGAGCGCAATCGCCGCTATTTATCAGAAGGATTCCGAAGCTCCCGTTTCCGTAGAAGCGGGGTTGCGCCTAATGCAAGCCTTGCAAAAATATCCAGCGGATGCCGTCGATACTTGGCATGACGGACGCGTTTTCCTAGGCTGCCATGCCCAGTGGATTACGCCTGAATCGGTCGGACAGCCGCAGCCCTTTCACGCAGCTGAGCTGGGACTAACGATTACGGCTGATGCCATGATCGATAATCGTCCATTTCTATGGGAGCAGCTGCTCATCGATCGCGAGCGGCGAGCCAGCATGCCGGATAGCGAGCTGATTATGCTGGCCTATGCCAAATGGGGAGAGGAAGCGCCGCGTTATTTAATTGGCGACTATGCGTTCATCATTTGGAATCAGCGCAAATCCGAGCTGTTCGGTACGACCGATTTGTTCGGCAGCCGTACGCTTTATATCTACTCTGATGCTCGGCAAAGCTCCTTTTGCACCACCATTGCGCCGCTGCTTGCCGCCCATCATGTGGAGAAAAAGCTGAATGAAAGCTGGCTCGCTGATTATTTGGCGGTTGCTATTGTTCATGAGTCGAGTGACCTGTTCGCAACGCCCTATGAGCATATTCGGCAAGTGCCGCCGGGGCATGCTTTTCGCATCAAGGACGGCAAGCTTGATTTTTGGCAGCACAGCAAGGTGGAGTCCCCCGAGCAGCTGAGGCTGAAGCGACGTGAGGAGTACACGGAAGCTTTCCAGGAGATTTTTCAGGAAGCGGTCAATGCCCGGATGAGGACGTTTCGGAAGGTAGGCGCAACGCTTAGCGGCGGCCTCGATTCTGGCTCGGTCGTCAGCTTCGCGGCAAAATCACTACAGGCGCAGCAAAAGCAGCTGCATACCTTCAGTTATGTGCCAGAACCGAATTTTCAGGATTGGACGTCCAGGCGGCATATGGCGGATGAACGTCCCTTTATAAAGAAAACTGTCGAGTTTGTTGGCAATATTGCCGATCAATATTTGGATTTGCAGGGCCGCAGCCCGCTGTCGGAAGCGGATGAATGGCTGGAAATGCTGGAGATCCCCTTTAAATTTGCAGAAAATTCATTTTGGATTAAAGGGGTTTACGAGCAGTCGCAGCAGCAGGGAATGGGCATTTTGCTTACGGGAGCAATGGGAAACCATTCGATCTCGTGGGGGCCTGCCATCGATTATTATTCGTTGCTCCTCAAGCGGCTGCAATGGCTGCGGCTGTACCGGGAAGTGACGATGTTTGGCAAGCGTAAGGCAGTCGGGCGGAAACGGCTTATGTATTATGTTGGGAAAAACGCCTATCCGAAGCTGTTTCCTCGGGACCAGGATCATGGGCAGCAGGAGATGCCGCTCATGATCAATCCGGCTTTTGCCAAGCGGATGAACGTCTTTGCCAGATTGAAGGAGCGGCAGGCAGGGGCAGGCAGCGTTTTTGAAAAAGATGCGATTAAAGCGCAGCCGGGGCCTTTTCAGGATATGGCGATGACCAATATGAGCGGTACGCAGCGCACCAAGCTATCGCTAAGCTATGCGCTGTGGGAACGAGACCCGACCAGCGATCCGCGGGTTGTGAAGTTTTGCTTGTCTGTTCCGATTGAGCAATACGTTCATGACGGTTACGACCGTGCTTTAATCCGCGAGTCAACGGCCAACTATTTGCCCGATCAAATTCGGTTAAACCAGCGGGTGCGCGGCATTCAAGCAGCGGATTGGGTTCATCGAATGACGCCGGTTTGGTCTGCATTTGTAGAGGAGCTGCGGCAATATTGCAACGATTCGTATCTTGCACAGTTTTTCAATGTAGAGCAGATGAGGACTTCGCTGGAACAGGTCGGCTTAGTGCCGAAGCCGGAATACGCGGTTGATTTAAACAGCCGTTATTTATTGCATTGCCTCGTAGCCTGCCGGTTTGTCCGGCAGTTTAATTTGAAGGGAGGTGAATAAGCATGGAGAAACAACAATGGCAAGCTCCGGTTCTCGAAACGCTGCAAGTGAGCGAGACGATGGCTGGCGTAGGTACACGTTACATTGATTTTGTAAAAGCGGGGGACTTTGACGTCACTGATGACCCAACTCCGTTCCCTATCGATCCAGGCACTTCCTTTTCCTAGAAATAAATCCATTATACTTATGCAGTAAAAGTGATCAACAAGGTCCTTATACAGCAGGATATCCTTGTACAAGGACTTTGTTGATTTTGTTCAAATATAGGGAAGTACAGGTTTCACCGCGAAACGATTACTTTTGATGGCTTGAAGCAACGCGATTTTATTCATATAAGGGTGAACGCGATGATAGTAACTGGGAAAAAAGCAATCTACGACGCTTTCGGCTTATGTATCAGCAGTGAAATTGAGCTGCCTGAGCTGCTTGAGGCGGAAAATTCGAAAGCGTTTGCAGATGTTGAAATAGAGCTGGCTAAGCCAGAATTTACGTGGCCGATTTTGGAGCAAACGCAGGATCATTACGTTGTTCACGGCGCAAAATTGTTTTTTTATATTCACGAGGTCGCAAGCTTCTGCATTCAAGAGGGCAAACGGATTATTGTGGAGCCATGCGAAAACATGGATGAGGGCAGGCTCCGGCTTTACCTGCTTGGAACATGCCTAGGCGCGCTGCTCCTGCAGAGAAAGCAGCTGCCGCTGCATGGGAGCGCTATAGCCATAGACGGCAAGGCCTATGCTTTCGTAGGGGACTCTGGGGCAGGAAAGTCGACGCTGGCCGCAGCTTTTATAGACCGTGGCTATCCCCTGCTTAGTGATGATGTCATTGCCTTAAAGGAACCGGAGGCTGGTGCAAATGGCTCGTCAATTGTCATGCCCTCCTATCCGCAGCAAAAGCTGTGGCAGCAAAGCGTCGAGCAGCTCGGAAGAACGAGTCAGCTTTATAAGCCGCTTGCCTATTCCGTATCCAAATTCGCTGTTCCGTTATCTGCCAGCTTCCTAGCCTCTCCACTTCCACTCGCCGCCGTATTTGAGCTTTCGCGCACAGAAGCAAATGCGGTATCGCTATCACAGCTGCATTCACTAGCGAAGCTGCCTGTATTGCTGAACCACACCTTCCGACATTTTCTAATTGCGCCTTTAAGGCTGCAAAATTGGCATTTTTCTGCTGTTGTTCGGCTTGCAGCAAGCGTGCAGGCTTATCAATTGCAGCGTCCCGCAGAAGGAGCATTTTCCGCTTATGAAATGGTTGATCTAATACTAGCAGCGACTCAGAAAGGACGTGAGGCAAATGTCTAAACAAGCTAGACCGCTTCTGCAGCCTGAACAGATAATCCAGCGGACAGAAGGTCATTTGGCTACTGATATGGATGGCGATAAAGTGCTGTTAAGCCTGTCTTCGGGCAAATATTACAACATGGGCAAGCTGGGCGGCATCATTTGGGAGCGGACGGCGTCGCCCGTGACACGCCGCGACATTGTGGCCCAGTTGCTCAAAGAGTATGAAGTGGAGCCAGCGGCATGCGACCAGCAGGTGGCAGATTTTTTACAGGATCTGTATGCGGAAGGGCTGCTTGAGCCTGTCTCGAATGCAGGCGCACAGAATGGCGGAGCAGGAGCTACGGCAGATTAGCGAATAGTTCAAGGAAAGGGCGGTTCGATTGTCTTGCTTAAAAAATGGAGCCAGTTCACCTTGCTGCCGCTTCGCAGCAAGCTTCTTCTGTTCGAAGCCTATATGCTGCTCGCCTGGGCGCGTCTTCTCAAACTGATTCCTTTCGCTAAAGTTGCCCCTACTCTAGGTGTTCCTATGAAGGAGACGCCCTATGAGCGGGTAGCGGAGCATGAGCAGATGCTCAGTGAGGTGGCGAAAGCGATACGGCAGATGAGCCGCTATACTTGGTGGGAAAGCGAATGTCTCGTTAAGGGAATCGCCGCGATGAAGCTGCTGAAACGCAGAAAAATAGCGAGCACGCTCTATTTGGGCACAGCCAAGGACGAATCAGGCAAAATGATTGCCCATGCCTGGCTTCGCAGCGGCCCCTACTACATAACAGGTGTCGAAGAAATGGGTCGTTTCACCGTCGTTGGCTTGTTCGGTAATCAGATTAAGCGGAAGAAGGAGCAACGCTATGGATAAAACGTATGAATGGGAAGTGGCTAACCTTCCGCTTGAATTGCAATTTATTCTCGAGTGCCTGCGGCCAAATGCCGATCCGGCAGTCATTGGCCGCCGCTGGGCCGGCAGCAGGCTGAACGGGGAGAAGATTATCGAATTGGCGCGCCATCACCGTGTATATCCAAGCCTCTATTTGAAGCTGAAGCAGCTTGTGAAGCCGGTGCTGCCGAAGTCGGTGCTGCTGACGCTCCAGCAGGATTATTACGCCAATACGCTGATGATGCTGAGGCTCAGCGCCGAGATGCAGCGGATTGTAGCGGCTTTGGCAGAGCGCGGCATACGCTCCTTGCAATTGAAAGGGCCAGTTATTGCACATGAGCTTTACGGCGATATTTCCCAGCGCACAAGCAAGGACCTGGATATTTTAGTGCCAATAGAGGATGTTGACCGAGCCGAGGCGTTGCTTGAAGAGCTTGGTTATTATGATCGGGACCCGGCGCCGCGTTTGTTTAATGATTTAAAGTGGAAAACGCATCATAGCTGCTTCGAGCATACGATCAATCAGACGCAAATTGAGCTGCACTGGCGACTCAGCCCTGATGCGGTGAAGGAAGTGTCCTTCGAGCAATTATGGGCGCAGCGCAGAATCTATGAGCAGACGGGAAGTCCGATCCCTTATTTAGGGCCGGAGCATCTGTTTCATTATCTCGCCAGCCATGGCGCAAGACATGGCTGGTTCCGGCTGCGCTGGCTGCATGATATTGCCCAGCTTGCTTCTGCCTGCGAGGACGGCGGCGAATCGCTGATAGAGGAAACACGGAGAAACGGAGGAGCGGCGGCCATAGGGCAGGCGCTTGTTTTGGCGCGAGAGCTATTCGGTGTAAAGCTTCCCGAGACACTGCTGCCGTTGACCGACAGCCCCCTCGTGCATAGGCTTGTACGCTGCATTTTTCCATTTATTCAGGAGACGGTTACGATCAGCCCGATTCCAGAGGAGAAGAAGATGGCGCTGCTTTATAAGCGTTATACCTTTATGCTGCTGACAAGCCGGGAGAAGCTGACCCATTTCATCGGCAAGCTTTATCCAAGCGCCTGGGATGCGCAGACTTTGCCTTTGCCTAAGGGACTGCATTTTCTATATTTTCCGCTGCGGCCGTTTCTGTATTTTTATCGAAGGCTCAAGCAGCCTCGCAAAAGGGTGAGTATATGAAACCGATTTTGCTATATATGAAAAAGCTGCATCAGTTTGCAGGAAAGAAGCTTTACTTGAACATGCTGGGTATTATGATTGTCAGCTCGCTTGAGGGCGTAGGGCTGCTCGTCTTAATACCGCTGCTGGGCATCATCGGTTTATTTGATGTGCAAAGCGCAAGCTTGCCAGTCGTACCGCAGGTCAGCGTCTGGCTTGGCGAGCTGCCGCAGGAGCTGCTGCTTGCAGCTGTACTGGCTATTTTCATCGGCATTAATGTTGGGCAGGGCCTGCTGCAAAGACAGCAGACGAATCAGGGCTTTGCCCTGCTTCAAAGCTTTGTAACGAAATTGCGGATGGATATTTATCAGGCGCTGCTGCAATCGAACTGGGCTTTTTTTCTTGGCAAGCGCAAGTCGGACTTCAATCATATTTTGTCTTCCGAGCTATCTCGGGTTAATCAGGGTGTGCAGCTCTCACTTCGTTTAGTTACGACGGGAATATTTACGCTTGTACAAATCGGGCTAGCCTTCTATCTGTCGTATCAGCTGACGTTGCTTATTTTAATTTGCGGTGGCCTAATCAGCTTGTTCTCACGTAAATACACGCGAGGAGCAAGGTCGCTTGGCACCCGGCTGACAGAGCTGTCGCAGAGCTATGTGGCGGGCATAACCGATCATTTCAATGGCATTAAGGAGATCAAAAGCAATCGGCTGGAGGAAAGTCATCTGTCCTGGTTCAGCAAGCTGACGCAGCAAATGGAGCACAATAATGTGCAGTTTGTGAAGCTGCAATCCAATAGCCAGCTCCTATTTAAAAGTATCTCAGCGTTGATGATTGCGGGCTGCGTATTTTTATCGGTGCAGGTTCTGCAGGTTGGGGTAGCGCAGCTTACATTAATTGTGCTGATTTTTACAAGGCTGTGGCCGAAGCTGACGCTCATTCAAACCTCTATGGAGCAAATCGTGCTGACGCTCCCGGCATTCAAGAGCTTGAATGACTTGATGAAGGAATGTGGCGCTGCTGAGGAAATGCAGCTGAATAAGCCTGCTGACCCAACAGAGCGAACAAAGCAGGCAGAGCAGGCAGAGCCTGCTGCGCTGAAGCTTGTGCATGAGCTGGTCTGCCAGGATGTGTATTATCGCTACCGGGAGCAGGATGAGACGTATGCGCTGAAGCATATTAATTTGCGTATCCCGGCGAACAGCATGACGGCAATTGTCGGCAAGTCCGGGGCGGGAAAAAGTACGCTGATCGATACGTTAATCGGGCTAATCGTACCCCAGCACGGAGCGGTGCTGCTCGATGGTGCTCCGCTGGACGATAGCAATCGCTTTGCTTACCGCAGCGCGGTGAGTTATGTCTCGCAGGACCCCTTTCTTTTTAATGTCAGCATTCGTGAAAATTTAAAGCTCGTACTGCCGGGAGCGACGGAGGAGCAATTGTGGGAGGCGCTCGCTTTTTCGGCGTCTGATGCCTTCGTTCGCGCGCTGCCGCAGGGACTGGACACGATCGTGGGCGATCGCGGGGTAAGGCTGTCTGGCGGTGAACGGCAGCGCATTGTATTGGCGCGAGCGATGCTTAGGAAGCCGTCGATCCTTGTACTGGATGAGGCAACCAGCTCACTCGACAGCGAAAATGAGCTGAAAATTCAGCAGGCACTTGAGCAGCTGAAGGGCAAACTAACGATTATTGTCATTGCCCACCGACTGTCAACGATTCGTGACGCCGATCAGGTTATCGTCTTGGAAGAGGGCAGAATCATCCAGCAAGGCGGCTATAATCAGCTGTATCGCGAGTCCAAGGGGATGTTCAGCAAGCTGCTGGAGTATCAGGCGGGCGGGCCGGGATAAGTACTGGGATAAGCAACGGGAAAGTGAAAAAAGCAAGAGAGTGCAGCAGAATTGCCTGTGCTCTCTTGCTTTTTTTTAGTTTATAGAGATTATTTATGTACTAAAGCAGGAATGTACACTCATTGCAAAAGCTTACACACACAATGGAGCCAAGCAGAATATTTTATTTGTATCAAAGCTTTTATCCTCCATTGATTGAAGTTCGTAATCATCTGTAAACAGGCTAATGAGATGAATTTTTAAATAAAACGCTATTTAGATAAAGAGAGGAAGTAAAAATGTATAGTCAATAGGAGGAGAGGCATGTGGCATCTAATGAAACAGATAATCTCAAAATGAGTGTTAATGCTGGAGATGAAAGCTTAAAAATTAATGAAATAAAAAATAATTTTCAGAAAATTGATAAGGAATTTGAAAGTCGTGGTTCCAATATTGAATGGTTTAGTGCTGATAAAACCGGAATGACCAATTCGACTCAGGCATTTATTGATCTTGAAGCCTTTATTCAATCACGAATTACTAATAATGTAAGTGAAATAACGAATCCACAAGGAAATACGGTCATTGATTTGCCTGCTGGTACCTATGTCGTTTCAAGCAGTAATCCGAAAATTTTAGGGAATTCCAATACAAAGAGGGCTCGTGGCTTAGCTTTCCGAGGGTCTGGAAGAGGAATTACAAGGATTTTATTTAAACCAAATTCAGGTACGAACGGTTATTTGTTTTACAATAATGACAAATGGCTGCACATTCATTTTGAAGGAATTACATTTGTCGGTGATTACGAAAAACAAACCAATTTTATGTATTCGTATTCGAAAGGCGGGGCTCAAAACTATACGTTTGATAAATGTGATTTTATTAATTTTAATTATGGTTGGAAGCTAGAAGGGTTAAATACAAATAGTGAATTTACGTGGTTTCACTGTGGTTTTTATGGAAAATGGAATAAAACGATATTTTCGGAAAGTACAACAGCAAATGACCAATTCCTAAATTATAATTTTTTTGCTTGTCAATATGAGGCTTCTAGAGGGGACTTTCTGCATTTCGAAAAAGGTGGAAATATCAATATCTGGGGTGGAAGCTTCATAAATACGGATAGTAATGGTGGCAACACTACTTTTTTTAAATTGCTAGGAGCTTCACATGTAAGCGGTGTACAGAGATTTTTATGTATAGGGGCTAGATTTGAAACAAAATATGGTTTAGCGAAGCTAATTGAATGTGAATGGGCTGATGGTGCTGTTTCATTCATAAGCTGTGATAGTGATTCTCAGCAATACAATAATGGGAGCCATCAGTGGGTTACCGCCTTATTTAAATCAACGAATGTGAAAATGCCCATTATTAAATTCGATGGCTGTACGCTTATGGGGCAACATCAATATTATTACACGGGTAATTCATGGGCATTCCCTCATAATATTATTTATGAGAATTGCCAGATTGCCAAGCATACTAGACCGAAGGATTTTATTTCGTATGTAAGTACAAATTCGCTTGGGAATCTTGGAGGGCAGCCCCAAATTAAATTTAGAAATTGTCGTGGTTTAAATGACAGCCCTAAAAATATATGGGAATGTACGCTTGGATACGAGAGGGCAAATGTTGGAATTGTGCAAAAGAAGATTATATCTGTAAAGGGACCGAACGGGAGATTTCCTTATTTGGGGAATCAAAATTTAGAAATTATATTACCTATTAATTCGATTATTACGCAAGTAAGGCTCTATTCCCCTGCCAACGCTGTAACGGAAGATACCCCTGCAACATTCACGCTTAAAACCGCGGAAGCAAATCCAACTATATTAGCAGTAGCAGATGTAGCTCGTCATAAATTTGGTTTTAATGTTACGGCCGAGCTTTTTTTCGTATGTGATACCGATGACAAATGCAATATTATCATTTCATCAAGTAATGGTGTTAAACAGTCGAATCCGTCTGCCCTATGTTTAATTGAATATATCGGGTAAATGTAAGTTTTATAAATACTAATTTTGCTTGTATCTACTGATAAAAAACCGTAAAAGGTCATATGTAATTATGGTCTTTTACGGTGTAATTGTTTTTAACTATGTTTATCTAGCTGCAGTTTGAGAAAGTTAAGGACCTACAATTAAATCAGCGAATGGAGGAGGCTAATGGAAGAGGGCTAAGGGAAATAGGTATAAGCGGCATATTTCCATTTTATGAAAAATAAATATAATTAAAATCTAATCCTATTTTAAGTCTAAAACTAGAAATGAACTTGCAAAAGAAAAAAAGCAGTTGACAGGATACATATCGTCGTGATAAATTTTTCTCAATCTTAAATTGGATGACTACGGAAGCACCGTAAAGGACCGCAGGTAAACTGCGCCTTTACGGTGCTTTTTTGCGTTGTCTGAACTCAGATTGCTGGTTGTAGCTTTGCTTCGAAAGGAGGATGAATGGTGCGTTATCAATTAGCTGTTGCAGTAAGTGAGCTGGAGTATGCAAGAAGACTTGCAGAATACGTGAGGGATAGTTCCTTCGGTGAGCATTGGCAGCTAACAGCTTTTACAAACCCGGCCTCGCTCATCCAGTTTCTCAAGGGAGGCTATGCCGTTGATTTAATCGCGGCCCAGCCTGCTATTCTCGCTGCCGCTGCTCCACACCTGCCCGCTGGTGTGCCAGTGGCGGCATTCGTAGCTGCTAAGGGGCAAGATGCTCAGTATGATGCGGAGCTGCTGCAATATCAGCCGCTCCCGGAATTATTGCAGAGCTTGGCGGCTCTGCATGGAGCAGTCCGGTCGAGCGCAGTTAATGCAGGCAGTGAGGGCGGAGCGTCAGTTATTGCTATCGGCTCGGCCTCTGGCGGAGTTGGCAAGACAGCACTTGCGCTCAAGCTGGCGAATACAGCTGCCAAGCATGGCTGCCGCGTTTTTTATTTGACGCTGGAGCGCTGGAGCGCCCTTGAGGTGTGGCTGGGAGCGGGAGACCAGCGCGTGCTGCCCGAGGGAGAAGGCATGTCACAGCTGCTTTATCACCTGAAGGCTGAGCCAGATAAGGCAGGGGCATGGCTTGCGCAGCATCGCAAGCGCCACCCGGCGCTGAAAGCCGATTTTATTTTGCCCTGCGACAATGAGGAGGATCGTTACAGCCTATTGCCAGTGGATGCAGTGGCGATGGTAGAACTGCTCCGAGCTACAAGGCAATATGATCTCATTTTAATCGATTTGCAGGATGGGATGGGCGAGCTTGAGCTGTCGATTTTGAGGAAAAGCAGCTTGGTTTTGTGGCTGGTTACCGATGACCTATCCATTCAGCGGAAGGCAGAGCTGGCGTTTGGCTGCGCCGAACGCAGGTGGAAAGAAGATTTTCAGTCGCTTAGCCGCCGCATCCGACTTGTTGTTAATCGCCGTATTACGCCAGCCGGAGGTGATGAAGCAGAGGGGAGGCCTCCAGATATGTTTACGATTAAGCTGCGAAATGGAAGCCGTTCGATTGCCGCAGCGCTGCCTGAAGCTGCTGAAGGGAGTCCATCACCGGTTGTAGTTGCTGCGTCGCCATTGTATAAAGCAGCCGTAGAGCGGTTGTTTCAGCAATTGGTAAGCGAGGGAGGTATTCGGATTGCTAACCGATGAGCTGGTACTTGCATTAAGAAACCAGATTAGGTCGCAGCTTGATTTCAGCGGCGCTGTAACGGATGAAGAGCTGACGCGAAACGTGGAGCAGACGGTATTTGACTATTGCAATAGTGGAAGTCCGCTTACGGCGGCAGAGAAGGTCCAGTTGGTTCGGAGGCTGTTTCATTCCTTTCGGGGTTTGGATATTTTACAGCCGCTGATGGATGATCAGGCAGTTACTGAAATTATGATCAATCATCACGGCGAAATTTTTATTGAACGAAGCGGAACGATGACACAACTGCCAGCTGCCTTTGAAAGCAAGGAGCGGCTGGAGGACTTGATTCAAGCTGTCGTTGCAGGTGTCAATCGTGTCGTGAACGAGTCTTCGCCTATTGTTGATGCCCGTCTTAAGGATGGCTCTCGCGTCCACGTTGTACTGCCGCCTGTAGCCTTGCGCGGACCAGCGATGACGATTCGCAAATTTCCTGAGCGCCCAATGACGATGGAGCTGCTCGTTGCGGCGGGAGCTTTAACCGCAGAGGCAGCAGGCTTTCTGCAGCAGCTGACCGCAGCGCAATACAATATTTTTATTAGCGGAGGGACAGGGACGGGCAAGACAACTTTCCTGAATGCGTTGTCCCAGTTTATTCCTGCTGATGAGCGAGTTGTAACCATTGAAGATTCTGCTGAACTGCAAATTCGCAGCGTTGCCAATCTAGTATCGCTGGAGACGCGCAATGCCAACACCGAGGGCAAAGGTGAAATTACGGTTCGCGATCTTATTCGCGCATCGCTGCGGATGCGTCCTAATCGAATCATCGTCGGCGAGGTAAGGGGGCCGGAAACGCTGGATATGCTGCAAGCGATGAATACCGGGCATTCAGGCAGCATGTCCACTGGTCATAGCAACGGTGCGCGCGACATGATGGCAAGGCTCGAGACGATGGCACTTGGTGCAGCTGATTTGCCCGTTCAGGTCATTCGGCAGCAAATCGTCTCCGCATTGGACATTGTCATTCATCTATCGCGGTTTCGCGACCGTACGCGCCGTGTAACAGAAATAGCTGAAATTGTCGGCATAGATGGTGGGGAAATCGAGCTTCGCCCCTTGTTCCGTTTTGAGGAGGAGGGAGAGAAAGACGGCAAGGTGCTAGGAGCTTTAAAGCGTACCGTTCATTCACTTCTTCACCGGAACAAGCTGCAAATGGCAGGACTAACACTGGAGGAGGAGCGTTTTGAAGATATTGGGGAATGCGATGAGAGCGGAGAAAGCCGAGAAAGCGGAGAAAGCGGAGAAAGCCAAGAAAGCCAAGAAAGCCAAGAAAGCCAAGAAAGCCAAGAACACAGGGATAGTCGGGCAACGGCTGCTCAATAGAGCGCTCTCCTGGTGTGGCCTTGAGCACGAAGGTGACAGAAGTGAAGGTGAAGACGGGAACGGGAGTAATACCAGCTGGCAGCCGTCCAAGACCGGATATTTAACGAATTATGATAGGTATGTGCTGTCTTATCGCGAGTTCGCAGTGGCAGCAATTATCGGTTATGCAGCTGTTTTTACTGCTCTGTATACGGTGTACCATTCCCTTCTGGTTTGTCTCATCGCAGCCGGATTGGGATTATGCGCACCACGTTATTACAAGGCTTCATTAATTTCGCGTCGCAAGGAGCGGTTGAAGCTGCAATTCAAGGAGGCGCTTTATTCGCTGACCTCCTGTCTTGCGGCAGGAAGATCGGTGGAAAATGCCTTTATTGCGACGTTGGATGATTTAAAGCTGCTTTATCCTGACCCAAGAACGGAGCTGCTGCTGGAGTTTCAAATCGTTAAGCACCGTCTTGAGCATGCGGAGCCGCTGGAGCATGCGCTGCGAAGCCTAGCAGCCCGCGCTCATGTAGAGGATATCGTACAATTCGTTGATGTGTTTGCTGCCTGCAAGCGCACTGGAGGCGATTTGGTAGAGGTGATGAAGCGTACGGCGCAGACGATTGGCGAAAAGCTGGAAATCCAGCAGGATATTATGGTGCTGCTGGCACAAAAACGCTTTGAGGCACGCATTATGATGGCGATTCCCTTTATATTTCTTGGCCTTTTGAATCTAATGGCTCCGGATTATATGGCTCCTCTATATGGAGGAATGGGCTATTTGCTGCTGACGATTGGCCTTGGGGCATTGTTAGTATGCTTTTGGTTTATCCATAAAATAATGAGTATTCGTGTATAGGAGCGAGCGCAAATGATAGCAATTCCGATTGTGCTCATGGCGTCATGGCTGTTCATTATCGGTGGAAAGCGTCTTCGAATGATCTTGGCTGTATCCCGCCAAAAACAACGCAAGCAGGATGCTTTAAAGCATTTGCTTTTCATTGAGCCGTTCAGCGAGCTATTGGAAAGAAGCCGCTTGTATGAGTACATGGCACTTTCACTTAGCAGCTATCACGCTAAGCTCGTTATTTTACGGGGAATCCGGTGGCAGCTGCAGCAGACGAAAGAGCAGCTTGGCGGTGCTGCTGGTTACGGATATGGCGCCATGATAGGCTGCGCCTTACTGGCTTGTGCAGCAGGCGAACCGCTGCTGCTGGCAATGGGGGCACTGCTTGGCTTGCTGCTGCCTGTTCGCCAGCTTCTGGAAGCAGGGAAGCTGATTAAGCAGCGCAAGCAGGAAATTATTTTGGAGCTGCCGGAAATGATCAGCAAGCTAATGCTTCTGGTCGGAGCGGGCGAAACCGTCTTGCAGGCGCTGGGGCGCTGCCTTGAAGGCAAGGACATTACGCAGCATCCGCTGTATAAAGAATGGAACAAAGTCGTATATTCGCTGCACAATGGCGAGTCGTTTAGTACAGCAGCGGAGAAATTCAATCGCAGCTGCGCGGTGCAGGAGGTTTCGATTTTTACGACAGTGCTGCTGCTGAATTATCGCCGAGGCGGGGAGCATTTTGTGCTGGCGCTGCGGGAGCTGTCTTATACGTTGTGGGAGAAGCGCAAGGCTGTTGCGCGGGCGCGCGGCGAGGAGGCATCCTCGAAGCTTGTTTTCCCGCTGGTTGGCATTTTGCTCGTGTTGATGGTGTTTATCGCTGCTCCTGCCATGCTGTTAATGTCTTAAGCCTTAACGGGGCAATTGAAAATAGAGAGGAAGCTGGAACGATGACAACAGTAAAAAAAGCATGGAAAAGATTTTGGAAATCGGAGAGCGGCTTAGGTACGCTGGAAATTATTTTAATCATTGCCGTTGTTATCATTATTGCATTGCTGTTCAAGGATTGGATTATAGAACTCATTGAGCGTTTAATGGGCAAGGCCGATGACCAAGCAGACAAAATTTTCTCTTAGGCCGCTGGTTCGCAAGTGGCTGCACGGGGAGCAGGGCAGCTTTACGCTGGAATCAACGCTCGTTTTCCCGCTGCTGCTCACTGTTATTTTGTTGTTTCTCCTGCTTGGGATGTACATGTACCAGAAGACAGTGCTTTATTATTCGGCTTCCGTTACGACGGAGCGTACGGCCTTCGGTTGGGATAACAGCTTCCGTAATCCGCGGACGGGCCTACTGCCGGAAGGTGAATACGATAGCCTATACTGGCGAATGAATGAGGAGCGGATGCTCAGCTCTTTGTTCGGCTTAGGCACCGAGTCAACGGATTTCCAGTTAGTTTTGCCTTTGGAAGGGGCTGCTGGGGATAGCTTGCCTGAACAAAAAATGGCAGCGGCTGCAGGGTGGATGGATGCTGAGCGAGGGCTTCCTTTTGAGGGGAGCATTGGCTACCATCGTACGGTCATTCAGCGCCATATTGAGACAAAGCTTTTACAGCCTGTGTCTATGCAGCCGCTTGAGCGTATCTTAGGCATTCGGGAGCCTAAGACGGTTGCTTCCAGCCCGGTTACCGATCCTGTCGATTTTATTCGTGGCGTTGATTTGGTTAGATATTATACGGCTAAATTTGCTGGCAGTCCTCAGGGCAGCGGGAAGGAACAGGCTAGTCAGGTGCTATCCACCTATAGCAAACAAGACAGTAAGAGTAACGCCAAAGGATCATTAAATGGAGGTGAAAAATGAAAGCAAGCCGATCTGAAAGGCTGAGTCAGTATGTAGCCAGAAAAAGCTGCTTACGCAAATGGCTGTGGCGGCGTGAAGGTGCAGTTACTATATTTTCCGCTATGGTGCTATCGTCGCTTTTGCTGTTCATGTCCATCCTTATTGATTACGCCAGAATAGCAGCTCTCCATAAAATAACCGAGGATGCAGCTAGAGCAGGTATACGATCCGTATTATCTGCCTTCGATAGTCAGCTTTATGAGCAATACGGATTATTTGGGCGAGGCGGGACAAGTGCAGATACGATTTATAGCGAGGTTGTAAAAGCGAATGTGGAGCGTAGTGCATCATCCGCTGCTTTTTCTCGGCCAATTGATGCCAATGTAGTCCATTCACATACGGATCAGGCAGCGGTATTGGGCAGCCATAAGGTGTTTGAAAGACAGGTGCTGGAAGAGATGAAATATAAAGCACCGATTGATTTTACACTGGAGCTGGCTTCCAAGTTTACTCCTATGTCGGAGGCGATGAAGGAGTCGGCTGTGACAGTGGACCTGCTGGAGCAGCTGCGCAAGCTGTATGACAATCGCCAAGCGAGTATCGCTCGTATATTAGCCTTGCAAAAGCAGGCTTCTGATGCAGTGGGAACAAGCGGCTTGAAGGCGCTTCTGCCGTATGGGGAGCTGGATATCTCAAGAGCAGGAGATGGGACAGCAGCATCGCTTAGTCGGCGTTATGAGGAATATGCCGGCTGGGTCATCGTTGACGAGCAATTAATAGCCGCAGGCAAAGCACCAAAATATACGCAGGAAAGAGCGGAATATAAATCAGAAGCAATTACGCTGATTAATGAGCTCAAGAAACTGAGCGCTAAGGTGATGCGCGAGCATGTAGAGCTGCAAAGCACGGCGAAGGACGAGCTGGAGCAAGCAAGGCTGTTGAATGAGGAAATGCGGCGGGTTGAAAGCAAGGCGAAACAGTCTCCCGCCTATAGCGGATATGACCGCGTATCTGGCAAACAAGTCGTAGGCTCGGATTTGCAATCTTTGCCGTCCGGAGCGGTCTCTGAACTGCAGGATATACAAAAGACAGCGGACCAGCTGATTTTACCCGACGCTTGGTTCACTGAATATGGAGCTGAACTGGATGATCAGGCTCAGTCGTATACAGCTTTTCATAACGAAGCAAGTGGATTCACCTCAGCATTTACGGTGCTGCTTGATCTAGTAGATCGTTACTCAACCATACTCCATACTGGATTAGCGAAAATGATTATGCAGTCTGGACAATATGCAGGTCTGTATGTTCAGCCAGGTACTATTATTGCCAAGCGTCAGCAGGAGCTAGCAAATGAAGGACTCGAAAAGCAGCGTAAAGAGCAAGAAAAGCAGCTAGGCTCGTTATGGAAAAAGGCAGGCAACATGCTGGAGGGTTTTCAAAGCGTTGCTGGTTCAGAAGAACAGCAGGCAATATTTAATCAGCTGGAAGAGCGCTACAATGGAAATTTGCAATTTAATGCAGCCGCTGCGCAAGGCTCAAATGTTGAAACAAAAACGTTTGGCGACGATGCCCATGCTCAGGCTGAAGCTTCTGCGGAGCTTTCAAATGGCTTGTTCGGCGGGGTAGCCGATATGCTGGAGCAGGCTAGAGATACTGTATATTTTGGCGAGTATGTATTGCAGCGATATTCGTTTTTTGCCCCGCAGCAATTGAAGATGATGCTTGAATATGGGGATACCGCTGAGCTCACGCAGGCGCTGACCTTTCATAATCAAGAAGCCGAATATGTGATTTATGGTTTTCATAATCGCATAGGCAATGTGGCCGCAGCTTATGGCGAGCTGTTTAGCGTACGCATGGCAATTCGCACTATGGAAGGGTTGTCTACTTGCCGACCTGCTGGACATCCCCTCTTGATTTTATCTTGCTCGCTTATTTATGGCTTGGAGAAGACGATGGAAGACATGCTCGCATTTGCCAATCGGGGATCGGCCCCGTTATCTAAATATGTCAATGTAGAAATTTCGTATACCGATTATTTGCGGCTTTTTATGCTTCTGCATGGCGGCGCTAACAAAGAAGCAGTCGTGTCTAGAATGATTGCGGTTATTGAGCAAAATAGCGGGGTTACTCTGTCTGGTGTTTCCACAGCTGTAACAGGAGAGGTGCGGACAACTGCACAGCTGTGGTTTTTGCCTGGTGTCATGCAGCTGCTAGGAAGCTATGGATTATTGCAGGGAAGGGTGACGAATGGCCGCTATGAAACGACGCAGACGATTGGCTGGTCATACTGATCGCCGTAAGGGGGAGCGCGGCAGCATCGTTATGGAAGCAGCGCTAGTTATGCCGATGCTCCTGCTTGTGCTGATGGTATTCATTATTTTTATACGTGTGTGCGCACTTCAAATGGCGCTTCAAGCAGCAGCCTCGCATTCCGCCAGGCAAATTGCCGCTCATATATATCCTGTAGAGTTAACCTATCAGAAATTTTCTGCATCTATATCGGAATTTAGTGCTGCACACCTGCCGCTCGCTGATTGGAGCGCTGCGGCAGGTGATGCTGCCAAGTGGCTGCCTGATCCGGCAGGAACACTAGCTTCCTCTGCATTAAGCGGCGATTGGACACCGCTTAAAGATATGGCAGCAACGGAACTTGGAAGAGGAGCGGTAGAACCGCTGCTCCGTCAACATGCAGACGAGGCTGTACTGGAGAAAGATAGAATCAGGCTTTCAAGGCTATCGCTGCCGGATTTGAAAAATAAGCAGCAGCCTTATCTGATTATCGAAGCGGAATATGAATTTCCAATGCAGCTGCCCTTCATGAGGCAAAAGCTGGTTTTAAGGGAGCAGGCTTCAGAGCGGGTATGGATAAGCGACGCTGTAGCGGCGCAAGATTCAGCAGCGCAAATTGATCCCGACCATATTCCACTGCAAATTATATCGATATCACCTGTGCCGCTCAGACCGGGTCGCAAAGCTACGGCTATTGTACTAACAAAGCCGGGTGCAACTGCTTCATTAAAAGTAATGTACAAAAGTGGGCAAAGCCAGGCCAAGCATCTTGGCGAGGCGACAGCGGGCAACGACGGATTTGTACAGTGGACATGGCTTGTGTCGGGCAATACGACGCCAGGCATGTGGGAGCTGATAGCTGGAGTGGGCAATCAGCAAGCATCCATGCATTTTCAGGTTGAGAAAAAATCAAATTAGAAATGTGCGAGCCAACAAGCATACAAGGAGAAAGGGGCAGAATGTAATGCTCACCATACCGTTTGCAGCGGCAGCCGTGCTGCTCATCGCTGCGTTACTGACAGATTTGCGTTCCATGATTATCCCAAATCGTTTGACCGTATCTTTTTTTGCAGCAGGCTGCTTATATCAGACTGTCGTTGGCAGCTGGAGTGGATTATGGATGGGGTTAATTGGTGCTGCCGCAGGCTTTGTACCGCTGTTTATATTGCATATGGCGAGAGGAATTGGCGCAGGGGATGTTAAGCTGTTCGCTGCCCTGGGTGCATGGGTTGGCACAAGTACGGTGCTGCAAATGATGATGTATGCCATTTTATATGCTGGCTTAATTGGCGTACTGCTTGTCCTGTTTAATAGGCCTTTTAGCAGAAGGGTTTTTAGTGGCTTGCTGCTGCTGTTGCACAGAGGCGCAGAGCCCAGACGCAAGGAGCTTGGAGGCTGGGCAGCGGGAGGGACTACCTTTCCATTTATGCTTGCAGTAGTACCCGGGGCATTAACTGCGTGGCTTATGCTTACATAACACTAACAGCGTGTTAGCTTTACTTAGATTAGCTGTTCATAAAGAAACGAGCTGCAAGTAAAGGGGGAGAACCGATGGGGAACTTTATTGTAGATTATGCGATGAATCGTGGTCATGAGCTAATTCTGGATCGTGAGGGAGGCATACGCAGACAGGAGCTCGACGATGTAGAGCTGCAAATGCTGCAAGGCGGCTCGATTCCACATATGCTGCCAATGGAATGGTTTGAGCTTGATGGGCTCATTACATTCAGATATCGAATAAGCGGCAAAAAATTGCTGCTTCATCGCTTGCAGATACAATCACTGACAATGGAGAAGTTTTATGCCGTGCTGCTTGGTATTATAGAAGCGCTGGATGAGTGTCGCCATTATATGCTTCGCCCTGAAGGCTGCCTGCTGGAAGAATCACATATATTTGTCGGCGAGCAGCTAAGCGATATTTTTCTCGTGTATATGCCTTTAAAACCGAGTAATACAGGCCAGGCTGCTCCAAGCTGTACGAACTCTCTGCTAGCTCTGGCAGTACGCTGGTCCTCTTATATAGAAGAAATAAATGGCGAAGAGTTTCAGCATATATTGCGTTTGTTAAGCAGAGAAGATGCTACGGTTAGCATGATCCGTTCGCAATTGCTGGAGCGCATCAGTAAAATGTATGAGGGTTCGTATCGCCGTCCTGCGTCCGCGCCTAGCACAAGCGGGCCAGATTATGCTGGCAGTACTAGTATTGCTAGCAATGCTAATTTTGCTGGCATTATGAGGCCAGACAAGCCTTCCGATCATAGCAGTTCTAAGCATCACGCAGAAGCTGGAGAGTTTGGCCACGATAGCGATGCGATCAAAAAAAGCGAAACGACTATGGATGATTCGCCAAATGAGCGTTTTTTTGCCGCAGGCAATTGGGAGATAGAAGCCGAGCCTCTGCCTCCATATAGTTTTAGTGAGGAGGAGCCTGCGCCAGCTCGAAAAGGAAAGTGGCTATTAAGCGCTTTAATCATTGTAATAGTGGCTTGTATATGGCGCTATATTTATTTGACGTCTCCTTCTAGCAGCAAGCTGTTTATATGCCTGGGTTTATCGCTTGGCGGTGTGGCTGGACTGCTAGCCATATGGCTCAAAAAAAGCGTTATTGCTGAATCGGAATTAGTAGAAGAAGAGAGAATGAAGGAAGAGAATATGGAAGAATCGTTTAGCCACTCACGTCATAAAGGAATAAATCAAAGATGGGAAGAGCTGGTTCATCCCCCTAAATCGGCTGTTGATAGGGAGGGAGCTGTGCCCGCGTTTAAAAAGACAGTTTCCTCGCAATCTGCATCAACTAGAAGAGAGGAAGCGACCGTGCTGCTAGGACAGCATAACAAAAAGCCTGCTGCCAATAGCGGACTCTCACTCCAGAGGGAGTGGGAAGGGCAAGGGCAGAGGCTCGATTGGGAGAAAGGCCGATTTACAATTGGCCGTATAGGCGAACAGGTCAACTATGGTGACGAAGCGCAGGGAATATCTCGGCTGCACCTCGAATGTTATAGAGACGACAAAGGCTGCTTCATCAAAGATCTTGGCTCCCGAAATGGAAGCATGCTGAACGGACAAACGATGATTGCTTACAAAGCCTATCCATTTTCAGTAGGAGATATTGTCCAGCTAGCTGGAGTAAATGGTCCTAAATATGAATTGAAGCAAGGCAACTGATGGAAGGAGCAGGCTTAGGACTTTTTGTACATATGCTCCATTGCGCTCTCGACATTCGGATATAGGAAAGTAAATCCATTGTCCAAGGCGACACGCGGAAGCGCCCGCTGTCCATCGAGCAGCAGCGTTGCAAGCTCGCCGACCGCAGCTTTCATCACAAAAGCGGGAACTGGGAACCAGTGTGGCCGATGCATTGCTTTGCCGATCGCTCTCCCAAAGCTGTCATTCGTAACAGGCTCTGGAGCAGAAGCGTTAACAGGACCATTCACATTTGGCTGATCCACGCAAAAGATGATGAGGCGAACAATGTCCTCCAGATGAATCCAAGATATCCATTGCTGTCCGCTGCCCATCCGTCCACCGCCAAATAACTTATAGGGAAGCGCCATTAATGGGAAAGCGCCGCCTGTTTTGTTCAAGACGACGCCTACTCTTAGCTTGATCAGACGTTCTACCTTAATCGCGTCGGCAGCTTTTTCCCATTGCTTGACCACCTCTGACAAAAAGTCTGTTACGGCAGTCGGGCTGTACTCATCAAAGGTTTCGGTAGTTGACAGCCCGTAGGCTGAAATGCCTGAAGCATTAACGACAACCTTTGGTTTGCCTTTTAGAGCTTGGACGATTTGGGCGATGCGTGCGGTTGCAGTCAGCCTGGAGTTAAGAATTCGCTGCTTGGCCTCGTTGCTCCATCTTTGATTGATGGATTCGCCAGCCAAGTTAATGATGGCGTCAATTCCCTCCAGCTTTTGAGGATGCTCGGCAAGCTCGCTCCATGTTATATAATGGAGGCCTTTTCCTACAGGCGAGTTTTGGCTCCGTCCAGAGCGCGAAATAATCCATACTTCATCACGCCGCTCCAGAAGAGCCTTGACCAATGCTTGTCCGACAAAACCAGTACCTCCTGCTACCGCGATCCGCATGCATCCACCAGCTTTCCATTATTGTTTCTCGATTTTCTCCGCCCACATTTGCGTGAAACCGTCTAAATCCTTTTCAACATACTGGTATTTAATATTGCTTTTCTCTGGCAGTGTATTAATGACATCAAGCAGCTTATCATCTATTTGCAAAACGATGGTGCCGCTTGGCGTGTCCACTTCAATGGAGTGGGTGTCGATAATGCCATTGAATACACCTTCACCGTTTTTTAGATCCGGGTTAGCAGTCGGCGTGTCTGTTCCTGCGCTGCTTTCTGGCG
The DNA here is from genome assembly GCF_038051995.1 of Paenibacillus sp. FSL H8-0537. NCBI lineage: Bacteria > Bacillati > Bacillota > Bacilli > Caryophanales > Paenibacillaceae > Paenibacillus > Paenibacillus sp. FSL H8-0537. The sequence continues at coordinate 5,316,726 of NZ_CP150290.1, read as the reverse complement.
ACGCTTCGCCAGGCTCTGTTACGCTTCCGCCATCACTCGGTGATGGAGCAGGGCTTTCCTCTGGCGTTGGCGATACGGTAGCTGGCTGCTCGTCTGTGGCAACCGGGCTGCTGGATGCAGCGGGAGCATTATTGCTATTGCTTGAGCAAGCGGCGGTTGCGAGCATAATTGCTACTAATAGGGAGCTCGTCACCATCAAGCTGCTTTTTTTGGTTTTATTATTTTTTGTCATTGTGAAGCACCTCCTGGCAGTATAAACGAAATCTGATCGCAATAGGTTCCAAAAAAAGAGATCAGAGCGAGCCGTCGCCATGCTCGTACATGTTCTTACACGGACAGAAGACTCATTAAACAGCCAGCGCCAGGCTAATCGTAAATGGTAAAACTAAGAAACGCTATTTGTTGAGCAGATGCTTGAAAGGGCTGTAATCAATGCCTTGCTTCTCGAGAAAGGTAACAAGTACTTTGTAGTCTCTTTTGGGTGTAGCCCGTATGTATCCTTCTACACAGTGTGCTCGTGTGACCTCTTTGGCTTCATATTCAATAGCTACTTGACCGATCTTGGCAGCTATGGAGTGCTTCGCTATATCTCGGAATGCAGATGGGACAGGCGCAACCAGCTCATCGAGAAAAAGCTTCGATTCCTGGGTCCACATGCTGCGGCTTCTGTCCACCCAATAATTTTGCCAATCGAGCTTGGACTTGCCATCCCGCTGAGGGAGCACCTTCAAAAACTTGCGGAACATAAAGAAACCGCCGATTGCCATGAATACGACCATGACGATTGCCCAGAAAATGATGAAATACATAAACCAATCAGGAGCTGATTTCATATCCAATTTTCACCTCATGGATGAATTATAGCGTATTCCTAGATTTATTTCGACATTCCTTGTAAAATAGGTGTGATAAACCGAAAGGGGCGTTATATAACGATGTTGAAAATCGGTTCCCATGTTTCATTTTCGGACAAAGGGCTGCAGACAGCAGCAACGGAGGCTATTTCTTATGGCTCCAGCACATTCATGATTTATACCGGCGCACCGCAGAATACGCGAAGAAAGCCGATTGACACGCTATATATTGAAGAAGGCAAAGCTTTAATGCAAACAACAGGTATTGATGAGATCGTTGTTCATGCTCCGTACATTGTCAATCTCGGCTCCTACAAGGACAGCACCTATAACCTGGCTGTTGAATTTTTGCAGGAGGAAATCCGCCGTACGGCTGCTATTGGTGTGCAGAACATTGTGCTGCACCCAGGCGCTTACACTGACAAGGATGCTGAATATGGCATCGGCCGTATTGCCGAAGGGCTGAATGCAGTGCTGGAAGGCACGAAGGAAACGAATGTCAATATTGCGCTTGAGACGATGGCTGGCAAAGGCACGGAAATCGGCCGCAGCTTTGAAGAGCTGGCAGCAATTATTGATAAGGTTCAAAGCAACAACCGTCTGACGATTTGTATGGATACTTGCCATATGCATGATGCAGGCTACGATCTTGTTGATGATTTGGACGGCGTGCTGGACAAGTTTGACAAGCTCGTAGGACTTAACCGAGTTGCAGTAGTCCACGTGAATGACAGCAAAAATCCGCGTGGAGCGGCAAAGGACCGCCATACGCCGATAGGCTCGGGATATTTGGGTTATGATGCTATCCAAGCCATTGTCCATCATGAGGGACTTAAAGGTCGTCCATTTGTTTTGGAGACGCCATGGATCGGCAAGGATGCCAAAACCGAGCGTCCGATGTACGAAGTAGAAATCGCCTTGCTTCGCGGCGAAGTTCAGCAGCGGTTTGGCGACAGCTTCTTGGAGGATGTTGCGAAACTCCAGCAGTTTTTTGTACCGCAAGGCATTGACCGTGCATTTGTACTGTCGACATGGGAGCTGCTTAAGGCGGATGCCAAAGCGAGAAAAGCTGATCCTCGCGAGCCAATGGAGCGGATTTACGACCTCGTTATTGAAGGCGGCGTATTGCCGGCGGCACTGACGGAAGAGCAAATTAATCAACGGATTACAGCATGGTTTGCAGGCAAAGCTGTGCTCTAAATATAAAGATTTATAAATGATGAATAGAATGAAGATAATAGTTGAAGGAAGGAAGTTTGAAATACATGTCATCACCATCTATATCGCAGCAGCCGTCCGCCAAGAGCGGACGGGCTCGCATGCTTATTTCCTGCCCGGACCGTTCTGGAATCGTGGCAGCCGTTTCCCATTTTCTATATGAGCATGGGGCAAATATTGTGCAGTCCGACCAGTACACAATGAACCCGGAGGGCGGAATGTTTTTTATCCGTTTTGAGTTCGATTTGACTGACCTCGACAAGGAGCTGCCTGTATTAGTGGAGGATTTTGCCCGTGTTGCCGACCGTTTCGATATGAAATGGCATACGTTCCGTGCAAGCCGCAAGAAGCGCCTGGCGATTTTCGTTTCCAAAGAAGATCATTGCCTGATGGAACTGCTGTGGCAGTGGAAAGCCGGCGATCTTGATGCCGATATTGCCATGGTCGTCAGCAATCATCCGGATATGCGCGAAATGGTGGAAGGCTTCGGTATTCCTTATCACCACATTCCGGTCACTGCGGATACGAAAGCGGAAGCGGAGCGTAAGCAGATGGAGGTTGTTGCGGATAAAGCAGACATTATCGTGCTTGCCCGTTACATGCAAATTATTTCGCCGAAATTCATCGAGCAATTCCCGAATCGCATCATTAATATTCACCATTCCTTTTTGCCTGCTTTCGTTGGCGGCAAGCCGTATGCGCAGGCTTACCAGCGCGGCGTGAAAATCATCGGAGCTACAGCGCATTATGTAACAGAGGAGCTTGACGGCGGTCCAATTATCGAGCAGGACGTGCAGCGGGTCAGCCACAGGGATAATGTGGACGACTTGAAGCGGATTGGCCGCACGATTGAGCGTGTCGTTCTTGCCCGTGCAGTTAAATGGCATATTGAGGACCGGATTATCGTTCATCATAACAAGACGGTCGTATTTAATTAGGTTTTTCACGGTTATTTATCAATAATTTTTAATAGGCAAACTGCTCTGGCGGGTGTTACAATGTTCAAAGCCATTGTGTTCATTTGCGCACGACCTATAAGCATGTTGAAAAATGCAGGCTTTCCGCCTTATATTTCATCGCAAAACGGAAGCTTTGCCACCAGAGGACGGCGAAAGCCGTTTCACCTTGAAATAATAGGAAAGGATATGATTTTCTCATCCTTTCTCTATATTTCTCGGAATGAAACGCGCCGCGCCACCAGAGGACGGCGAATGCCGTTTCACCTTGCCATGCTTCTAAAGAGAGAGCAACACTTAAAACAAGAAGACCAGAATGGATTTTTAGGAGGAAACAAGCTAATGACAGTTACTCAAAAATCAGTTGACCAGCTTTCGATTGATACGATCCGTACGCTTGCGATCGATGCGATTGAGAAAGCAAAATCTGGACACCCAGGCATGCCAATGGGTGCAGCTCCAATGGGTTATCAGCTTTTCGCTAAAAACATGGTTCACAACCCGTCTAACCCGACTTGGGTAAACCGCGACCGTTTCGTACTTTCCGCAGGACACGGCTCCATGCTGCTTTACAGCCTGCTGCACCTCTCCGGCTACGATCTTCCAATTGAGGAGCTGAAAAACTTCCGTCAATGGGGCTCCCTGACTCCGGGTCACCCTGAGTTTGGCCACACAGCTGGCGTTGACGCAACGACTGGTCCATTGGGACAAGGCGTGGCTATGGGCGTTGGTATGGCGCTTGCAGAAGCTCAGCTTGCTGCTACTTACAATAAAGAAGGCTTTAACGTAATCGACCATTATACTTATGCGGTTTGTGGCGACGGCGACTTGATGGAAGGTATTTCACATGAAGCGGCTTCCATGGCTGGTCACATGCAGCTGGGTAAACTGGTTGTCCTATATGATTCGAACGATATTTCCCTCGATGGCGAACTGAGCCTGTCCTTCTCGGAGAGCGTTCAGAAGCGTTTTGAAGGATACGGCTGGCAAGTGCTGCGCGTAGAAGACGGCAACGATCTGGATGCTTTGTCCAAAGCGGTTGCAGAAGCGCAAACAGACCATGCTAAACCGACTTTGATCGAAGTGAAGACGGTTATCGGTTACGGCAGCCCGAACAAAGGCGGCAAAGGCGGACATGCAGGTCCTCACGGATCACCGCTGGGCGCTGAAGAAACGAAGCTGACTAAGCAGTTCTACGGATGGGAAGAAGATAATCAGTTCTTCGTGCCAGACGAAGTTCGCGCACACTTCGCAGAAGTGAAGAAGCAAGGTGAAGAGTCCAATGCGCAATGGGATGCTTTGTTTGCTGAATACAAAAAAGCAAATCCTGAGCTTGCTGCTCAATTCGAAATCGCAACTTCCGGTTCATTGCCAGCTGGCTGGGATGCAGACCTTCCTGTTTATACAACAGAAGACAAGCCTGTGTCGACTCGCGTAGCTTCCGGTAATGCCCTGAACGGCCTAGCGAAAAATGTCCCTAGCCTTGTTGGCGGCTCCGCTGACCTTGAAAGCTCGACGATGACTCACCTGAAAGGCTTGCCAGTGTTCAAGCCAGGCAGCTACGATGGCCGTAACATTTATTTCGGCGTTCGCGAGTTCGGTATGGCTGCTGCAATGAACGGTATTGCTCTTCATACAGGTCTGAAAGTATTCGGCGGTACGTTCTTCGTATTTACCGACTACCTGCGTCCAGCTATTCGTCTGGCAGCGCTGATGAAGCTTCCTGTTGTATACGTACTTACGCATGACAGTATTGCAGTCGGCGAAGACGGTCCTACACATGAGCCAATCGAGCAGCTTGCTTCGATTCGCATCATCCCTGATCTGACGGTTATTCGTCCAGCTGATGGCAATGAAACTTCCGCAGCATGGGCTTATGCGCTGGAGAACACAAACAATCCAGTAGCGCTTGTTCTGACTCGCCAAAACCTGCCGATTCTTGAAGGTTCTGTTGATAACGCACGCGAAGGCATCCGCCGCGGCGGATACGTTGTATCCGATGCGAAAGACGGCAAGCCGCAAGCGCAAATCATTGCTACAGGCTCTGAGGTTCAACTGGCTGTTGCTGCTCAGAAAGCTCTTGCAGAAGAAGGCATTCAAGTTCGCGTTGTCAGCCTTCCGAGCTGGGATCTGTTCGAGAAGCAAGACAAAGCTTACAGAGATTCTGTATTGCTTCCTGAGGTTAAAGCACGCGTTGCTATCGAAATGGCTTCCCCATTCGGTTGGGAGCGTTATGTTGGCGATCAAGGCACGATTATCGGTATCGACCGTTTCGGCGCTTCGGCTCCTGGCGACCGCGTCATCGCTGAATATGGCTTTACGGTTGAGAACGTTGTAAGCAAAGTGAAATCCGTACTTTAATTTTCGAAATAGAAGGAGATTATACCGCCATGTCTCAATTTGAAAATGTAACGGTCGTCAAAGAAGCTAACGTTTATTTTGACGGTAAAGTAACAAGCCGCGCTGTATTGTTCGCGGACGGCACGAAAAAAACGCTCGGCATTATGCTGCCAGGCGACTACGAGTTCGGTACAGACTGCGTAGAAATTATGGAAATTCTTGCTGGTGATTTGAAAGTGCTGCTTCCTGGCGAGACGGAGTGGCTGCACATTCAAGGCAAAGGCGAGTTCACTGTGCCTGCCAACACGAAATTCAAGCTTCAAGTTGCGACGGTAGCAGACTACTGCTGCTCGTACATTTACGAATAAGATTCCAAAATCAAAGGAAGGGCTGCTTCGCATATGCGAAGCAGCCCTTTTCGTCGTTCATCGAATAACCGATGTTTCCTTAACCAAACAACATAAATCCTAAAACATTGTTATATCTCCCCATGGCTTTGGAAAGCTACAATAGCTTCTGTAACCGCTAACAATAAATAAGAAGAAGGTTAAATGGAGGGGGATTTATTGAAACAAAGAGCGATGCGGAGGTGGAATTTCAAGCTCACTTGGCCGTTGCATGCCATGCTCATTCCGGGTATAGTTCTTGTTCTGATCTTTTCATATTTGCCCATGCTGGGACTCGTGATGGCCTTTCAGGATTACAAGCCCCAGCTTGGATTTTAAGATTCCGAATCCCTGACGATGATTGCCGGGCGTGTTTTTCTTCATCCCGTATATCTCTCTCAGATGTATAAAGCGGCAACCGATGAAAGCTTAAGCGGCTATATGCAGCGAATGCGGATAAGCTGATGCGGGCCCGGCTGGCGCTTCATTTGTGTCAACTTTTCTAATTCATGCTTAGAATTCGATTTTTTGTGACATAAACGTCTGAAATAGGGGTCTTTGGCATGGCATAATCGGGAAGGAAGCTTTTGTTTTCTGCTTGAAATATTGGAAAGAGAAGCATATTTGTAGGAGGAAGAAGCGATGAGTAAAAGGGAACAGGAGCAGAGCCTTAAGCTGCTGCCGGACAAAAACTATACGCCGCTGATTGCGATTTTGACCGTTGTGATCGTAGGGCTAGTGACGGTGCTGTTTTTTCTGCCGGCCTATGACGGGGAGCTTGGCTTCAATGTGAAATTGCTGCCGCTGCTCAATGCGGTTTTTAACTGCTTTACGTTTATTGCTCTGGTCGTAGCTTTAGTTGCGATTATCAAAAAGAACATCAAGCTGCATCGCCGTTTTATTGGAGCGGCATTCGTCTCGACGACCTTGTTTCTCGTGTCCTATGTGACCTATCACTATTTGACGGAATCGACGAAATATGGCGGCGAAGGGGCATTGAAGAGCATTTATTTCTTCGTGCTGATTACGCATATTTTGCTGGCAATCGTCGTTGTGCCGCTGGCGCTGCTATCTGTGGCAAGAGGCCTCTCCATGCAGGTCGAACGCCACCGCAAAATCGCGAGATGGACGATGCCGATCTGGCTCTATGTCAGCTTCACGGGCGTTGTCGTCTACTTGATGATTTCGCCGTACTATTAAGGAGGAGCGGGTTTCCGCTTCGCCATGCAAAAATAAAACCGGGTACAGCCTGTCACTTTAAAGGACAAGCTGTATCCGGTTTTATAATCAGAGGAGCATTCGAATGGCCTTCGCTATCCATGCTCTTCCATTCCTATCGCTTCGCGCTTAAACATTGCTTCTTAGAAAGACAAGCCTAGCACGTAAGGCAAGCCTAGCACGCAAGGCAAGCCTAGCGCACAAGGCAAGCTTAGCGCACTTGCAAGCCTACAAGCTGCCACCGCCGAGCTTGCGCCCGATATACTGCTCGTACGCTTGCGCTACGGCACACATATCCAGCCCGCTCAGTCCCATTGACTCGCCGACCTGGAACATGCTCTTCGCCGACTCCAGCAGCGGTGTGGGCACGCGCAGGCTGTCTGACAGCACGGAGGACAGCTTAAGGTCCTTGAGCATCAGCTCCAGCGAAAACTGCACATCATAGTTGGCATTGATCAGCTTAGGGCCCTTCAGCTCAGCCGATTTGCTCGATGCGCTGCCGGCCTGCACCAGCTCTAGAAAGGCGCTGCTGTCGAGCCCGCCGCTTGCGGCAATCGCCATGCCTTCCGTCAGCGCAACAACGTTGATGCCGACGATTGTATTATGCGCCAGCTTGGCAATGGAGCCGCTGCCGTTGCGGCCCATATAGATGAGCTTGCCGCCCATTGCTAGCAAAATGTCGTCATTGGCGTCGAGCACCGCCTTGCTGCCGCCAATCATAAATACAAGCGTTCCGGCATCGGCTGCCGGCTTGCTGCCTGTAACCGGGGCATCGAGGAACGAGGCGCCCTTCTGCTCGGCGGTTGCCGCTAGCTCGCGCGCCAGACTTGGCGAGATGGTGCTGCTGTCAATAAGCACAGTGCCGGAACGGACGGCGCTGAAAATCCCATTTTCACCATAATAAACGTCCCGTATTGCTTGATCATTGCTGATCATTGTAATCACGACATCGCTGCCAGCGGCCGCTTCGGCCGGAGTTAATGCTGCAGTCGCTCCAAGCTCGATTAGCGCTGCCGCTTTTCCGGGCGTGCGGTTGTACACCGTGACGCTATAGCCTTTGCGCAGCAGGTTCGCCGCCATTCCCATACCCATTACACCAAGTCCGATAAAAGCTGCTGTTTTCATCAAAAGGTTCCTCCCATGGTTAGCGTTTTCCTTTCATTATACGGCTTCTTCATCAAGATTTCATTGTTATAAGCTTGTTTTTATAGTTTAAATCCGATATTGTAGATTTGACGCTATACATGATGTTGATTATCAGTGGGGGGAAGCTTGAGCCCCGCCGTTAATCGTACGATATTTTAAAAACGGCAGCGATGCCGTTTATATTCCTAAGGAGGCTTATTTGTTTATGAGTAAAACGGTACATTTCGATTACAGCAAAGCACTAACTTTTATTGGGCAAAATGAGATCGACAACTTGACGCAGCAGGTTCGTCTTGCGCATGACCAACTACATAACGGCACGGGTGCAGGCTCTGACTACCTGGGCTGGATTGACCTTCCTGAAAACTATGACAAAGATGAATTCGCCCGCATCAAGCAAGCGGCTGAAAAAATTAAATCGGACTCCGAGGTGCTGATCGTAATCGGCATCGGCGGTTCTTACCTAGGCGCGCGCGCAGCGATCGAAATGCTGTCGCATTCCTTCTATAACTTGCTGCCGCATGAGCAGCGCAAGACGCCGCAAGTGCTTTTTGCCGGCAACAACATCAGCTCCACTTACGTGACGCATTTGACGCAGCTGCTTGAAGGCCGCGACTGGTCGATCAACGTTATTTCCAAATCCGGCACAACGACCGAGCCAGCGATCGCTTTCCGTCTGTTCCGTGAACTGCTGGAGAAAAAATACGGCAAGGAAGCTGCACGCAAGCGTATTTATGCAACGACGGACAAACAGCAAGGCGCGCTCAAAAAGCTCGCATCCGAAGAAGGCTACGAGTCGTTCATCATTCCTGATGACGTAGGCGGCCGCTATTCCGTATTGACAGCTGTAGGCTTGCTGCCTATCGCAGCGGCTGGCGTTGATATTGATGCAATTATGAAAGGCGCGGCTGACGCTGCCAAAGAATACAGCAACCCGAATCTGGCTGAAAATGAAGCCTACCAATACGCGGCTGCCCGCAACTCGCTGTACCGCAAAGGCAAAACAACTGAAATTCTCGTTAACTACGAGCCTTCGCTTCACTTCGTATCGGAGTGGTGGAAGCAGTTGTTTGGCGAGAGCGAAGGCAAGGACTACAAAGGGATCTATCCTTCCTCCGTTGATTTCTCGACAGACCTTCACTCGATGGGCCAGTTCATCCAAGAGGGCAACCGCAACATTTTCGAAACCGTTATTCAAGTGAAGGAAGTGTCCGAGCACATTTCCATCGGCCATGACGATGCGGATCTGGATGGTCTGAACTTCCTGACGGGCAAAACGATGGACTTCGTCAACAAAAAGGCATTTGAAGGCACTTTGCTTGCGCATACAGACGGCCAAGTTCCTAACTTTATCGTCAACATTGCAGATTTCTCGCCATACACCTTCGGCTACCTCGTGTATTTCTTCGAGAAGGCTTGCGGCATCAGCGGCTACCTGCTCGGCGTAAATCCATTTGACCAACCGGGCGTAGAAGCATACAAGAAAAATATGTTCGCGCTGCTTGGCAAACCGGGCTACGAGAAGGAGAAAGCGGAGCTGGAAGCGCGCCTGTAGGCGTCGTTTCCGACTTCCTTCCTGATGAAGCTTGAACGTTACCGAACGGTTAGGCAGCAGGCCCATGCCGAAATCGTCATCAAGCGCTCCCGTTTTATTGGCTATGCAAAGCCAGTAGAGACCGAGGAGGAAGCGGTGCAGTTTATTGACGAGATCAAGCGGCTGCACAAAACCGCTACGCATAACTGCTCCGCCTATATGGTGGGGGAGCGTGACCAATTCCAGAAGCAGTCTGACGACGGCGAGCCAAGCGGCACGGCGGGCAAGCCGATTTTGGAGGTCATTAAGCACAAGGGTCTCAAAAATATCGCCGTCGTTGTCACCCGCTATTTTGGCGGCACGATGCTGGGCGCCGGGGGACTCGTCCGGGCCTACACAGACGGCGCGGTAGCCGGAATCGAAGCGGCAGGCGAGATTGTAAACGTCCTGCACCGCGAGGTGCGGGTTTCCGTTGACTATACTTGGTATGGCAAGCTGGAGAACGAGCTGCACGGCCGTGGCATACGCGTAGGCGGCACCGAGTTTACGGACCGCGTCATCGTCAGCTGTTTGCCGGCGGAGCCGGAGGCGGAAGCTTTTATTGCGTGGATGACGGATTTGACGCAGGGCCAAGCCGAGATAGAAGCAGGCGAGAGCGTCTATTATATTGAGGGCGAATAAGCAGCCCATCATTTGCTTTTAATAATTGCAAAAAAGCGCCTTATTCATAAACCCATTGGGGATAATGAATAAGGCGTTTTTTGTCATGGTTTATTGTTTTTGTTCTTTTATTTTTTATCTGTATTCTTTTATCTTTTTTACTGAGCGGTTTTGGCGATTTTGTTCTGTGGTTTTTCAATTGTAGCTGGAAGAGGGGCGGAGCGGAGTGAAAGGTTTGAGCTGGAGAAGCGGAGCGCTCGCCTTTGCCTGCGGAATTCTACCATAAACATGGTACAATCGAAGAATTCCGCGGGCAACAGCGATCGTAAGCCAAACCTTTCACGCAGCACAGACCCTATTTCCAGCAATCAGTTGAACTCCACAAATAAAAGGCCAAATTAGCATTGACTTGGACTAATATGATCTGCTAAATTGATAATACCAAGTTTGTTAATAGGGATTATCTTTTTTGCTTTCTTTTTTTACTTTTCGCTTTTCGTCTGTGGTTTCACCTACGACACGAGTCGATGGTCTGGAGGGTAACGTCAACGTGAATGCTATGTTTCGAAACAAATGGTGGAGCTTCGGCTTCCGAAGTACGGTTATGCTTTATTTTATTATCCTGATTATTATTCCGATTTTCGGCATTTACACGCAATCGCTGTCGCTAGGCTGGCAGCCGTTCTGGGTAAGCGTAAGCGATCCTCTCGCGTGGAAAGCGGTGCTGCTCACCGTCAGGCTCGCCGTTATTGCGACGATAATCAACATTTTTCTCGGAACGCTGATTGGCTGGGTGCTTATTCGCTACAAATTTCCCGGGAAAAGATTTCTCAACTCGCTCGTCGATTTGCCTTTTGCTTTGCCGACAGCGGTTGCGGGGCTGATGATTTTGCTGCTGCTGGGCCCACGAAGCTTTGTTGGCGGTTTGGCGACGAAGCTTGGCTTCGATATCGTATTCCATGAACCGGCGATTATTATCGCGATGGTGTTCGTCACCTTCCCATTCGTTATCCGCGCTGTACAGCCTTTGCTGGAGGAGCTGGATCGCTCGGAGGAAGAAGCGGCGTATACGATGGGTGCTTCAAGAGCGCTGACGTTTTTTCGCATTATTTTACCGTCGATGCTTCCAGGTATTATAAGCGGAGCGATGCTGGCATTCTCGCGCGGCATAGCCGAGTTTGGTGCAGTTGTGCTAGTAGCGGGCAACATTCCTGGCAAAACGCTCATTGCATCAGTTTATATTTTTGGGGAAATCGAAAGCGATAATCCGCAGGGAGCAGCGGCGGTTTCCGTTATTTTGCTCACCTTATCCTTCGTCATCTTGTGGACGGTTAACCTGATTCAATCCAGGAGGCCGGGCCAATGAGAAAACTATGGATTACGCTCACTTACGTCGTATTTATACTTCTACTTATCATACCGCTTGTTGAAATCGTGCTCGGGTCCTGGGCAGAAGGCTGGAGCGGTTTTACTGAAGGGCTGCTAAGGCAGCAATCGCTTCATGCTCTTAAGATGACCGCATTAATCGTCGTTATTGTAACCGCATTAAACACACTTTTCGGGGTCATGCTTGCGCTTTATCTGGTACGGGCAAAATGGATTGGGCCGCGTATCAAGCGCCTGCTGAACAGCTTGGTAGACCTGCCGTTTGCAGTGTCTCCGGTTATCGGCGGTTTGATGATTGTCCTTATTCTTGGACCAAGTACCGTTATTGGAACCTTTTTTGAAGCGTCGGGCTTTAAAATCGTCTACGCCTTGCCAGGCATGGTGCTTGCAACGCTGTTCGTCACTTTCCCGCTCATGGTGCGCGAGGTACTGCCCGTATTGCAGGAAATCGGGGCCCAGCAGGAGGAGGCGGCGTCTACGCTTGGCGCATACTCGTGGTATACGTTCTGGCAGGTGACATGGCCGTCGATTCGTTGGGGTGTCATTTACGGTGTTGTGCTGACGGTTGCCCGCTCGCTTGGCGAGTTTGGCGCTGTGCTCGTCGTATCCGGCAATATTATGAATAAGACGCAGACGGCAACGACGCTCGTGTATCAGGATGTGGAAAATTTTAATGTTGTGGCTGCGAACGGGGTTGCGCTCGTGCTTGCGGCGTTCTCCGTAGGATTGCTGCTTTTAATGGAATGGGCCAAGAAACGAAAGGAAGTGCATTAAGCCATGCATATTGAAGTCCGTAATTTAAACAAAAGCTTCGGGGATTTTCATGCGGTGCAGGATGTCAGCTTCGATATTAAGAAAGGCCAGCTCATTGGCCTGCTGGGGCCGAGCGGCGGCGGCAAAACGTCAATTCTCCGCATGCTGGCAGGGCTTGAGTCGCCTTCCTCTGGCGATATCGTATTCCATGGCAAGCGCGTCAATGATTTGCCGCCGCAGGAGCGCGGAATCGGTTTTGTATTCCAGAACTATGCGCTGTTCAAGCATATGACCGTTTATGATAATATCGCTTTTGGACTTAAGGTGAAAAAGCAAACCAAAGAACAAATCCGCGAGCGTGTGATGACGCTTGTTGAGCTTACAGGGCTGAAAGGCTTTGAGCATCGTTATGCCCACCAGCTATCGGGAGGCCAGCGTCAGCGTGTCGCCTTCGCTAGAGCACTCGCGCCTGAGCCGCAGCTGCTGCTGCTCGATGAGCCTTTCGCGGCGATTGATGCGAAAATTCGCACGGAGCTGCGCACTTGGCTCAAGGAAATGATTGAGCGCGTTGGCATTACGTCGATTTTCGTCACGCATGACCAGGATGAGGCGATTGAGGTTGCTGATGAAATTATGATTATCAGCAAGGGCAGGCTGGAGCAGAAGGGCTCGCCATGGGCGATTTACAAGGACCCGCAGACGCCGTTCGTAGCGAGCTTTATCGGGGAATCGACAATTGTCGAGGATGTTGGCGCATTGAAAGGCTTTGACTCTGCTGCTGGCAAACCGGGAACAAAGGCGCTCATCCGCCCCGAGTATATAGAAATCGGCAAGCCGGGCGAAATTCGCCTTGCATCTGCGACGCTTGCAGCAAACGTTAAGCATATTCATTTCCGCGGCAGCGAGTGGCTGGTTGAGCTTGAGGTAGGCTCGGTTAAGCTTGTTACCTACCGTTCGCTGGAGAAGGATGTGCTGCAGCCGGGCGACCGCGTTCAAGTGCTGGTGCACCGGGCGTATTTGTTTAATGATCAAGAGAGCTGGATTCAGGAAAACAGCCTGAAGGAAGATCCAATGCCAATTCATATCTAATAGCTTGGGTTTGAAAACATCGAGCAGAAAGAGTTGTATGCCATTATGAATGCTATTCAGACAACAAGCCGCCGTATATTTGCCCTGTTGCTTGCGACCGCCCTGCTGCTTGTTGCAGCGGGCTGCGGCGAAGCGCAAGGCAATGATCCGGCGGTGGAATCTTCCGTTCCAAACGGCGATGTCACGCTTGTCATTGGTGCATACTCCATAGTGAAGGATGCTTTCGCCGAAATTTTGCCGCAGTTCCAGGCTTACTGGCTGCAGCAAACGGGACAAAAGGTTGTATTTCAGGAATCCTATGAAGCCTCTGGGACACAAGCGCGTGCCATTATAGGTGGATTTAATGCCGACGTTGCCGTGCTGGCGCTGGAGGGTGACGTCAACAAAATTGCCGATGCGGGACTTATCAACCCGAATTGGAAGGAGCAAGCGGACGGCGAATTTGTGACCAAGTCGATTGTTGTGCTTGGCACACGTGAAGGCAATCCGCTGAACATTCAAGATTGGTCCGATCTTACTCGCAGCGGAGTAAAGATTGTCTATCCGAACCCGAAAACATCTGGCGGCGCCCAGTGGGATATTAATGCAATTTACGGCGCGGGATTGAAGCAGTCGGAGGAAGAGACAGGTGCCAAGGACCCGGCATTTGCAAAAAACTTCCTCAAGGCGGTCCATGCCAACGTAGAATCGCTTGATAAAAGCGGCCGTGCTTCTATGGCGGCGTTCGAATACGGTGTCGGCGACGTGATCGTGACGTATGAGAACGAACTGCTCGCCCGCATTAAGCAGGGTAAGGACTATCATATCGTCGTGCCGAAAAGCACGATTCTGATTGAAAACCCAGCGACGGTAGTAGACAAAAATGCAGACAAGCACGGCACCCGCGAGGTGGCCGAAGCATTCATCCATTATTTGCACAGCGATGAAGCGCAGCGTGTGCTTGTCGATTACGGTTTCCGTTCTGTAAATGAGACAGTAGCCAAGGAATCGGCGAGCAAATACGTAGTTCCTGAGCAGCTGTTCGACATCAGCTACCTCGGCGGCTGGCCCGAGGTAAAGAAGACGCTCTATTCCAAAAAGGGCATCTGGTACCAAGTGCTTGCAGGTATTTAATTGCAGTCAAAAGTGCAGTTGCTTGTAACCATGTAATTAGACATTGTAATAAATGTTGTAACAACAAACAAACCGTGGAGCTGGCGATTAAATGAGCCAGCTCCACGGTTTGTTTTATTGCCCCAAAAAAATCGGTAAACGCTTTAAGGTTGTATAGGTGAGCGGGTCGTAGCGGAGTGAAAAGGTGGGGGTGGAGAAACGAAGTGCTCAACAGAGCTTTCTGGAAGAAAGCGGCTTCGAAGCCTAATCTCCTTGCTGTGGAATTTCAGCCGTTCACGGCTAATTCGAGGAAATTCAACAGCAATGGCGATCGTAACCCCCACCTTTTCGCGCAGCGCAGAATCCCATCTCACCTACACCTATCCCTTACGAGTTTAAAACGAATTTTTCAAATACGTGACGAACGCCCTCATCATTATTGCTAAGCGTCACATAATTAGCAACCTCTTTCAGCGCTGGAATCGCATTAGCCATTGCTACGCCAAGTCCAGCCGCTTCGATCATCTCGTGATCATTCCATGCATCGCCGATTGCAATCGTTTGGTCCATTGTGCAGCCAAGATGCTCAGCCATAAAACGCAGCGCATGTCCTTTTGTCCCTTCTTTATGCATAAACTCTAAATAATGAGCTTTGGATTTCGTAATATGCACACGGTCGCCGATAAGCGCCTTGAGCTGCTCAGCAATTTCATCGAGATAGTCCGGCTCATCGATAATCAGCATTTTCGTATTCGGCTGCTCCAGCAGCTCCTCGAAATCTGGTGCTACCGTGTAAGGGATTTTGGATAGGCGCGAATACATAAGTGCTTTATCATTCGCTTCCTTCACAAACAGTTGGTCATCGACATAAAGCTGCAAATGCAGGCCATGTTTTTCTGTAAAAGCATACAGCTCCTTGGCCGCATCGGTAGGCACACTGCGCTCATACAGCACCTTGCCGTCCAGCAGCGTTTTTACTAGCGAGCCCTGATACGTAATGATGGGCACATTGAGCTGGATTTGCTCAGCGATTTGTCTGGCCGAAGCGTACATTCTTCCGGTAGCCAGCGTCACCGTTACGCCTTTCGCGATCGCTTCCTCCATGGCGCGTTTCGTTCCTTCAGTCACAATGAGTTCATCGTTCAACAGTGTATCGTCTACATCAATTGCAATTAGTTTATACATAATGACAATATGTTCCCCTCTCCAAGCATCTTTATCGTGTACATAAGCTAGGTTGATTGTAGCGAAAAATCGGCGTTCGTACAAGCGATCACCGGCTTTTCCTGTATAATAGAAAAGACTGTTAAAGAATGGATAGAGAGAGGATGGGCAAGGATGAAGCTAAGATGGGGAATTTTAAGCGGTGCGAGTATTGCGATACATACGATGATTCCAGCCATACAGCAGGCAGAGCGAGGCGAGGCGGTCGCGATTGCAAGCCGCAGCATCGAACGAGCTGTTGAGGCAGCAGAGCGGCTAGGCATTGAAAAAGCATACGGCTCCTACGAGAAGCTGCTCGCTGACCCGGATATTGATGCGGTCTATATTCCGCTGCCGAATCATTTACATAAAGAATGGGCGATTAAAGCGGCTGAGGCCGGCAAGCATGTGCTTTGCGAGAAACCATTTGCAATCACGGCAGCGGATGCGGGGGAAATGGCAAAGGCGGCACAGACGGCAGGCATCGTCATGGCGGGGTAGATATGATGGCTTCTGGCATTCTGGAGTTCGGAAATGATGTAAGCCTCGTATTCGACTGCGGCATGTGGGCGGCTTACCGCAACCGCATGGAAATTCTCGGGACGAAGGGGCGGATTGAGCTGCCGAACGCTTTTGGCCCGGGTGAAGAGGATTATTTTTTCGTACATACGGAGGATGGCCAGCGTAAGGAAGGGCCTTTCAACCTGAACACGTATGTGATGCAAATCAACCGAATTGCACAGATTGCCGCTGGTGAGGAACAGCCGCTGTTTGGTCCTGAAGATGCGATAGCGGGGACTGCGGTAATTGAGGCCTGTCTCACCTCGGCACGAGAGCAGCGGCGGGTTCTTTTGTGAAAATTTGCTCCATCCCCCTTCAATAAGATACAGTAAAGAAAGCGGATGAGAGTTGAACCTGGGGAGATGACGAGTTGAGGTATTTTACACATGCTGCTGCACGGCGCAGAGTGCTGTTAATTGGCCTGGTTGGGGCTATATTATTTATGGTTGCCGGGTTCGCAGTGGGGTGGCTCTGGATGGGGCATCGTTATCCGATGCTGAAAGAGCCTGCATTCCAGAACTTTGCGGTATCCTACAATACCATTATGGATAAATATTTAAATGGAGCGGATGGCGAGGATTTGATTAATGGCGCCTCCGAGGGAATGGTAGCATCGCTTGAAGATCCGTATTCCCGCTATTTAATCGAGGAACAGGGCGATGCCTATACGCAAGGTTATGAAGGCGAGTTTTCTGGAGTTGGGGCGGAGGTGCGTGAGCAGGATGGGCAGTTCATCATTCATGCGCTGACCCCCAAAGCGCCGGCAGAACGCGGAGGCGTGCAATCCGGCGATATTATTGCGGCGGTTGACGGCCAGGATACGAAGGCGATTAAGTTTCAGGATCTGATTGCACTTATGCGCGGCAAGTCCGGTACCGAGGTGACGCTGACGCTGCAGCGCTTGGGAGAGACGGAGCCAATCGAGATCACGCTTAAGCGTGAGGCGATTCCAGTGTATACCGTAACCTCAGAGATGCTGGAGGATGGCATCGGACATATTACGATTAGCCGCTTCGCCCAGAAGACGGCTACAGAATTTGATGAAGCGGTAGCGAAAATGAAGGAGCAGGGCATGACGAAGCTGCTGCTGGATCTTCGCTCTAATCCAGGCGGACTGCTGCAGCCGACGATTGCGATTGGCAGTAAGCTGATTCCGAAGGGAAAAGTGATTCTGGAGGTCGTCTATAAAGAAGAAAGCAGCCCGATTGTTTATAAATCGACCCAAAAGGAAGAGTGGACGATTCCAATCGTTGTGCTAGTGAACGGCCAGTCGGCAAGTGCAAGCGAGGTGTTGACAGCCGCGCTTAAGGAGTCGGCGGGAGCAACGATCGTTGGCGAGAAAACGTATGGCAAAGGCGTCGTTCAGGCGTTTGAGCAATTTAAGGATGGCTCGGTGCTCAGCTTGACCGAGGCACAGTGGAAAACACCTGCTGGCACGTGGATTCACAAGGTTGGCGTCATGCCTAATGAGGTTGTCAGCCTGCCTGCATTTGCAAGCTTACGGCCGCTTCCGGTCGGCAGCGAGCTGAAAAACGGCAGCTACGGCGAAGACGTCAAGACGCTGCAATCCATGCTGAAGGAGCTCGGTTATGCGTCCGTGGGCAAAGACGGCTTGTTCGATGATGCGACGGAGGCGGCGATGCGCGCTTTTCAGAAGGCAGAGAAGGTGGACGTTACCGGATCGCTTAATGACAAGACGGCGTACAAAATTGTTGAGCTGCTCAAGGAAAAGCTGGATAAGGAAGATACTCAGCTGCAGCGAGGCATAGAACTATTGAAAAAATAAGTTTGGCCGCTGCCCCGTGGCTATTGACAACGGTAATGATTATTACTATCATTTGATAGGGGGCCTTTTGGATCGAGCGGACGATTGCCTGATCATACAAAAGCGTCAACCGTAATCAGACAGCCGTTGCGGCAGCGGGGTGACACACCTATTGAAGATCAAATATTGCACCAAAAATTTCAAAAACGGGACGAAGCCGGTCTATAAGGCGATGAAGGATAAGTTTCCCGACATCAAGATGAAGAAGTCCGACTGTCTCGGAAATTGCAAAACATGCAGGCATGAATGTTTTGCCGTGGTGAAGTCCAAGATGGTCAGCGCTCCGTCAGCCGAGAAGCTTTATAAAGAATTAAAAAAATTAATTGGATAAATATAGGGTGGGCGGCTTTTGCCGTCCTCCTTTTTTGTGTTAAGATAGAGGCAACTCCGAAAAAGAAGAGGTGCATAAGTAATGAATGATCAATTAGCTGAAGCTTTAAACGAACAAATGAACTTTGAATTTTATTCGGCGCATGTGTATCTTGCAATGGCAGCCTACTGTTCTGGTGAAAGTCTGGACGGGTTTGCGAATTTCTTTATTATCCAGGCTGAGGAAGAGCGTTTCCATGGCATGAAAATATATAAATTCCTAAACGACCGCAACCGTCGTGCTACCTTGTCTGCTCTGCATGAGCCTAAGAACGAATATGCATCGATGCTGGATGCGTTCGAGCGTGCTTACGCGCATGAACAGCAAAACACTCGCAAGTTCTACAACCTTGCTGACCTTGCGCTCAGCGAGCGCGAGCACGCGACGATCTACTTCCTGAAATGGTTCATCGATGAGCAGGTAGAAGAGGAGTCCTTGTTCGACGGTATCATTTCGAAGCTGAAACGCATTGATAAAGACAGCAACGCGTTTTATATGCTGGATGCTGAATTTGCACAGCGTACGTTCACGCCTCCTGCGGAATAAATGAGAAAGAGGGATTGGCACTTACGCCAATCCCTCTTTTTGTTTATTAAGCTGAATAAATGAATCGACTAAGTCCGGGTCAAACTGGGTGCCGCGCATCTCTTTAATGTAAGCGAGCGCCTGCACCTCCGACCATTTTTCCTTGTAGGGGCGTTTGCTGGTAAGGGCGTCGAAAACATCAACGATGCTTACGATTCGCGCTTCAATGGGGATAGCTTCTCCAGCAAGCTTATGCGGATAGCCCTCGCCATCCCACCGTTCATGATGGTGCAAAATAATATGCCTGCTCGCTGTCAGCTCGCTAGTAAACAGCTCGTCATTAAACTCATTGAAAATCTTCTCAATAATGTCGACGCCAATAAACGTATGCATTTCAATAATGGTGCGTTCATAGTCAGCGAGCGGACCTGGCTTATACAAAATCCCCTCGGGAATGCCTGATTTTCCGATATCATGCAAAATGCTCGCTGAGGCGATGCGGCTAAGCCGTTCTTCTTTCCATCCCAACTGCATGCGCTCATTATGATAACGCACAAGCTCCTCCGTAAGATCCCTCACCCGCACAAGATGCGACTCAATGCCAGGATCGCGAATTTCACAGGAAATGGCGAGCACCTTGAGCAGCGAGCTTTGAATATGCCCAATTCGTTCCTGAGGCATATAGAAGCCGCTAGGGAGCTGCTCCAATTCACGGAAAATGCCGATATAATACCAGCTCTCATCCATATATAAAGGTGTAATGGTAATGGAGGAATGCCACAGCTGTCCATCCTTGCGGCGGTTAATGAATACGCCAGACCATGGCCGCTTTGCCTTTAACGCTTCCTTCATGCTCTCATGAATATGCCCAGGAGTAAGGCTGGTGCGAACAATACCGGCCGTTTTACCTAATATTTCTCTGCGGCTGTAGCCGGTTATCGCTTCATAGCTCGAATTGATTTCTAATATTTGATGCTGGTCATCCGTAATAATAACGGCATCACCTAATTGTAAAAAGGTTCTAAGCTGATCGTTCATCCAGTAGCCACCCCACTAATAGGCATATATTTATTTAAAAGCGTTGAGTAAAAAAGAAGAAACGGCCGCCGGTTTGCCGCGATAATAACCAGGCGAGCTGATGTACAGCTCTTCCTTGGCACGCGTAACGGCGACGTAAGCGAGCCGGCGTTCTTCCTCCAGTGCAGCCTCGGCAACGTCATCACCCGTCTGAATAGCGCTGCGGTCACTATTTTTGCTCGCGGACAGCGCGGAGCTGTGCGGTAAAATGCCATCGGATGCCCCGCTGACGAATACAACGGGAAACTCCAGACCCTTTGATTTGTGGATCGTCATAAAATGGACGGCGTCAGCACCACGGCTCGCCAGCTTGAGCTGCCTCATTTCTTGCAGCTTCACTGCAATTTCGTCCACGAATGCCAAAAAATCGGCAATCGTGGCAAAACGTTTGGAAGCGGTTTCCAGCTCGTCCAGCGTTTCCTTCAAGGCGTCCTTGTGCTCGGTAAGCGTCTGGCTTTTATCGGCTTGGATGTAATTGTCATAAAAGCCATCGCGCAGCAGGCGAATAGCCTGCTCAGGCTTAAGCTTAGGCAAGGAGCGAATGAGCCGCAGCCGCTCTTTGATTTTTTCCTGATGAAATTCCTTAATGCCGGGGAAGCGGACGAGGTGGATCAGCGGCCATTTTTTGGCTTGCTGCTTCTCTTCGTTCCAAATGAAAGCCATAGCCTGCTCCGGCTTGACATAAAGCGTCGCCAGTATATTTTGCATCGCATCAAAATGACGCCGATCGATCGCCAGCCGCAAATGGGCAATGATCGGCTTTACGACCCATTGCTCATAAAAGGACTCGCCTCCGCCATAATCAATAAACGGAATTTGCCGTATGACCAGCTGGTCGAAGATGGCGCGGCTGCTGCTTGCCGTACGAAACAAAATGGCGAAATCCTGATAGCTGCGCTTCCCCTGGCTCTGCGTCTCCGTAATTTTATTGACAATCAGCTGGGCCTCATCGTCGGTATTGCCGGGCCTTGCAAATGTTGGGGAGTGACTTTGCGTCTTCGCCACTTTGAGCGACTTGGGACGGCGCTGCTTGTTGCTGCTAATAATCACATTGCCCAGCCCGACAATGGCAGCCCCGGAGCGATAGTTAATGTCGAGCACAACATTTTTGCTGGTCGGATATTGCTGTTCAAAATTCAAAATATAATCGTTGCGCGCCCCGTTAAACGAATAAATCGTCTGGTCATCATCGCCAACGACCATCAAATTGCCATGCTGCTTAACAAGCAGCTTAATCAGCTCATATTGCACCTTATTCGTATCCTGAAACTCATCGATCATCACGTAGCGGAAGCGGCGCTGCAGCATCTCGAGCAAGTTCTGATCGGTCGTCAGCAGCCGATAAGCG
This sequence comes from Paenibacillus sp. FSL H8-0537, assembly GCF_038051995.1. NCBI lineage: Bacteria > Bacillati > Bacillota > Bacilli > Caryophanales > Paenibacillaceae > Paenibacillus > Paenibacillus sp. FSL H8-0537. Next base: position 5,295,185 of record NZ_CP150290.1, on the reverse strand, counting down.
GCCAGCAGCATATCATCATAGTCGATCAGCTGCTGCTCCGACTTCCACTGCTCATAGCATTCAAACAAAATTTTCAGCTGCTTGTCCTCTTCTGTTTGGGCTGGCAGCTCATGGAGCTCCAGCATTTCCAGCTTGTAGGCTGAAAATAACGTAATAAGCGTCTCCGGCTGATACGTCTCATGCAAATTGCGTTCGCGCAGCAGCCGCTTGAAAAAAATCTGCTTCCGGCCGCTGTCGCCTAAAATCGCCTGTCTCATGCCACGCCTGCGCAGCAGCTGCAAGCAGAAAGAATGGAAGGTCCTTGCTTCAACCGCAGCGGCAGCACTTTCAGAAATACCGGGCAGCGTGGCGATGCGCGACTTCATTTCCTCCGCTGCTTTTTTGGAAAACGTCATGAGCAGCAGCTGGGAAGCCATTACGCTGCGGACAGACAGCAAATAAGCCGTTCGGCAGACGAGAACGGAGGTTTTGCCAGAGCCAGCTCCAGCGAGCGTGAGCAGCGGCCCCTCGGTATGGCGAACAGCGGCAATTTGCGCCTCATTCAGCTGGATGCCGTGCTGTTCCAGCGAGCGGAAAAAAGCGGCATCGGCTTCCCCGCTTCTGACAAGCTGTTTGCTCGTATCAGCTGTCGCCTGATTTGCCCGTGGCATTATGTTTGTTGTTACACCGTAAGGTCTGGGATAATATTTTGTACGTGTTTGTTCCATATGTATAATCACCTGTGCTTGATTATAGCATGGCTTAATGGATTAAGATAAACTAATTGAAGAATAACAATAGGAGATGAGCGAAATGATTGTTCCAGCGAAAAAAGAAGATGTGCAGCAAATTATGCCGCTTCTGCATGCTGCGATTGGCGATATCGCCTGTACGCTAACGGGGGCTCAAGACGAGCAGGAGGCTATGAATATACTGGCAGATTTTTATGTGGAAAAAGGAAATAGGCTCAGCTACGAGCATGTGCTTGTCGCCTGGGAGGGGGAGGCCATCGCTGGCATGGCGCTCGGTTACGGCGGTGACGCTGCTGAGAAGCTGGATGCTCCGCTGCTGTCGCGAATCCGCCAGAAGCCAGCCCATGCTGGCTATCAGATTATGACGGAGGCAAGGCCCGGGGAATATTATTTGGATTCCGTGGCGGTAAATCCCGCCTATCAAGGAAAGGGGATAGCGCGGGCTTTGATCGGCGCGCTGGAGAAGAAGGCCAAGGATGCGGGCTGGCCCCGCCTATCGCTCATTGCGCTGGATGATAACGAGAAGGCGACGGCGCTCTATATTCGGATGGGCTATGCCGAGGATGGGGAGCTGGAGCTGGCAGGACACCGCTACATTCGAATGGTAAAGCAGCTGACGCAATAATGGATTGCGAAGTGGAGAGCAAACAGGTACGATAGCCATATGGCAAATATTCCATTCATTTACTAACTTGCTAGAAGCAGCTTTGGAGGCATAACAGATGAAAGACATAAGTATTCGTATCGTAGAGCCACTGGATGAAACGTTGCACCAACTCATTCAATTACTAGACGAGGAACTGCTGGAACGCTATCCGGCGGAAGAGGTGCATGGACTTGATTTCACCGATCCGGGCATCAAGGACACTACATTTATTGTCGCTTTTTCCGGGGACGAGCCTGTGGGCTGCGGTGCCATTCGGCCGCTCGATGCCCAATATACGGAGCTGAAACGCTTTTTCGTGCGCAAAGAAAGCCGGAAGCTCGGCATCGCGGCTGCTATGCTTTCCTTTTTGGAGGATCAGGCGCAGCTGCTCGGGTTTGCGGGCATTCGTCTGGAGACGGGGCCCGAGCAGCCTGAGTCGTTGAAGTTTTATGAAAAGCATGGCTATGTATTTATCGGGAAATTTGGCGAATATGTCGACTATGAGCTGAGCATGTGTTATGAGAAGCGTTTTGGCGCATAAAGAAGGGAAGAACACGATGAATGTATTTGAAGGATGCAGCAAGCAAAGCCTAGGCAAGGAACTGTCATGGATTAATGAGCCGAAGAGCTGGGAAGTGAATGAGCATAAACAGCTGATTGTGCAAGCACCGCCGATGGGCGATTTTTTTATCGATCCGGCAGGAGGAAATACGAAAAATTCTGCTCCTTTTCTATATACAGTAGTTGAAGGCGATTTTTATGCCGTCACTCGCGTTGCGGTCGATATGAAGCAGACGTACGATTCCGGCTGCATCATGATAATGGCGGATGAAGACCACTGGGCAAAGCTGTGCTCGGAGTTTTTTGACGATATGCCGTCCATTCTCAGTGTTGTAACGAGTGGAGCCTCCGATGATTGTGTTTCCAGCGATGCCCAGATCGTTCGTCCTTTTTTGCGTATTGCCCGGGCAGGCAATTGCTTTGCATTCCATTATTCGCATGATGGCGTCAAATGGAAAATGGTTCGTTATTTTGGGATGGACGTTCCCGCAACGATTAAAGTGGGCGTCGTAGCCCAATCACCGATTGGCGAAGGCAGCGTCGCAACGTTTGATTATTTAAAAATCAGCACAAACGTAATTGGCGACATCCGCAGCGTTAATTAAGAACGAGTTGCAGCTACTTCATGCCAATGGTGCTGAACAGGAAAGCAATGAGCTCGGTTGGGCCAGGCATGTCGGGGAAAAAAACGAGCAAAATCGCCAAAGCTGCCGTTATGGCGGTTATGGTGACAGCCGTATTGATTTCCCGGCGGCTGCTCCTTCCCCCGTGAGCTTCTCCATATACAATAATGACGGAGACGAGCACAATACCTGTAATAAATAGTGCCTTCATCGCGAGCCCTCCTGCATGTTTATGCTGCATTTATTCATTGGATTGGCCCGGTATCCCTTGCGGATCACCGGATTTTCCTGTACGCAAAATGCGAACCTCTACTTGGATTTTCGTTTTTATTTTTGGAAAATCGCTTTCCCACTGAGCCTTTTTTGCCTTCCATTTGTGTGGGAAATGATTGCGGTACGCATTCGCATAGCCAAAAAAATCCGTTTTCAGCTTATGCTGGGTTAATTGCAGTGCGGCTTCCGCTCGCTGCTTAAACTGTTCTTGAAACAAAGCCTGAATTTTTTCCACATTCGGCGGTGGCAGGAGCGACAGATCGGTTGTATTCAAGATGACATCGCCCTTTGTTTTAATGTTGACCTCCATCGTCCAGTTCCCGTCAGCAAAGCCGGGAATAAACTCGGTGCGAATGAATTGCGGTTTTATGGTGACAGCCGCTTGTTTGTTCGCTTCATCTGGATTAACCGTCAAAACGATATTGTCCAGCTGATTAAGCAGCATAAGCACGCCAAGGCTCATCGGCTCGGTCACGACGTGAATTTCCCGGTCATTGCGAATCATGGCCAGTCCGAATATATAGGGCATGGTAGCTAGCTTGCTTTGTCCAGACTCGGGCCGAGGAATTTTCAGTCTGGAAAGAACAGCTGATTTGCCTAGACCCTCCAGCGCTTGGGCTAAATCAAGCACCGTCATTTTGGTACCCAGCTTCATGTTGCCCATTTCGCGCAAAGCTTCCGCCGAGCTTCGCTCAAGAGGAGGCAGCAAGGAGAGGATATCCTGTGCTTTAGGCTCACTAATATAAACATAGGCATGCTCGCGAAATTGGGAGAAGCGCAGTAGAAAGTCCATATACTCGCGAATGCCGAGCTTTGCTGTCTTTTCTCCAATGACTATGGCCTCGCAATGGCCCCAGAAAACGTGGCGGGAAATTTTGCGCTGCAGCCGCGCCATTGCATCCGCAATATTGTTTCCTTCGGCAGTTCGCACCATCGTAACGCCGCTCGGAGACCCTTCACTGCCACCGGTCCCTCCAGTCGCGCTGCTGCCGCTTTGGCGTGGAATGAAAATTTGAATCGAAAGATGAACTTTACCGTCTTTGGTTCGATCAATGCCGGTTGCCAACACCATTGCCAAATCATTAATTTCCATTCGATCCCAGCAGCCCTGCAAAAGCGTCGCGCTGCATGCCGCCAGAAGCAGGAGCGCGATTTTGCGTCGCAGATTGTGCAGCTTGCTGCTCATCATGGGGAAGCCTTCTTTTTACGGGTCAGCTTATTTTTAAGGAGCATGAGCAGCAGAAGCAGCATAGGCAGCACGAACAGGCTTATGATTGTATACGTGTTTCCGGATATGCTGATCAAATTGGCGATATCGCCCTGGCTTCTGGCTGACCAGTAGGCAAAAACCGTACATAGAAAGGCAAGTGGCATAACGATAGAACGGTAATGCTTCAATTTAAGCCAATCTGCCACAGTAATCGAATAGACATATAGAAATACCGATATTTTCACAAAAATGCCTGAAATCCATATGGCAATAACGACTGCTTCCAAATGCTGCATAAAGTCGGCGATTGTAATGTAACGGGCGGCAATCATCACCGGATAAATAAAGCTGGTAGTCAAATCCCCCATAAGAAACAAGCATACGAGATTGGTGGCAATCATTGTAATGGTGACAAACAGCACCGATAGCATGCTTTTGCGCATCGCTTTCTCACGGTCGTTCACAAAGGGAAGCAGAAAAGCGATCAAAATATATTCACTGAACCAGGCGGCTGGCGCCAGCGCCCCTTTAATCGATGGACCTATGCCATTTTCGGCAATCGGCAGCAGCTCGGAAGGATGAAGCTCGCCGATTAGCAAAATAAATAGAAAGGCCGAAAGAAAGATAAATACAGCTGTGAATATTTGAGAAGTTCTGCCAATAACCTCAATGCCGAGCCGGGCATTAATGGCACATACGAGCACCATTGATCCGGTAACCACGAACTGCGGCGTCATTGGCAGTGCATTGCTAATAATAAACTCGCCATACTGGCGAATAATGATGCCTGTTAGATGGGGCAAATAAAAAATATAAAACAAACCCACCAGAAAACCCGGAACAGCTCCAAGCAGGCTGAAGCTCGTTCGTATCAAGGTGCTGTCTGGCTTCAGCCGATTCAGCTTGATGGCCACCCATACAGTCAGCATGCCAAACAAGCCTGCCCATATCGGAGAGAGCCACATATCTTGATGGGCATGGGTCATCGTAATGCTGGGCACAGACAAAATCGACGTAGCGAGAATCGATGGATAAAGCAAAATAGCCATTTGAGACGATGATATTTTTCCAGTTTCAAGCATTGGAGCTTCAGCCCCCTCCGTTAACATTTTGGGCAGGTTTTGGATGACGTGAGCTATTTTTTGTTCCCGCTTCGACTGCTGCGTCTAGGATGCCCTTCTTTGCGGGCTTCGTTCATCCATGCGGGAGCACGCCAGATGACATCACGAATGGTCCCCATCGAGGCTGGCGTAACGGGCGACAAGTAGGGAACACCGAAGGAACGCAGACTCGATAAATGGATGACGATTAAAATCAGCCCCAGCATCATGCCGATCAGCCCGAGCGTGCCCGCCATCAGCATAATGGGAAACCGCAGCAGACGTGAGGCAATGCCTGCTGCATACCGCGGAATCATAAACGAGGCGATGCCCGTTGTCGCTACAACAATGACCATAGGCGCGGAGACGATGCCTGCCGAAGTAGCGGCTTGTCCGATGATCAGTGCCCCCACAATGCTGACGGCAGCACCGACCTGCCTTGGCAGCCGCACCCCGGCTTCACGCAGCGCTTCAAAGGCAATTTCCATAATCAGCGCTTCGACGAGTGCTGGAAAAGGAATTTCCTCCCGCGCCTTGGCGATGCTGAGCAGCAGCACTGTTGGAATCATTTCCTGATGATAGGTCGTAATCGCGACATAGGCTGATGGAAGAAGCAGTGACAGCAGGAAAAAAACATAGCGCAGCCAGCGTACAAAGGTACTCATAATAAAGTGCTGATAGTAGTCTTCGACAGACTGCAGCATGGAAAACAAGGTCACGGGTGCGACGAGGGCAAAGGGTGTCCCATCAATTAATATGGCGAATCGCCCTTCAAGCAAATTTGCGCATACAACGTCAGGCCTCTCGGTTGCGATCATTTGTGGAAATGGCGAATAAGGCGAGTCGGCAATCCACTCCTCAATATACTCGCTTTCCAAAATACCATCGGTGTCAATAGCGGCAAGCCGCTTCAGCGCCTCATCGACGGTAGCAGGATTTGCTGCTCCCTCCAAGAAGAGAATACCGATATCGGTTCGCGTATATTCGCCAATGGTCATCGTGAGCAGCTTCATCTTCGGGCTTTTCATTTTGCGGCGCAGCAGCGACAGATTAATGGACAGCACTTCATTAAACGATTCACGGGGGCCGCGAACGGTAGATTCCGCCGAAGGCTCCTCAATGCTGCGATGCTCGATTTTCTGCAGGCCAAACGACAGAGCCTCCTCGCTCCCATCGATAAATAACAGCGGCATGCCTTTGCTGATGCCAACAGTAGCATCCTCCAATGTGCGAATCGTATTGGCAGCGGCGATGGGCAGCAACCCCAGCAGCTGTGCGGGAGTTGCAGCAGTCAAACCGCCAGCATGGCTCGCAAGCGGACGCAAAATGAAAAGATTCAGCTGCTCATTATCGCACATGCTGATATGAAACACGAGCATGGCGTCAGCGAGCTCGCCGATCCGCAAGGAATGGAAGGAGAGGTCATCGCAGTCCGCATACACACGCCGCAGCTCTGCCATATTTTCATCTAATCGATGGGAAAGAGGCTGCTGCTTTTCAGACGGATGATCGCCTGACTGCTGCCAATCTGCCTTTGCTGTTTTGTGCTTCCAATTGCTGCGTTTGAATCCGAGCATGGCAGTCCCTCGCTTCCAGATGATAGAACAACTCCGTGTCCTTAGCGTTTCCAGCGTGTTCCTTTCCTATGTAAGGAAGTAGATATTTTCAGAAGTGGTGAATTATTGTGACAGGGTGTTGAAAAAAAAGCACGCTTGAATTATAATTGATAATGATAATCATTATATATGGATGAGTGATCATTCAGCTGTGCCAATAGGCCGGGAAGGTGGGAAATGATAAAGCATATGAGAAACTCGATACGGATGGGCTTTCAAGAAGAGGATACACACTTTAGGCATAACACCGAATCTGTTGCAGGAGGAAGAAGCAAGCTTGGACAGACGGTTGAATATATGAAACGACATTATCAAAAACCAATTACAAGGGATATGCTTGCCAGCATGGTTGGCATTACGCCGGAGCATTATTCCCGCGCCTTCAAGAAACATATGGGCATCAGCCCAATTGATTATTTGATTGCCATTCGCATTGACCGGGCTAAGGGACTATTGAAGGAGACGAATGCGACGGTGCGCAGCATCGCTCGTCAGGTTGGCTACGAAGACCCGTATTATTTCAGCCGCCGCTTCAAGCAGGAGGTCGGTGTAGCACCTTCCGCTTATGCGGTGCCTGGGTTTAGTGCTGGATTATAAATAAAGGATGAAGCATGTCGGAGCTCACTAGACCCGGCATGTTTTTTTTATACTGGATATTAGGGCACAGCACGTTTAGACTGAATGGGTAGCGATAATGAGAGCCTTGTTTGATTACATAGTAGACAGGAGGAATTAGAATGGATTTGGGTATGCAAGGGAAACGTGCCATTGTGACGGGAGGAAGCAAGGGAATTGGACTTGCCACCGCGCTGCGGCTGGCGGCTGAGGGAGCGGAGGTGGCGATCGTTGCCAGACAGGAGGGGTCGCTGCAAGAAGCAGCAGAACGGATTGAGCAGGCGACAGGCAAAAGGCCGCTTATCATCTCCGCCGATGTATCGGTCGAGGCCGAGGTACAGCGTGCTGTTGCCGAGGTGGTCCAGCAGCTTGGCGGTGTCGACATTCTCGTAAACAATGCAGGGACGTCAGCAGCGCTGCCATTCGATAAGGTAGAGCCTGATGCGTGGGCAGCCGATCTTGACCTCAAGCTGTATGCGGCCATTCATTTCACGCGTGCGGCGCTTCCCTATCTCCGTAAGGCGGGGGGAGGCGCCATCGTAAATGTAACGGCTATCGGCGGCAAGACGCCGGCAGGCTCCTCGCTGCCCACTTCGGTAAGCCGTGCAGCTGGTCTTGCGCTGACGAAAGCGATGAGCAAGGATTTGGCTGGCGATGGCATTCGTGTGAATGCTGTCTGCATCGGCCTTATTCGCAGCGATCAAATAGAGCGCATGTGGAAACAGAGCGCTTCCGATCTATCGTGGGAGGAGTTTGCGGCAAGCCCGAGGCATGATATACCGCTTGGACGCATCGGCAATCCGGAGGAAGCGGCGAATGTCATCGCTTTTCTCGTCTCGGAAGCGGCTTCCTTCGTTACGGGAACTTCCGTCAATATTGACGGCGGCAAGGCAGCGGTGCTGTAGCTCCATTTGAAAAATAAACCTGGCATCAGCAAGCATCTTTCCTTATGCATGCAAGCAAGAGCAGCTAGCTGCGACTTCATTCTTCGCAGCTAGCTGCTCTAAAACTCCGCATCCGCTGCAATCGTCTGGTTGCGGCCCGCATTTTTTGCTTGATACAGCGCTTGATCCGCTTTCTGGAGCAGCTCCTCGGGGCTGGTGCCATGCAGCGGATATTGCGCGACTCCCTGTGAGATCGTTACGCGTCCTACAACCGGATCTACTCCCCCCTCCACTTCCATTCGCAGCTGTTCGGCAACTAAGTAAGCTTCCGCAAGCGTCGTCTGCTGAAGCAAAATAACAAGCTCCTCCCCGCCATAGCGGTAGCCGATATCTTCTGGCCGAATGGCATGAATGACGGTCTGCGCCAGTTGCTTAAGCACCGCATCGCCTGCTTGATGGCCATATTTATCATTGACTCGCTTGAAACGGTCAATATCGATAATAATAATGGAGAAGGGCAGATTCTCTTCCATCCATAACGTCAAAAACTTGATTAAGGTGCGCCTGTTCATGAGCCCCGTCAGCGGGTCCGTTTCCGCATCTTTCGTTAATTGATGATGCTGGGCCTGAATAAGCGATCCTACATTAATGGTTGATTTAATCAGCAGATCCGTTTCCCTAATCCAGTGGTTTTTGCGCCAGGAGCTAAGCTCGCCTGGATCACCAAGCTGACTGACAAACTGCGAAAGCCTTAGAAACGGATTGGCGATGCTTCGCGCCAATATAACGACAGCGAATATAAGCAGCAGCAGTGGTATGGCAACCGTGATGGCAACATTTTTGAAATGATAAAAGAGCTGATCCTTTATGCTTTGCACAGGAGTTGCTACTACGATACCCCAGCCATTTTCCTTGACGTTGGCGTATCCGATGAGCAGCTCGCTGCCGTCCAAATTAGTGACGGTTTCGCTGCCGCTTTGCCCAGCCATTAGCTTTTTCACGACCATATTTTCGCTGATGTTTCTGCCGACAAGCATCGGGTCAGGATGAAACAGTAGATTGCCCTGCTGATCCACAAGATATAAATAAGACTCCAAAAAGTCATTCGTATTTTTCTCGAAAATCGTATTCATAACATTATTTTTCTTTAAATAAATGCTGCCGCCAATAAAGCCCTTGTATTGCTGGTTTTTGTCATACAGCGGCTCGCTTACCATAATAAATAAATTACCCGTTCGTTCATCGAAAAAAGGGTCCGATATGCTCGACCGTTTCGATGCCAGCGCTTGTTTCAAGGAATCCGACGTAATCGGCTCATTGATTAAGTTATTTATTCCCTCCGTAGCCCCTCTTATCATTCCATGTTGATCCACAACCACGATAGAATTAAAAAAATTGCTGCTGTGCTTCATTAAATTTAAATCCTCATTCATCCTCTGGGCTTGATTAGGCCCGTCCCACATGCCCTCCTGATCTCTTTGCACACTGTATTTCAGGCTTAACCGTATCGTCTTGGTTAAGGCGTCCAGCGTATCGCTCATTTTGCTCGCTTTGGAGAAATTAGTGGAAAGGGCCGTACGTTCCATTAATTGCTTGCTGGATTGGAAGGCTGAAAACATCACGAGGATAATCGTAACCAGGACGCATAAAGAAACGAGACCGCTAAGTACGGTAGCCAAGCTGATTTTACTCTTTTTATACGCTGGATGTGGGGCTTTCATCGTAATGACTTCCTTTCGTTTCGCGTAAAGTGTGTCAAAGGAAAACGTTGTATAAAGTAAATTCGTTCTATAGTCCAAAAGTCCTGTAACTGCTAAAATGTTGATTCTACTGTTTTTTTTTGGATTTGTGATAAAATTGAATTTATAAAATGATGAACGATACTGTCAGATGTACGAGTTTGAAAGCGTAATATGAATTGCGGAGCCTGATATGAATAGATTCTGAATGGAAGAGAAAACGGGAGAAATAGCTTGTACCGTTGCAGGCGTGCTGCTGGTGATTTATATTATACAGCCTGCATGGCGATTCAGACAGTAGCTGTGCTAAAGAAAACGATGCTTAATGCTACAACCTATTGGCTGTGAAAAGCTAGGAAGCTTGCTTTTTTGATATATCTATAATAAAATTAAGATGATAATGATTACAAATTGAGAAATTGCAAGCCGCATGCAAAGGAGGCTCATGAGCGATGAGTGAACTGGAAAATCATATAGATAGAATCAACCAGCAGCTGAAAGCGAAGGGCTACAAGCTGACGCATCAGCGCGCGATGACTTTAAGAGTGCTGCTGGAGAACGAGCAGGATCATCTCAGCGCAGAGGACGTATATATGCTGGTCAAGAAGTCTTACCCAGAAATCGGGCTGGCGACCGTTTACCGGACGCTTGAGCTGCTGACCGAGCTGCATATTGTAGAAAAAATGAACTTTGGCGATGGCGTTGCCCGCTTCGACTTGCGTGACGACAACCAAGAGCATATGCATCATCATCTGATCTGCGCCAAATGCGGCGTGCTGAAGGAAATTCAAGAGGATTGGCTGCTTGAGCTGGAGCAGCGCGTACAGCGCGAATTCGGCTTCACCGTTACCGACCACCGATTGGATTTCACCGGCATGTTTCAAGGCTGCAATGCCGGAGATTGCAAGCGAGGCAAAGATACGAAAGCTAGCTAATTGTTAATTTTATGGAGAAATGCATGCATATAAGCCAGCCAATGGCCTTAAAAACGCTGAATCCACCAAATAAAGGGGATTCAGCGTTTTTTTTTACGGCATATTTTTATTTGGTATTGATAATAAGGCTTGGTAAACCGTTATATAAGTATAGGACTTGCGGCTTAAACTACCAGTTAAGAAGGTGACAAAACATGAAGACTATATTGGTAGATAACGAGCCTCTAACGCTTAAGCTTCTGGAAGAGGAGCTGGGGAAAATTGGAGGCATCGATATTGTGGGAATCTTTTCTAATCCTGAGCTGGCGTACCAGCATATTTTAGCCGATCCTCCGATCGCTTTATTTTTAGATATCGATACGCAGGAGCTTGGCAGTATACAGCTTGCTGAGCAAGTGCTGCAGCACTTTCCGGAAGTTATGCTTATTTTCCTAACTGAGCAAGAGAAGTATGCGGTGAAAGCATTTGAGCTTAGCGCTCATGACTATATTATGAAGCCTTTCAACCATGAGCGGTTGTGCACAACGGTTGAACGGCTATTAAAGCGGGCCAGAATTGCTCCTCCTGCTGCACAACTGGTATCTGGCCCAGCTAAAATGATCCATTGCTTTCGATCACTGCGCATTGGGCCGAAGGGCGATGAGAGCGTAACGCTCAAATGGAAAATCTTGAAGGCGCAGGAGCTTTTCGCCTATTTGCTGGAGCATCGCGGGAAGCTGAACCGCAAGGAGGATTTGCTTGATCAGTTGTGGCCGGAAATCGAATGGCGGAAAGGCACCTCCCAGCTGTATACGGCGATTTATCAAATTCGGCGAATGATGCACAGAGAGGGTGTTGACATTCGGATCGTAAACCGTGATGAAGGCTACACGCTGGATTTGAATGGCGTGCTTCTGGATACGGAGGAGTGGGAGCGAAAAATTAAGAGAATCCCTCCGCTAACAGATGAAACATTAGAGCAGCATCAGCAGATGCTGGAAATGTACCCTGGCGACTATTTGCTGGAGTATGCGTATGAATGGGCCGAAACGGAGCGTCGTCGGCTTCGCACCTTATGGCTGCGTCATGCCCAGCGCATTGCCCAGCATTATGATTCGATTGGCAATGAGGCAAAGGCAGTCCAGCAATATTTGCTCATTCAAAAACAGCTGCCCTCCGAGGAGCAGATTTATTTTGAGCTGATGCGTTTGTATGATCGGATGAATGAACGGTTTGCTGTACAGCGGCAGTACGATCAGCTCATACAGATGCTAAGGCAGGAGTTTGATGCCGAGCCGCTGACGCTGGTGCAGCAATGGTACAATCAATGGCAATACAAGCATAGCCAGCGTTTGTCTGCGCAATAAGCGATATACAATGGCATAGCTGCTTTAGTCTAAGCGAGCGTTTTTGCAACATTTATTATAATGGATTAAATTTACTGAAAATTTAAATATTTGCCAACTGAAATGAGGGAAAGAAATGGGGCATCTCCATGGCACCTATGATAGCTCACTAATTATTTTCTCCTACATTATTGCAGTACTTGCGTCTTTTGCAGCTTTGGATCTAGCCGAGAAGGTCGGTATTTCCTATGGCCGCAAACGCTGGATCGGCATTACGCTGGGCGCCGTTATTTTGGGAATGGGCATTTGGTCGATGCATTTTGTCGGCATGATGGCCTTTTCCCTGCCGGTCGTAGTAGCCTATGACCTGATCGTTGTACTGCTGTCGCTTCTCGCCGTCATCGTGGCCGCATTCGCTGCGCTCTATGTCATTGGAAGGGATGAATTGAAAACCGGCAGGCTGCTGGCAGGAGGATTGCTGCTGGCGACCGGTGTGTCGGTTATGCATTATGTAGGCATGGAGGCTATGCTGATTCAGATTCATTATGATCCGCTGCTGTTTTCACTTTCTATTTTTATTGCCTTTACCGCATCTGTTGCCGCTTTATGGCTCGTATTTTATTTTCGCAAGAGCAGCAAGCAGGTTATGTTTTGGAAAAAGCTAAGCGCAGGCATGATTATGGGAGCGGCTATCGCAGGCATGCATTATACAGGAATGATAGCGGCGACATTCAGCTCGAAAACTAAAACGGCGATCTTTTTTGAAATGGTACTGGAAAATAAGCTGCTGGCTTACGTCATTACAGCTGGAACGCTAATTACATGCTTGATGTCGCTGCTGGTCCTATTTGTCTCCAAACGGCTGGAGAGCAAGGAAACGCAGTTGGACGAGCATGAGAAGTGGTACAAGTCGTTATTCGACAACAATTTAGATGGCATTATTACCGTTAATATTCAAGGCCAGATTATTGGCTTAAATCCAATTGCATTGGAAATTACAGGCTTAAAAAGCGAGCAGCTGCTCCATCAGCCTATAAATCTGTTTTTGCCATATATTGTGCCAGACCAGCTGGATCATACAGTAGCGATGTTTACGAAAGCTTTTCAAGGTGAAGCCCAGCGGTATACATCTGCCATATTGCGAAATGGTGAGGAGCGCGTTGATATTAGCGTTGTAAGCGCTCCGGTTGTTGTGGGCGGTGCTGTTGTAGGTATTTACGTCATCGCCAAAGATATTTCAGAGGAGAAGCAGGCTGAGGAAAAGGTGAAGTATTTAGCCTTTCACGATGAGCTGACGGGCTTGCCGAACCGCAGAATGTTCAATCAGGTGCTGGAAGAAGAAATTGAGAAAACAAAACCGGCAGAGGTGGAAACGAACGAAAACGACCCTGTTTTTGCCATCATGGTGCTGGATATCGACCGGTTCAAAATGATAAACGACTCGTTAGGTCATTCTTATGGCGACCTGTTCCTTCAAGAAATGGGCAACCGAATCCTCAGCAGTGTAGACGGCTATAATGTGCTGCTTGCCCGAATGGGCGGTGATGAATTTACCCTGCTGGTGCCTCATTCAGATGCAGGCATTGTGACGGAAATTGCCGAGAAAATTATTCATGCTATCCAGCTTCCGTATCGTCTCAAGGAAAGCGACTTTTATGTTTCGGCCAGCATCGGCATTGCTTTATACCCGCAGCATGGAATGGATACGAGCCAATTGCTTAAAAATGCAGATACGGCAATGTACGAAGTGAAGAAAAAAGGAAAAAATGGTTATCAGTATTATTCGGCTGAGCTCAATGACAAGCTGGTCAATAAAATTGAGCTCGAAGGCGACTTGCGAAAAGCGGTGGAGCAGGGTGAGCTTGAGCTTTACTACCAGCCCCAAATTAGAGCCGAGGATGAGCAAATGATTGGAATTGAGGCGCTTGTCCGCTGGAACCATCCAACGAAAGGCGTACTGTCGCCAGGCATTTTTATTCCGATTGCGGAGGAAACGGGCATTATTTATGAGCTTGGAACTTGGGTGCTCCGGGAAGCCTGCCGTCAAATGCGAAAATGGCATTTAGCGGGCGGACCGCTCATTCCTGTTTCAGTCAATTTATCCTCGCAGCAATTTCATCAGCCGTATTTGGCCGATTACGTGAAGGATATTTTGCGGGAGACGGGGCTTGAACCGCATTTTTTAGAGCTGGAAATTACCGAAAGCATGATGATGGACGCATCGGTATCGACACCTATTTTGAACCAGCTCAATGAATTTGGCGTTCGGATTAGTCTCGATGATTTTGGAACGGGCTACAGCTCGCTTAGCTATTTGAAGATGTTCCCGATTCACAAGGTGAAAATCGATCGTTCCTTTATCCGCGATATTACGGAAAATGACAATGATAAGGCCATTGTATCCACCATTATTTCCATGGCCCAGCATTTAAATATGGAGGTTATTGCCGAGGGCATTGAAACGAAAGCCCAGCTGGACATTTTAACTGATAAAGACTGTGAGAAGATACAAGGCTATTATTTCAGCCGTCCTTTGTCCGCTATTGATGTAGAAGAGGGATTTTTCATACCTAGTCGCCAAGAGAAAACAGCATTTCATTCCTGATTCAGCAGACAGCGGAGGTGGTAAGGTGGACTATTGGAAGAAATCTTTGCCAAATATGTATAAGCAGTTTCCTGAGCCGATTATAACAATAGGAGAAAACGGCTTCATTCTTCATATGAATGAGGCTGCTAAAAAATATCAGCGGGAGGCTATCCGCGATTTGCTTCCGGGAGCCAGATTGTCAAAGCTGAGACGAATAACGGAGGAGGAGGGAGCAAGGCTTGAGCAATTTTTGAGCCGGTCAGATGGCACCTGTTCCGAGCGCCATTTTTTATATTTTGACGATTTAGATGGGGAAGTTATCAGTTGGGAGCTGTATAAGCTCCCTTATGATGCAAGCAGCCGCAGCTTAGGCAGCCATCTTCTCATTCGGGATCGTTCGGAATCGGTTAGGCAGCAGAAGGAAAGTGAAGCTATTAGGGCATGTTACAACGAGCTGCTGGGCTTGTACATAGATCCCATTGTTATTCATCAGGACTCCAAAATCGTGTTCATTAACGATGTGGCTGAGCAAACGATTGGCGGGACCAGCGAACAGCTGATTGGCCAGGATGTTTTTCGCTTTATTCATCCGAGTGATTGGGATATCGTAGCCGAGCGAATAAAAATGATGCGTCAGACGAAGCAGCGCTCCAATATAGAGGAAATTAGGCTGATCAGCTTTCGCAATGAGGTATTTGAGGTTGAGACGATGAGTAAAATGATTGACCATAACGGCCGTCCAGCGGTTTTGACGATCATACGAGATAATAGCGCCCGTAAAAAAGCAGAGCGCGAAATGATTCACCAGACTTTTCATGATTCTTTAAGCGGTCTGCCGAACCGTCTCCAGTTCAATCAGCAGTTGTCGAAAATGATTGAGCGCAGTAGTGCAGGTTTTAACGATGGGAGCAAGCAGATTTCCCGTTTTGCCGTCATGGTGCTCGATCTTGACCGTTTCAAAAATATTAACGATTCACTTGGACATGCCTACGGGGATGTGTTCCTGAAGGAGATGGGCAGTCGTATTCAATCTTGTGTTAGAGACAGTGAAACTTTAGTAGCCCGTATGGGAGGAGATGAATTTACGTTATTAATTAATCGCTTTCAGGATGAGCAGCAGCTTGCGCTGCTGGCAGGAAGGATTACGGCTGCCATTCAGCAGCCCTACCGCCTGAAGGACACCGATTTTTATACGACGGTCAGCATTGGAATTGCCGTCTATCCGGACAATGGACAGGATACGGTACAACTGCTTAAAAATGCCGATACCGCGATGTATGAAGTGAAGCGCAACGGTAAAAACGGGTATCAGTTTTATTCGTATGAATTTAATGAGCAGCTGCAGCTCAGGCTGGAGCTGGAAAACGAGCTGCGCAAGGCGATGGAGCGCGAGGAATTTAGATTGTACTACCAGCCGCAAATCAGCTCCGCCGACAATCGGATGATTGGCGTTGAAGCGCTGATCAGATGGGAGCATCCTACCAAAGGCATTATATCGCCTGGTGTATTCATTCCGGTGGCTGAAGAAAGCGACTTGATTTACAGCATTGGCGAGTGGACGATGCGCGAGGCTTGCAGGCAAATGAAAAAGTGGCATGATGAGGGTGTTTTTTTCGCATCGGTATCCGTCAATTTATCGGCAAGACAGTTTCTTCAGCCGAATCTGGTTCAGCAAATTCATGTCATTTTAGAAGAGACGGGGCTTGATCCGAGCTTTCTAGTGCTGGAAATTACCGAGAGCATGATGATGGACGCCTCGCATTCCATTGGGATATTAAATGAATTAAATAGCACTGGCGTTAAAATCAGCCTCGATGATTTCGGGACGGGCTACAGCTCGCTCAGCTACTTAAAGCATTATCCAATATATAAGCTGAAAATAGACCGTTCCTTCATCATCGATATTACAACGGATGAGAGCGATCAAGCGATTGTCGCCACGATTATTTCCATGGCCAAGCATTTAAAAATGGAGGTCATAGCGGAAGGCATTGAAACGAAGGAGCAGCTCGATTTTCTGACCAGTCATGACTGCAAGGAAATTCAAGGCTACTATTATTGCCGTCCGCTGCCAGCCCAAGTGCTGGAGGAAAAGTATTTAACGATTCAAGCGGAAAATGATGGCATATGGGGCGATTTGAAGCATTGAGACAGTCGTTTACGCTTGAAATATAGGAAAGGGATATGATGTGTCGATCTCTTCTCTATATTTCTCGGAATGAAACGCGCCGCGCCGTCAAAGGATGGCGCCAGCCGTTTCACCTTGAAATATAGGAAAGGATATGATGTTTTCATCCTGTCTCTCTATTTCTCGGACTGAAACGCGCTGCCCCGCCAATGGACGGCGTCAGCCGTTTCACCTTGAAATATAGGAAAGGATATGATGTTTTCATCCTGTCTCTCTATTTCTCGGACTGAAACGCGCTGCCCCGCCAATGGATGGCGCCAGCCGTTTCACCTTGTTTGACGCAGTTTTGGCAGACGCACGACTGGTTGCGCTGTTCAGGCGGTATTTGTTCAAGCAGGCTTTGCGGAACGCGCTCACGGAAGCACCAGCAGGAGTGGGGCGCGAGCCCTGCTTCTATGGCGCAGCCGTTTGGCCCGCCGCATAATGGACATTTTTTCATGGAGGAAAGCCCCTTTCTTCTAAGGGTCAAAAAAAATTAATTAAAATGCTTGATAATAATAATCATTATTGGTAAAATACATAAAGAAAGAAGGGACCGCAACATCCCTTCCATCAGATCAGTTATTTAATTTCGAAAGTTCGGCAATCTGTTTCGCTCGCTTCGTGCGCCATATCTGCGCTATTGCTAACGATATAGATTGATGAAGCGCTGCATTTGTTGTCATCTACCCAATGACGGCAAGAGTCGACTTCGCACAATACGTCTTTAGCCATTACTATCACCTCCCATGGTTAGTAGTCGGTGCACAAATATAAAGCTTATTGACCTCTTATTGGCGTAAGGGGTTATTTGTGCTTTGTAGATAGTTACCCGTCCATCTTACCAAATGAAACCATCATTTACAACCTGTCCAATCAAGCAGCAGGCATGTGCTATCAGGTGCTATAAGGCTTGCCCTCTATATAATAAGCACTCTCTTTATAGGTCCGAAATGCGATCTCTGCTTCCCCCGACTCAAGCTTCTCCATATAACGGTGTACAATAGCGGCAAAGCGGTCCCGGACCTCCTGTCCGCGCTCAAACCAGCCAATTTCAATAAAAGGGAACGAACGATCATGGGCAAGCCCCCCGTAAATAGAAGTGGTTGCAAGGCACTCTATTGTGAAATTGTCTACTCCGCAATCACAGAGGACGGCGAGCTCTTGAACGAGCTCAGGAGCGAGGCTGCGCAAGCCAGGGGCAGGCACACCGCGAAATAATAAATGAGGCATATGATAAGTTCTCCTTTCAGTTATAATAGCTTAAGCTTTTTATGCTGCTGTACTTTATTTACCAGCCTACAAGTTTATCAGTTAAAAGTGCATAACTTGCAGTCTACTATAAAGCAAGTTACCTTTATCTTAACAGAAATTTCTATTTAGCAGGGTTCATTGCAAGGAAAGGATGCAAGATGATGAAAACAATAACGATGGCTGAAGTCGTTGCGGGGCAGAGAAAATGGTTTGAAAGCGGCAAGACACGCTCGGTTGATGCGTGTATTCAGAAGCTGGAAAAGCTGCGTGAGGTGATGCAAAAGCATGAGCAGAAGCTGCTGGCAGCTTTAAAGACGGATTTAAATAAATCAGAGTTTGATGCGTATGCGATGGAGCTTGGCCTCATTTATACGGAATTTAGGCATACCATTAAGCATATAAGGGGCTGGGCGAAGCCGAGGCGCATCAAAACAGCGATGACGCATATAGGCAGCACCAGCAAAGTTATTTCTGAGCCCTATGGCGTAGCAGCTGTTATTGCACCGTGGAACTATCCGGTCCAGCTTGCGCTTGTTCCACTAATTGGAGCCATTGCAGCCGGTAATACCGTCGTTTTGAAGCCATCAGAGCTTGCACCGAATGTAGCCGATACGTTGGCGGTGATCATAGCGGAAGCCTTTGAGCCGGAGTGGGCAACGACGGTATTGGGGGATGCAGCGGTAAGCACGGAGCTGCTGGCTGAGAAGCTCAATTATATCTTTTTTACCGGGAGCGTTGGCGTAGGCAAAATCGTAATGACGGCAGCAGCTCAGCATTTGACGCCGGTTACGCTGGAGCTGGGGGGCAAGAGTCCCTGTATCGTGCATAAGGATGCGAATCTGGCACTCGCAGCGAAGCGAATTGCATTTGGCAAGTTTACAAACGCTGGACAAACCTGCGTTGCACCGGATTATTTATACGTTCACCGTGAGGTGAAGGAGCGCTTCGTCAAGCTGCTGAAGGCTGCGATTGAAGAGTTGTACGGCAGCGAGCCGCTCCATAATGACAGCTACACGCATATTATTAGCGATCGGCACTTTGCAAGGCTTGCCGACTTTATGAATGACGGACGCATTATCATTGGCGGGGAGAAGGATGCTGGGCGCCGGGTCATTACGCCAACGGTGCTGGAGGGCTTGGACTGGCAGGCGCCAGTTATGCAAGAGGAGATTTTTGGCCCGCTGCTTCCGCTCCTTGAGTTTGATTCGATTGAGGAGGTCATGTCGGCTGTTGCCGCTCGTTCGCACCCGCTTGCGTTGTATTTGTTTACGGAAAGCACAGCTGTTCAGCAGCAGGTTACAAGGGGATTGTCCTTTGGAGGCGGCTGCATTAACGATACATTAATGCATATGGCGTCGCCGCATTTGCCTATTGGCGGAGTAGGGGACAGCGGCATGGGCAGCTATCATGGGGAGAAGACCTTTTACACTTTCTCTCACCAGAAAAGCTTGCTTAAGCAAACAACACGCTTTGACATGCCATTCCGCTATCCGACGTCCAAGTGGGGCAAGAAGCTGATTCGCAAGCTGCTCCGATAATTGCAATCGTAAAACCTCCTGAAATTTAGGAGGTTTTTTTAATACAAAGAAGACTTTGCTGCTTAGGCATCTGCTATATGAAATTAATGGAAAACGAGGTAGAATATATGGGCGAACGATAGGACGGAATAGAGAATAGAAAGGAATGTAGCTCTTGAAGAAGCTAGGGCAGTTGAATACGCTGCGCAACCAGATATTAATTGGGTTTATGCTTGTTATGGTTATTGTGCTGGCATCGGTCGGCTACTTTATGTATGGCCAGGTATCCGTGCTCTTGCGAAACAGCGCGGAGAAGCATATTCAACAGACTGCCGTTCAAGCTATGGGGAAGCTTGACGTGCTTCTGGGACAAATCGATACGCTTACCGCGCAGGTGGCTACGAATGCGTCTATCCAGCGATTATTGACGCGGGAAATCGCTGGCAAGCCGATCCGCTTTGAGGAGCGTCAGTCGCTGCAGCAGGAAGCCCGAAAATATGAAGCGTATGTCACGGGTATCCGGGCACTTGAAATGTACAGCAGCGATTATAGAAGGCTGTTTCCGCTAGATGATATTAGTCTGGAAAGCCGGGTGCCGAAGGAGTGGATTGAACAAGCAGATAGCGGAAAAGGACGCTTGGTTTGGCTTGGCTTTGACCCACAGGATGCAAACGTTGTCATTGCTATTCGCCATATACGTTTAGTGGACCGTTCTTTCATCCATGCTGGCTATTTAGTCGTTCATATTGAAAAAAGCTATTTTGAGCTCACAGCTGCCGTAACGGAAAATGAGAATGAAACGCGGGAGCATATGGCTCTATTTGATGGGGCGGGCCAAGAAATTTTTTCTGATTTAGCTATGGATGCAGGTGAGGGAAATATTCTTAATCATGGCGGAGAAACGATTACGGTGGGCGATGAATCGTATATAGCGATTGAGCAGCAATCGAAGGAGACGGGGTGGAAGCTGGCCATATTGACACCTGTAAATTATGCAACGGCAGGTATTTCAGTTCTACGGACGGCTATTCTTGTATCTGGTGCGGTCGGGGGTTTGTTGTTTCTGGTCTTGAGCTTTATTTTGTCAACGATGATTACTCGGCCGATATTAAACTTGATTAAAGCGATGCGCGGTGCGAGATTGGGCACGTTGAAAGCGAACCCGAATACCGCCTCAACCATGGAGATTAATGAGCTCAACAATACATATAACCAAATGGTCGATTCCTTGAATGAACTAATTGAGGTGGTATACCAGAAGGAAATTATACAGAGTAGAACTGAACTGAAAGCACTGCAAGCCCAAATTAATCCTCACTTTCTGTTTAATACATTGGAAGCGTTTTATTGGGAGCTTGATGATAAAGGGGAAGAGGACCTCGCACAAATTGTAGTCGCCATGTCAGGCTTGTTCCGTTATGTGATCAACCGAACTGAGGATGATGAGTGGGTTACGATAGGTGATGAAATGGATCATGCAGAACGTTATTTAAGAATTATGGAGATGCGGATGGTTGACAGGCTGTCGTGGCGAATAGAGGCTGCAGAGGCGTGCAGGACTGTACCCGTGCCCAAACTATTAATTCAACCGCTCGTAGAGAACGCTATCCTGCATGGAATTGAGCAGCGACTCGGGCCGGGGACTGTTGTTCTTCGTGCCGAGCCTTCAAGCCGGGAAGGGTTTACGCGAGTGATTATAACGGACGATGGACCGGGCATGGACGCAGCCGCAGTGGAGTCTCTCCAAGCATTCATGAAAGAAGGTTATGCGAGCAGCTTCAAAGGGACAGGTGTTGGCGTGTCCAATGTGGAGCGTAGATTGAGGCTTTATTATCATGCAGCTGGAAGCGGGCTGGACATTGCGAGCGAGCCTGGTTGCGGAACTTCCGTTACGTTTGAGATACCTAATAAATTGGAAGGGAATGGAATAAATGAAGACCATCTTAATCGTAGATGATGAACCTAGAACAAGGCAGGGAATTCGCAAAACGCTGGAAGCGTGGTCCTGCGGCCGACATCGAATCGAAATGGCATCCAGCGGAGTGGAGGCTTTAGCTTGGTTGCAGCAAAATGAAGCTCATCTGCTCGTGACCGATATTAGAATGCCGGAGGTGGGAGGCCTGGAGCTGGTCGAACGATTAAGCGCGATGACTCTTCCCCCTGTGGTTATTGTTATTTCCGGGCATCCCGAATTCGATTATGCTCAGAAAGCACTTCAGCTTGGGGTCGTCTCATATTTGCTAAAACCACTGGTTAAAGAAAAATTAGTGCAAGCAGTCGAGCTGGCTTTGAAAAGGGAAGAAGAGATAAGCCGGATGGTGAGAATGGAGAAACTTTTTGACCCCAAATTACTAGGTACGGTGCAAGAGGAGAAGCAGTACAGCATTCAGGTGCGTGATGCGCTCCGCCATATCGATGATCATCTGAGCGAACAGGTTTCTATGCGTGCAGTTGCAGATCATTTGCATATGAATGCCAGCTACTTCAGCGTTCTGTTTAAAGAGCAGACAGGTCTCACCTTCAGCGACTATTTGAGTCGCAGACGAGTGCAGCGGGCCAAGGAACTGCTGGTCAATACGAGAGACTCGATTGCGGAAATTTCAGAGCAGGTGGGCTACCAAACAGCAAAATATTTTGTCAAAGTGTTTCGTTCCATAGAGGGCACTAGTCCAAGGCAGTATCGTCAAAACGTCTCTCATTCTGAAAAAATGATCCAATAATTATGGTATTACTCCCAATGCTTATGTCCTTACGGCTTGCTAAAAGTGTTGCTACAATCTAATTAAAGCGGTATTAATACGCTTACATTAGGATTAAAGGGGATGTAAACGTGTTCAAGAAAAAAGGATTGATGCTCTTATTGGCGTTTTGCCTGGTTCTGGTAGCAGCTGGTTGCGGCACAAACAGTAATGAAAGCAGCAGTGGCAGTAAGGAGACAGCAGGCGAGAGCGGTGAGCAGGTCACGATTAACTTTATGCATTTATGGCCGGAGGGTGTGTCAGCAGGCCAAAACAAAATCGTAAATCAAATCATTAAAGCCTATCAGGATGAGCATACGAATGTGACGATCAAGCAAGAAGTGCTGGATAACGAGCAATATAAAAACAAGCTGAAGGTGCTTTCGGCATCCAATAAACTGCCGGATGTCGGTGTAACGTGGGCGGCCGGGTTCTTGCAGCCGTACGTGGAAGGAAAGCTGTTTACACCTGTAGACGACTTGCTTAGCGGCGAGCTGAACGGCAAGTTCGTATCCGGTACGACAGAGGCATATGCGATTGACGGTAAAACGTACGCGCTCCCACTTGAATTCAACATTGCTCCGGTTTACTATAATAAATCCTTATTCGAGAAATACAAGCTTGAAATCCCGCAAACCTACGAGGAATTAAAGGCTATTGCAAAAACACTGTCCGAAAATGGAATTGCGCCGATTGCGCTTGGCAACAAGGACCGTTGGACGGGGTCGCTCTGGTATATGTACCTAGCTGATCGAATCGCCGGGCAGCAGACATTATCCGGAGCGATAAACGGCGAAGGAGCCTTTACAGACGAAGGATTGCTGCAAGCAGCGACTGAAGTACAGACACTAGTAGACAGCAATGCGTTCGTGAAGGGTTTCAACGGTTTGTCCAATGAGGAAGCAAAGTCGGAGTTTCTGAATGGCAAAGCTGCCATGTATATGATGGGCACATGGGAGCTGCCAAACTTTACGACAAATGAAGATATCCCGAAAGAATTTCGCGACAGTGTTGGTTTCTTTAAATTCCCGAAAGTTGAGGGCGGAAAAGGCGACATTAACAGCTGGGTAGGGGGTCCGGGTGTCGGTCTATTCGTATCCGAAAATTCTGCGGTAAAAGCGGAAGCGAAAGCATTCGTCGAATACTTTGTAACTCAGTGGGGAGAGCAAGCGGTGACTGGGGCGGGCGTTATTCCTGCGACTAAAGTGGATACATCCAGCATGGAGCTGCCGCAGCTTTACATTGATTTATTTAATGAAATGAATCAAGCAAGCAGCATTACCTTATTTGCAGATGTTCAAATGCAGGCGAGTGCAGCCGAAACTCATCTGAATATGATTCAAGCTCTGTTTGGAAAGGCAGTGACGCCTGAGAAATTCTCGGAAGAGCATGATAAAGCCATTTCCGAAGGGAAATAATCTCCCTTAAGATTGATCGGTGGAAGACATAACTGCGGGCAAGTCCCGAATATGTCTTCCGCTCATTCATCATGAAGGAAAGGAGTCGGCCCAATTGGACAAAGTGCTTTCGAACAAAAAAATAATTGCTTTATACGTGCTGCCGTCTCTGTTATTAATATTAGCTATTGTTTATATTCCGATTGTGTTAACCGCTTATTACGGTTTGAATGAATGGAATGGCATTGGTGCGATGACCTTCGTTGGGTTGGATAATTACCTTGCTTTGTTCAAGGATGAAACTTTCTGGAACAGCGCGTGGCATTCTTTGCTGCTTGCCGTTTTCTCGGGAATGAGCCTTCTGCTCTACCTTATTGTAGCAATGGTGTTAGCCGCGCGAATCAAAGGAGCTCAATTATTTCGCAAAATCTATCTCATCCCTATGCTTCTATCATCGGTAGCGATTGCGCAGCTTTGGCTCAAAATCTATCATCCAACTAACGGCGTGCTGAACAGCATCCTGGAATCACTTGGGTTTGCCAACCCTCCCGCATGGCTAGCTGAGTCATCGCTCGTATTGTTTGCTTTATTTATTCCGATTTTGTGGCAGTATGCGGGTTTTTATATTTTGATTTATTATGCGGCTCTGAAAAATATTCCGGCATCTCTTGAGGAAGCGGCCAGGATTGACGGAGCGAATGCCCTGCAAATTGCTTGGAAAATTAAGCTGCCGCTTGTGATGGAAGTGATTAAAGTAACGATTGTACTGGCTGTTGTGGGCTCTTTGAAATATTTTGATTTGATCTTTGTTATGACAGACGGCGGTCCCAATGGGGCGAGCGAAGTTATGGCCTCTTACATGTATCATGAAGCATTTCGAGCCTACGATTTTGGATATGGCAGCGCAATCGGCTTTTTTCTGCTGGTCATTTGTCTGGCTGTCACTTGGGTCATTCGCAAATTAACGGCCTCAAAGGATACGATTCAATACTCGTAAGGAGGAAGACTTCATGGTTACTGGGAATATCAGAATTCGGAGTGAGCTGTCGGAAGCAAAACCGGGGATCGGCATCAGGCTGGGGTATAGCGTTTTATATGCCGTTTTAATTGTGGTTGCGGCGCTGCAGCTATTTCCTCTTGTCTGGCTGTTGTTTTTCTCTCTTAAAAACAATCAGGAAGTATTTAATCTCCCGCCTTTGTCTCTGCCGATGAATCCTCGATGGGAAAACTATGAGAAGGTTTGGAGCGCCGGGAACATTGATGTTTATTTTTTTAACAGCGTCTGGATCACCGTTTCAGCTACGTTAATAACTGTGCTGCTGGGCAGTTTAGTCACTTATGCCGTCACAAGAATGAGATGGAAGGGCAGCTCGCTTGTACTGGGATTATTCATGGTGGCCATGATGATTCCGGTTCATTCCACGCTAATCCCGCTGTTCAGCCTGTTTAATAAAGTGGGGCTAACGGATCATCCCCTGTCTCTGATTTTATCTTATGTTGCTTTCAACATGCCGATTACGATCATGATTCTGCTCGGGTTCTACTATGCGCTACCGCGCGAGGTGGAGGAAGCCGCTATAATTGACGGCTGCTCGGTCAATCGGATGTTCGTCCAGATCGTACTCCCGATGACAAGCTCCGTGCTTGCTACAACGGCGATCATCAACATGATTTACAACTGGAATGAATTTATTTTTGTTAACACGTTTATTAGCTCTGATTCTTATAAAACATTGACTGTCGGCGTGCAAAATTTTATCGGTCAGTACACGACGGATTGGGGGGCAATCGGAGCCACTCTTATGATTAGCATTCTTCCGATTTTGATTACGTTTCTGTTCCTCAGCAACCGTATTGTTGAAGGGATTGCGGCGGGTTCGGTTAAAGGGTAAACGATTAAATAATTTTAAGACCTAATTTTAATGTAGGTCTTTTTTTGTTTTTTTTATATTGTGAAAGTGGATGTATTATTTTTTTGTTCATCTCCATTTTGTCCATTGCTTTAAAAATAAGGCTGCGATAAACTGGAAAGGCTGATAATTATAATCATTATCAGTATTGGATTGTTTTCCAATAAGGCTTACCATTATGACAGAAGAGGAATGATGACATGCTTCGCCGTTTTTTTGACTATTACCGACCTTATAAGGGGTTGTTCATACTGGACTTCTCCTGCGCGGTGTTTGCAGCTTTGCTGGAGCTGGTGTTCCCGCTTGCCTTGAACCGGGTCGTGGATGATTTGCTGCCTTCGGGCAATTGGAAATGGATTTTATGGTCCTGTGTGGGCCTGATTGGTATTTATGTAGTAAGTGCGTTCCTCCATTATGTGGTGACGTATTGGGGGCATAAGCTCGGCATTCAAATAGAGTCGGATATGCGCAGCAAGCTGTTCAACCATATTCAGAAGCTATCGTTCCGTTTCTTCGACAATAATAAGACGGGGCATCTTGTATCTCGGATGACGAATGACCTGATGGATATTGGGGAAATTGCCCACCACGGGCCGGAGGACATGTTTATTGCCATTATGACGCTGCTGGGCGCATTCGGGCTCATGCTGACCATCAACTGGCAGCTGGCGGTGCTGACGTTTATTATTATTCCGCTGATGGTCTACTTGTCGCTGTATTTCAGCCGCAAGATGTCCAAGGCGTTCCATCGAATGTTTTCCGATATTGCCGACTATAATGCCCGCGTTGAAAATACAGTTAGCGGCATTCGCGTCGTTCAAGCGTTCTCCAACGAGAAGCATGAAGTGGATCAATTTGAAGTGAACAATGGTCGTTTTCTGCAAACGAAGCTGGTCGCTTACCGTGTTATGGCTTGGAACTCATCGATCAGCTACATACTGATGAAATTTGTTTCCTTGTTTGTACTCGCTTGCGGTACTTGGTTCGTGATTCAAGGCCAAATGACGTTCGGTGAATTTATGGCATTTGTCCTGCTTTCCAATGTGTTTCTTGGTCCAATTGAAAAAATCAACTCGGTTATTGAGACGTATCCGAAGGGAATTGCTGGCTTTAAGCGTTATTTGGAGCTGCTCGAAACCGAGCCGGATATTGAGGATGCGCCGGATGCCAAGGTGATTAGCCGCTTGGAGGGAGAAATTACGTTCCGCGATGTATCCTTTGGTTATGAGGAAGGCAAATCGATTTTGAATCATATTGATTTAACTGTGAAAACAGGAGAGACGGTAGCTCTTGTTGGTCCATCGGGAGCCGGCAAAACCACGATATGCAGCCTGCTGCCGCGCTTCTATGAGGTTACAGACGGGGCGATTGAAATTGACGGCCTCGACATTCGGAAAATTAAGCTGGATTCACTGCGCGGCCAAATCGGTATCGTGCAGCAGGATGTGTTCTTGTTTGATGGCACCATTCGCGAAAATATTGCTTACGGCAAGCTGAATGCTACCGAAGAAGAAATTTGGGAGGCGGCTCGCAGAGCACAGCTGGAAGAGCTTATTCTTTCGCAGGGCCAAGGAATGGACACGCTGATCGGCGAACGCGGCGTTAAATTGTCAGGCGGACAGAAGCAGCGCCTTTCCATTGCCCGCATGTTCCTGAAAAATCCGCCAATCCTTATTCTTGATGAAGCGACCTCGGCGCTTGATACGGCCACGGAAGCAGCTATTCAGCAGGCGCTGGCTGAGCTGTCCAAAGGGCGCACGACGCTCGTTATTGCGCATCGTCTTGCGACGATCAAAAATGCTGACCGCATCGTTGTCGTTACGGAGGAAGGCATTAAAGAGCAGGGCAGCCATGATGAGCTGCTGGCCATTAAAGGCGTATATAACCGCCTGCATAAAGCGCAGTTCGGCGCTTAGCAGAGGCTACTGGACACTAACTAGAGACTAACAACGTAAGTAGATGGCAAAAAAATGGCTCAGCATGAGGGAATTAATCTCATGCTGAGCCATTTTTCATTTCACATTAAGCTTGGGGAGCCGAAGCATGCGATTGTTGCAGAACCTAAGAACGCTTGGGCTGCACCCTCCTTTTTTTGAGGGACTGAGGTTCCGCTATTCTGGCTGCTGCGACGAGTTCAGGCGGTAAGCGGACAGGAAATCCGCTATGGATCTCATTATCTCCACAAAATGGAAATGAGCAGTGCATTAGCGGCTCCTGAGTCAGCAACTTGTGCCACAACCCATGATTCTATTGAAATAGCTGCTGCTGTGTCCACCAAGTGTATCTATGTGGCGCTACATTTAATCAGCAGCTGGCTCGCATACGATCTCAAGCCCAATCCCGCGTTAATGGATCATTGAAGTTCCACATTGCATCTTCCAGATGGAAGCGGCTTCCACCTTTTGCTCCTTACGATGCGGCAAATCGTTTCTTTGGATTAAACGTCGTCTGTGCTCAGTAGAAAAATCCGCGAGCCTGAATATTCCTCTAGCTGTGCAGCATTGATTTTTTTTATGCCAAAATAGAAAAGCTCTATTGGCTTTTATTCGGCAAACGATGGTAAACTCGTTTCAATCATTATTAAATACGACAAAACCACTAGGAATAATAAAAAATTAGAAGCGAACAACCAACAGGAGGGAACAATCATGACCACAACTAAAAAGAGACAATTGAAGCTAGGCGCTATTTTGCACGGAGTAGGCGGGAATATTGCTGGATGGAGACATCCAGACGCACAGCCTGACGCAAGTGTTAATATTGAATTTTACAAGCAGCAGGCGCAGAAGGCAGAAGCGGGCAAGCTTGATTTTGTATTCATTGCTGATGGCTTATATATTAATGAAAAATCCATTCCCCACTTTTTAAACCGCTTTGAGCCATTGACGATTTTATCTGCGCTTGGTGCGGTTACATCGAAGATTGGCCTAGTCGGTACGCTTTCTACTTCCTATAGCGAGCCTTTCACTGTAGCGAGACAATTTAGCTCGCTTGATCATATTAGCGGCGGCCGTGCAGGCTGGAACATCGTAACATCGCCGCTTGAAGGCTCAGCGAAAAACTTTGGCAAGACGGAGCATCCCGACCACCCGACACGTTACCGGATTGCAAATGAATATTTGGAAGTGACGCGGGGGCTGTGGGATTCATGGGAGGATGACGCTTTTGTTCGCGATAAAGAAAGCGGCCAGTTTTTTGACCCGGAAAAGCTGCACACCTTGAACCATAAAGGCGAGTTTTTCTCGGTGCAGGGGCCGCTGAATATTTCCAGATCGAAGCAGGGGCATCCGGTTATTTTTCAAGCAGGCTCGTCGGAGGATGGCAAAAACTTCGCTTCTAAAGTAGCGGATGCGGTATTTGCCCATTTTGAATCTATCGAGCAGGGCAAGCAATTTTATGATGATGTGAAAGGCCGTGCTGCTGCGCATGGACGCTATTCGGAGGATATCGCGATTTTGCCAGGCATTGCGCCAATCATTGGGGCGACGGATGAAGAAGCAGAACGCAAATATCAGGAGCTGGCGCAGCTTGTAAATATTGAGAAGGCGCTCGATTACTTGGGACGTTATTTTGACCACCATGACTTTTCACAATATCCGCTTGATGAGCCGTTCCCGGAGCTGGGCGAAATTGGACTAAACAGCTTCCGCAGCACGACGGACCGTATCAAACGGCAGGCGAAGGAAGGCGGCTTGACACTTCGCCAGGTGGCGCTTCAAGAAACGACGCCAAGGCCGACGTTCATCGGCACGCCAGAGAGAGTAGCGGATCAAATTCAGCAATGGTTTGAGCAGGGGGCGGTAGACGGCTTTATTGTCGGATCCTCTATCCCGACGGGACTGACGGAGTTTGTTGATCAGGTTGTGCCGATTTTGCAGGAGCGCGGATTGTTCCGTGAGGAATATGAGCATGACACGCTGCGCGGACATCTCGGCGTACCTGTGCCGGAAAACCGTTATGCCAAAACCAAGGTGACGACCGTATAGGAAGGGTGAGGGATATGAGCAAAGCATACAGCAAACCAGCGGTTTGGATGAAAATGACCAGCCTCGCCCTAGCGGTTACCCTTGTACTGGCAGGATGCAGCGGAGGAGGGGGCAAGAGCAGCGCGAATACGGGCGGGAACATCTCTGGTGCCGCCCCTGCGTCTTCGGCAGAGCAGAGCAGCGCACCTGCTCAAGGCGGCGAACTAAGCTATGCGCTCGCCACCTCTCCCGATCAGCTTGATCCGCATCGCAGCGGCCTTGCCGTTGCAGTCAGGGTCATTCGTACGCTCTACGATACGCTGGTCGTCCAGCTTCCGGGCGGAGAAATTAAGCCTTGGCTGGCAACGGAATGGTCGATTTCGGAGGATGGAAAATCGTATACGTTCAAGCTTCGCCAGGACGTTAAGTTTCAGGATGGCACACCTTTCAACGCTGAAGCGGTAAAATATAGCTTTGACCGGATCATTGACCCGGAGACCAAAGCAGCGAATGCTTTAGCGCTCGTTAGGCCTTATGAATCGTCGGAGGTCATTGATGAGTTTACGGTCAAATTGAACCTATCCGAGCCGTCGCAAGCGTTCTTGGGCAATGTAAGCCAAGCGCTGCTCAGCATTGTGTCGCCGACGGCGGCGAAGAAGGATGGGGATCAATTCACTAAGCATCCTGTCGGAACAGGGCCATTCAAGTTTGTAAAATGGGATAAAAATTCAGAAATCGTCGTGGAGAAAAACCCCGATTACAACTGGGCGCCGGAAACGGTCAGCCAGCAGGGCGCGCCGAATTTGGATAAAATCATTTTCAAAATTGTGCCTGAGGAGGCTACGCGGATCGGCAGCGTCCAAAGCGGGCAGGTGCTTGCCGCTGAGACGGTGCCGCCGCAAAATATTCTCTCTTTCAAAAACGATGCGAACAGCCAGCTATACCAAGCGGGTACCGTTGGCCTGCCTTATACGCTGTTCATCAATCATAGCAAGGCACCATGGAATGAGCTTAAGGCTCGGCAGGCGCTGCAGCTTGGCATCAATGTCGAGGCAATCGTCAAAACGCTGTATCTCGGAACGTATGAGCAGGCGTGGTCGCCGCTTTCACCAGGCATTTTCGGCTATGACGCTTCGCTTGAAGGCGGCGTAAAGCCGGATATCGAGAAAGCAAAGCAGCTGCTTGACGAGCTGGGCTGGAAAGCAGGGGCAGATGGCATCAGGGAAAAAGACGGGAAGAAGCTGACGCTCCATTATGTCGATGGCTCGCCGAACCGCGAGAAGCGCAATGATATTGCCGCAATCGTGCAGCAGCAGCTTAAGCCGCTGGGCATTCAGGTAGATGTAGAGATTACGAAGGATGTCGCGACCGTCGTTTATGCGAACAATAACTATGATCTGTACGGCAATAGCCAGGTAAACTCTGATCCTAACGCGCTTTATTCTATCTATCACACAACAGCGCCGGGGGCACGCCAAAACCTGCCGAATTTATCCGATCCCGAGCTGGATAAGCTGCTTGAGGATGGGGCGACCGAGCAGGACCAGACGAAGCGTGAAGCGATCTATAAGGAAGCACAGCAGCTCATCATTAATAAGGCCGTCATTATTCCGATTTATGTATTCCCTTATACAGTAGCTGCCTCGAAAAAGGTGCAAGGATTAGCTTTTGACTCGCTGGGCTATCCGATCTTTAATGATGTGTATATAGCCGAGTAAGCATATCGTAATTTAAGTATAAAAGCTGGGAAGGAGCGGAGATGCAGTATGTTAAAAGCGGTAAGCGTTCGGCTTTATACGTCCTTGCTGGTGCTGGTCGGCACGATGGTGCTCGTCTTTTGTATCGTCAATGTGCTGCCCGGCGACCCTGCGCTCCTTATTCTTGATCCGTCTTCCGCCACACCGGAGATGATTGCTAATTTGCGGGAGCAGCTCGGGCTGAACCAACCGTTCTATGAGCGGTTTGGGGAATATTTTCTGCATGTGCTGCAGGGCGATTTTGGCAAATCGATCGTTAATTCGGAGCCGGTATTGCAGAAGATCGTCGAGCATTTTCCCGCCACGCTCGCTTTGACGGCGTTAAGCTCGCTCATTGCCGTCGTTATCGGCGTCACGCTAGGTGTGCTGTCGGCGATTCACCGCAATCGCTGGATTGACATCGTCGCGCGAATGGTTGGTTTGTTCGGCATTTCGATGCCGACATTTTGGTCGGGCATTTTGCTTATTCTTATTTTCTCAGTACAGCTGGGCTGGTTTCCGGCAATGGGCTCGGATGGCTTCAGCACGCTGGTGCTGCCCGCCGTTACGCTCGGCTTCGTTGGCTCAGGCTTTATCGTTCGGATGGTTCGCAATAGCATGCTTGAGGTCATTAATGAGCCGTTTATCGTTACACTTCGGGCAAAGGGCTTGCCGGGGCGGTTCATCATGTATAAGCATGCGCTGCGAAATGCACTGATTCCCGCATTGACGATGGTTGGCGTTATTATTGGCGATTTGATGGCGGGGACAGTGGTCATTGAGACGGTGTTCTCGCGCCAAGGCATTGGACGAATTATTGCCGATGCGATTATGGCGAAGGATTTGCCGGTCGTGCAGGGCGTTATTTTTTTCTCGGCGATCGTGTACATTGTTGTGAATTTGCTTGTGGACATTTCCTATACGTTGATCGATCCGCGCGTAAGGCGTACCGGGTAGCGTAGGCAGAAAGGGGCAAAAGATTCAAATGAAGCAAGCCGTCATTGGCAAACAGATATGGCAAGGAAGCAGGGCAGAAGGGGCTGCGAAATCCCGCAAAAAAATAAGGCTGGCGCCTACGGATCTCCTGATTTATGCCGCAGCGGTTATCGTGTTGTTTATTATTAGCTGTGCTTTAATTCCGAGCTTGATTGCTCCCTATTCGCCTACGCTGATGGATACGGATCAAATTATGCAGCCGCCAAGTCTTCAGCATGTGTTCGGAACCGATTATTTTGGACGTGACGTATTCAGCGTTGTCGTGCATGGCAGCCGGGATTCCTTGCTGATCGGTTTCATTTCGGTGCTTGTCGGCTGTGTGACGGGCGGAGCGATTGGAGCG
Source organism: Paenibacillus sp. FSL H8-0537 (assembly GCF_038051995.1). Taxonomy (NCBI): domain Bacteria; kingdom Bacillati; phylum Bacillota; class Bacilli; order Caryophanales; family Paenibacillaceae; genus Paenibacillus; species Paenibacillus sp. FSL H8-0537. The sequence continues at coordinate 5,262,317 of NZ_CP150290.1, read as the reverse complement.
ATAGCGGGATACATTGGCGGTGTGGTAGATGCTGTATTTATGCGG